>NZ_CP081878.1:1076666-1385555 GCF_022170825.1 Exiguobacterium acetylicum | reverse complement strand
CTTCTCTTCACTTCCGGGTATCCATCCTTCTGAATTTCATCGATAGACTTTCCTTCAATGATGGCGACGGCGTATAAGACCGTATGATAGGTTTTGCCCGTTCCTGGTGGACCTTGTAAAATCATATTCTTAGGATGCATTATTACCCCTCCTTTAACATTGTCAACTATAGCTGGTGCTTGCTCCTTAGTGAATGCAGGGGCAGCCTCTAAAATCGATTCGTATCTTAGAATCATTTGATCAATCGCTTCACGTAGAATATTAGTTAAATCTTTGACTTGATTCTCTTCGCGGTTGTTCACAGTATGCGTAAACACTAACTCTATGTTCTTATTTGGCTCATGTTCAACTTGTTTTTTTAACGTACCCGGCCTTTCAATTTCCGACTGTGATTCATAATGGAATCCATTCTCATTAAGATAAGGCATGCTTAAAAGCCGACTATGCCGGATTAAATCTTCATCCGAAGGATAACGTTTTTTTGTTCCTGTTCCATAGCGACACTGAAGTACAATACGAACAACAACCTGCTCTTCTTCCCGATTCCATCGAAGGTCTACTTGTAGTCCATGAGGAAGTTCTTCATATCCTTTCTTTTTGAGGACTCCCCATAATCGTTTTCGTCTATTTATTAATCTGTTCCCATCCGCTAATACCAAGTTGCTATTAACAATTAAATTCTCATAAAAGTATTTCTCTGCTTCTTGTATAGCGATAGCTTCCTCATTTGATACGTCACCTTCTCCCGACAGATACTCGAAGAGAATCGTTGTAACTTCATTTTTCATTTTTTTACTCCTTCCCAACCATCCCTCGATCGTCGTAAGTAAGTTGTACATCACCTTATAGATAATGGTATGTTCCTCAGTATTTAAATGATTTCAAAGTATTATTCTTACAAAAGGACTATATAGATTTATTTTCATTAAGATTTTAAAAACAAAGTGCGTTTATATAAATAACACTTATGAGAATCAAAGGTTGTTTCTGCTTTATGCATAGATTTTTCTAAACTTAAAAGATTTGAAGAGATACGATTCAAGAGTTTTTGCATTCATTTCAGCATCAGTTTTTAAATGATTTATAGCTTTCAATTCCATATGATTTATGAACTATCCTTCATAAAAATTTCAGGCAACTCCTCCTGTCGAGTGAATTTTATTACGAAATGATGGTTGCAAAAGTACATGCTATCGCAGACATCGTCTAAGTACAAGATTAAATCATCTAAAGCAACGCCGCTGTTGACTAGCATTTTTTCTTCCTTACGCGTTTACGATCATTTATCTACTACACTGATCTTTCCAAAATGCGCAATCTTACCATTCGTACAAAAGTGATCGAGCATGCCAAATCGACCCGTTGCATCGCGCGTCACGATGAAGTTATACGCCATCAATAACGAGAATTCAGACATGAAGTCCTCCAGCGTTTGTTCTGAGGAATGCGAAGATTTCCCTATCGTCACTTCTCTTCGATTCAGCAAATGCAATAAATGTTCTTCAAATACCGTTTGCCAATTGGTATCGTGCAATGTCATCACGTGAATCGAATCAGCATTATCTAGAACATCCCGACCACAAAAGACGACCTCGACCGGAAACGCTGCGTTTGGTAAGACCGCATCGAAAAAGTTCTCATATTCTGTACCTGATTCATCAAGCTCCTCATATGCAACTCTATACATCGATACACAATCGTTCGTGACCCGGACGATGCCTTGTCCTTGTTTTTGGACGATGAGTGTCAGTTCTGCTTCAGTCGCCATTTCCCGCTGTTCGATGACAAGATGTTCGAGAAATCTTTCAAGCTGTGAAGCATCGGTCATGATGAAATGGGACTGGACCGTCCAATCCGAAAAATCGCCGATGTTTGGATTTTGCTTGAGTGGTCGTTCTAATAACTTTACTTCAAACGGATACGTATGCTGATTTACTTGAAGACGGACGAGGTTTTGCCAATCGTCGCGTGGCAGCAGTTCTCGGAACACATCAATCCATTCGTTTTGTTGAAAGGTCAATTTCACCTCAATCACCCTCTTCGGATTTCATTCATAAAAATGTCTGTCCCTTGGAACGCAGAAATCATATCTTCTCCAAACATAGTGATACTACCCTCCCACGGATGACCGAGGTAACCCCATCGGAAATCGCGAGCGATGAAAAAGGAATAGTCGCCATCTGGAACGGCTGGAATCATCCAGTCTCCTTCTTCATTTCGAAGAAACGGACGTCTTGGGTCAATCCAGTATCCTTGATGATTCCAATCGAGTGCCATAACGCGTTCTCCGTCAACGGTCAGCTCAGTCAGAATACGTTTTAGCTCCCGCTCGATCTCTTCTCGTTTCTCATAATCCACTTCGTATGTAATGAACGGACTTGGGGCATGGAAGGATGGAAAAACCGTCGTACTAGGCGAGAATTGAAATTGTTGATCGATGACGTGCCACACCTTTTCGTCCTCCGCTTGCGTCATCGGAATCCAGCTCCACGGTTTCCCCTCACCAATCAAATCAAACGTCGCTCCTTCAGGATAGAGAACGGTGTACACTTCTCCTTCTTGTACTGCAATTTTTGGTTCGTCTTGTACATCGCGTGCTTTCATTTCTTCAAAGATCAGTGCGACGGCTGCTTCGACATCAAGGACATAGTAAAAGATATTTGTCGTACCACTACCAATATCTCCTCCTTCGCAGTATCCGTTCCCCATATGAAGCAAACTATCATTGATTACTTCTTCCATCATGTGACGTCGCTCGAGTGCTGCTTCTTCCTGACCTTTCTCATAAGAAAACTGAACAACCAGTCCGGTATAATCGGTCTCGTTCAGCTCGCGGTAACCTTGCCGTTCTAACTCCTCAACCAGCTGCAAAATCTGTACACCTAATCGTTTGAAGCGAGAAACGCGCATCTGTTTTACGTCTTCTGCTTTCACCCACGCTCCAACGATCCCTTGATGCTGCACAATGGTGCGTCCTTCCGTATAAATCGTTTGGTAGAGCATATCTGAGCCGTTTTGTTTTGTCAGCTGTATCATATGGCTTCTCCTTAGACTCATTATATTTTCAGTTTCGTCACTCTTTTCTTTATTCACTCCCACTGACACGATACGCTTTGATACGTTTCAAACTGTAGATACACGAGTTGATTCGTACCAAGGTGAGTGAGTCTGAGTGATTGTTGTGATGGTTGCGTGTAAGGCAATTCGAATCTGACACCTTCGACTTTTTTCAATAAAAAATAAGCCCAGTGCCGATCGTATTCATTCTCGGACAGTGCCTCCCATAACGCATCCTTACAATGATTCGCCTCGTAGGTATACAATTTCATGATCGTATTCTCTGCTATCAAGGGTAACTCCGAGAATACGGGAGGGTTCGGAATTCGTGGTTTCTGAATGACCAAGGTATAGCCATCTTTCAGAAGACGATCCAATTGTTCTCGGCTATCCGAAATCTCCTCTTCGATGACAGAAGCCGGAAGTTCTCTGATCCTGATCGGTAATCCCACATCATATTCAAAAGGATCTTCGAGTGCGAGTAAGTCTTCACGAGAATAGATTATTTTCATGAGATCATCCTCACATTCTTTTATGTAGTGCTTTAAGGTTACAAGCGCGCCATGCATCACGGACGATATCTTGGAAAGTCGTCGCTTGGCGTTTGAGTTTAAGTGTCCGGTAGTCAAAACAATAGACGGCTTCTTCTGGTCGCTCTTTCAATACCGCATAGTATTCATCCTGTCTAAACGACGATCCAAAAAAGAAATACTTGTCACGGATCGCATCGAACTCGGTTAACGCGTATTCCTCGAGACTGACGGAGAGATTGCCTTGGATCTCATGCGATAACCCGTTCCAGCTCGTCAGCGGAATACCATATAAGTTCAACTCTTCGGCAATACTTACACCGTTACAAACCCGTAAAATCTCTTTATACCAATCTGGAATCGTGAAATGATTGGTCTCAAACGCTTGAATACGCGCTTCTGGACAGGAACTCTCCACTGCCACTTGATAGTTTTGAATGGAGGATGAATAATCATACAAATACAGTTTGTGCTCCACCTTCTGACCTTCGATCGGAATACTGTACTTCAAGGATTTTTGATCGTTCACATAAAATAATCGCATCGCCTGAAGGATACTCGTAAGAAAGGCATCGTCAGGCAAAGCAGTGTTCTGATGATTCAGTCGTGGTACGTCGACGTCTTCCAGCGATATTTCTTC
This sequence comes from Exiguobacterium acetylicum, assembly GCF_022170825.1. Classification (NCBI taxonomy): domain Bacteria; kingdom Bacillati; phylum Bacillota; class Bacilli; order Caryophanales; genus Exiguobacterium; species Exiguobacterium acetylicum. The sequence goes on along the minus strand of NZ_CP081878.1, from coordinate 1,381,328 downwards.
CCCGTCATCGTGCTCTTCAAAATCGTCATGTTCTCCGAGGACGATCGCGATACCTGTCACGTTCCCGTCTTCTCGTCGGACGAGGACTTCATAGTGTCCGTCCCCCATCAACTGAACGGCGACACCGAACGGAAACAGAAAGATCTCGTCTTCCATCATTTTGTCTGAAATCGCGATATAGAACGGGTCGATTTCTTCGTCGAACTCCAACGTATTTCGAATCTCCCAGTCGATGGCTTCCCGTCTTCCGTAATCCGCTATGTTCATAACGACGAGCTGCGCTGAATCGACAACGACTAGATCGGATAACGGCTCGAAATCGGGTGGATCCATCTTCATTTTTTCGTTCACCGTCAGGTAAAGCAGATTGATTGATTCGAACTCGTCTTCGTCATAGAAGACCGTCCAAATCGAACCTTGTTCAACCGGAATCGTCACGTTGTATTCTATATCTGGCTCAAGGAAAGCCGGGTCCGAGACGATTAGATTGCCTTCCTGACTTGTAAATTCACCTAGTTTTTTCATGGTTTATAACTCCTTAGATCCATTTATATTATCCTTCACTTTTATTCAGACGATGCGTTCAATTTGATATGTTGTTTTTTGAAAAGATATAACCATAACAACATCCCTGTTCCAATCGATAGAATCGGAAATAGATGTGGAATATACTGCACTTGTCGAAAACTGATATGCATCAAGAAGTAATCGATGAAACAGATGACACGTAACCATAGCGGTAACTGATTTTTACTGAGGAATGCTAAGAACATCAGAATGATACCAATACTTAATACGACGATTGGCAAAATAGTGAACGGAGTCACGAACTGGAACAGACCGAGCCCCATAAGAAGATAAGCGAGCCATGACGTCCGTCTCCGAAACTTCTCGCGTTCCTTTCGTCCGGGTTGCATCCCGTAAATATCATCTTGTCTATATCCTTCCGCCTGTTTCTCTGCAACTAATTCTCTCAGTCGTCGTTTTGCTTGACGCCGAAATGTATACCGTTCTTCGATTGAATCGTTGACATCTTGATCGAGTTTCCATTGCTCGGTGACACCGTGATACATCTGAATTGTCCGTCCATCGCGGTACATGAACCAAAAATAGGTGATGCCATCTACTTGTTTACTGAGTGTGACGATCATTTTTTATCATCCTTAATCCATTAAGTTAATCTTCTACAGTTTTTGTCCATGGCGATAGATAAGCCACACATCTGACATTCCATCGACTTGTTTCAAAACGCCAAAATCCTATTAACCTTCTAAATCGGCTAAGACATCTTCCGGGTCAAGCTCGAGTCCGACGAGCTCTGGTCCCCAGTTCAAGCCACAATACAGTCCGTCGTCACTCATGTTCGGTAACCAGCCATCCATGAATAAATCTAGCTCCAAACGAATCAAGTGATAGTTCGCCCATTCCTTCGTTTGCAATGACTTTGCGGCTTCTTTTGTCGAAAAGAATAACAGTACGTCTGTCTCCTCTTGATTCGACGGACAATATGCCCAGCCCGACTGTTCAAACTTTGATAAACCATAGACAGTTCCTGTCTCAATAACCGTTTGTACGAAGAGTTCTGCTTGTTCCGCACTCTGCTCCATTTGTTGTTCCTTTTCAATGAACGCCTTCAACGTCGGTGCTATCGGAAATAACTCTTGTTCCTCGTGGTCCCACAAGACGATCGTCTCTGTGTCCGGTAACTGATATCCGAGTTCGTCACCTGTTCCGTCCGCCGCAATCCGCAAGAACCCTTCTGGATAATCTTCTGCATCCTCCGCATTGAAACGAACGAGGTCGTCCCATGTCCGCTTGATATACTGCTCGTCCTTGATCGGATGAAACTCCCATTCGCCGACGCTGAACTTGTTTTCACGTTTGTATCGGTTTCGTAGTTCTTTAGGAAGCTCGAAGCCGAGTACTGCCTCTACCTCTTTTAGTCTTTCTTCCGTGACACCAGGTAATCCACTCTGATATGTCATTCTATATGACTCCTTTTATCTTAAATTCAATTATTCGAAAGTATTTAGTACATGATCAATCTGATACTCCGTTGGTAAAACCACTTTTAGCTGATCGACGGTTTGAAAAGCATCTCCATTCGAAAACCACATGAAACCGAGCGCATCATGCGAAGGAAGGAGAAACGGTAGTCCATCACGTGCATCAATTACATGCGTGTATTTCGCTTCTTTAAAGATCCATTTTCCAGAAGTTTTCAACTCAAACGCGGATCGAGCGAACGTGATAAGGTACGTTTCACTATAAGCAGACCGAAAGAAAGACTCTTTTAAGACGAAACGTAAATCGTTCGCATTCAACACTTCGATACAACAGTAAAAGCTGGTGCGTCGCTGATCGCCTTCGTACCGCGGATGTTCGCAGCACACGAATGGTCGCGATTTTAAACGCTCTAAGAGATCCATCTCATCTTCCATCTTCTCATCAAAATTAGTCGTGATATACAAAGGAAAATGATTGTAGCGAACTAGCGTTTCATACAGTACTTTTTCCGTCAATTCACTCGTAAAGACACCTACTGTATGGTCAAAACACATGATTTCGTAGATAGTTTGCAGTTGACTAAGCACATTAATTTCATATATCCGAAGCTTTCGCTGAATATATTTTGTCTGAAAGCCTTGTTCAAAGATTGTCAGCTCGTTCATCCTGTCCCTCCTACCTGTGTCGTCATTGCTCAATTTTTCCGGTTAAAATTTTTTCCTGCCGGATAGAGCCCAGTCAAGCGTCTGCCATAATGAACCTTTGCCTGCCCCATTCGGATTTTCTTCACATTAAACTGTTCCTTAAAATAATCAATGACGGGTTCGACGATATAAGACGGTTCCAAGACATGAAGGACGAATTCGATCGTCTCTGGACCATAATCATCCTCAACAAAATAACCGTTTCCGATTTGAAAAAGAAATCCGTTGAGGTCTTCTTCAATGTTCGAACGATGTTCACTAATAAGATCATATTCCTTATCCTGACAAAAGATCTCGACGACAACTTCGTGGTAATCCGCTTCTTGAACAACGGTGTATCCGTCTTGTTCTTTCTCAGCTACGAGCTCTCGAATATAAGCATCCAGATTAAAAAAGCGCGAGAACTTCTGCTCGCTCATTGGTTCTTCTAACCGCTCTCCCATGATGCCGTGAAACGTGTGGAGTGTCCGTCCATCCTTTTCGAACAGCCAAAAATGATTCTGACCGTTAATTGGTTTGATGAGTTGCATATTGTCACACGATCCTTTACGTAATAAATCGATGAAATTTATAGTGTCTTATCAATAGTTGTTTTCTTAAAATTAATTTCTCTACTTCATTATAAAATCTATAACCATTTATGGGAATTTTTATTTTTTTGCGAAAAAGCGCGCCCTCTTTGTTTATTCATACAGGCAGAGCTACCATAAATCAAAATCCAATTCAGTCGATATATTCCAATTTGATTACAATTCAAAATTAACGTGTTTTTATGTAAGCGTTATCATTATACTGAATACGGTACTTATTCTTTATTTAGGAGTTGGATCAAATGGATACGGTCATCAGTCATTATTCGAAATTTAAGTGTCCGCGCTGCCGTGAGAAATTCAAGGATGAGATTCTGATTGAAGATTTACATAGTGTATCGTACGAAGAACGCCGCTTAGGTATCGAAATTCAGTATGATTTCTCCTCGGAAGTCGCTTGTCCGAACTGCCATCATCAATGGCCCATTGAAGGAAACGTCTGGGAGTATCCTGAAGGCGTCATCGATGCCATCGAACTATAATGTGATCACCATGAAACACTTCCCTTTTTCTCAAGTGCACTACATATGAAGTACTACCTTGATGTACACTATCGTTAATACAAAAAGTGTATTTCGGAGGTGTTCGCATTTGAAAGTGAAACTTTTATCGATACTGCTCTTTCTGGTAATCTGCCTAGCGGGATGCAGTGATTACGATCAAGACGGAAATACGACGAGTGAGAAAGCAAAACAGAAATATGATGCAGCCATCAACCAAGTCTTTAAATCTGAAAACCAATACTTAACGAAACAACAGGACAACCGACAATTGAAGAGAAATACCGGTGAAACGGGCGTCATCGTTTATGAGGATCAAGGTCTCATTGAAATTTATTACGACCAATTATCTGGACGAGAGACAGCCATTTATCAAAAAGACGGATCGACTTACGTGCGAAAGACATATACGAAACAAATCAACAATAAAATTGATGCTTCTGAAAAAAAATACCTTGAGAACATTGGCATCAAATGATTCCAATCCTATAAGGCTACTGTGTTACTTGTTTAAATGGTCGATGACTCTATTCTATAATGGAGTCATCGACCTTTTTCGTGTTTTCTTACCCTTCTCTTTCATGCAGCCATCCGTTTTGTGGTACAGTTCAGTTGGTATTTTTTTAAATATTTTGTTTAAGGTGGGAATTCCTATTGGAAAAAATCATATCAATCATCATTCCTGTATACAATAAAGCCGCTTACTTATCGACTTGTATCGAGTCAATTCAGGCACTCACGCTCTATTACTCAACAATCGAAGCGATTTTCGTTGATGACGGTTCGACGGACGAATCGTTATCGATTCTCCATACGGCTGCCAAAACGATGGATTTCATTCGCATCATCGAACTCCCTGAAAATACGGGCAGTCCTGCACAACCGCGAAACGTCGGAATTGAAGAAGCGACAGGTACATACGTCACTTTCTTAGATGCTGATGATCGCCTTGATTCGGTCGGATTCCCTCAACTCGTCGCACAAGCCGCTTCGAACGATGCCGATATCGCATTCGGTCAAACAATCAAACATACCGACACGTCGATTCAAAAAGTTGGTCGCTTCGCATCGTTTACGACAGCGAATCAGCTGGTTCCGTATGAAATCGACAAAGTGTTCCGCGCAGTTGGACCTCCAGGAAAAATCCTAAAGCGCTCCGTCTTGATCGAGCATAACATCCGGTTCAGTCCGATGAAGTTCGGTGAAGATAAACTCTTCTTCTTTGAAGCCATCTCAAAATGCCAAACGGCTTCGATGAATCCGGCACCGGTCTATCACGTCAATCGATTCGCGATGAATGATTCGCTTGTCGGGCAAACAAGTATTTTCGAAAAGACGGCCTTCAATTTACAGGTGCTTGAAAAAACGCTCGAACTTGATATTCCAGCAGTCGCTAAAACGCATGCTTTGAGTCGCTTGATCGAGATGGACTTCCTCTCCCGACTGTTCAACAACAAGCGTTTCCTTGAGCATCCACAACATCAGACCTTTTTCGACCTGTTCCACGAGATGATTGCCGTCTTTGAACGCCATAATGCAGATCCGGCGGATTTCATTTTCGATGACATCTTCCAAAAACAATACGCCTTGCTTCAGCAAGAAGATTACGACAGCTTCGTCGCCTTCATCACGCTTCTTGTCCAAAAACATAAAGCACCGCGTTATACATCGGAGGGTCGTCTCTATTACCGGATGCCGGAATCGTTACACCATCTCGGACCTGTCCTTGAGCCGTTCTTCGCTACGTACGCCGGCACACGACTCGTCGATGACGTCTTTTATGAAGTCGTGCAATTGCTCAAAGACGACACAACTTCAGTCGATCACGTTCTCTTGATTGCGCCTAACGACGAAGCAACGGAAACCGACGTTCCGTTCCGCGTCAAAGGGAACGAACTGTTCATTCCGACAGAGGCACTCGAACGGCATTCACATCCATTCCAATTGATGCTGATCCATGACGACTATCATCCGTTCGTCGTGCGAATGACGTTACCAAGTAGTGTCGACGGGATGCATTTGCATTATCAGCAACTCAAAGCCGAATTTCGTCCAGAGGAACAAAAATCACCGTTACAGAAAATCGACGCGACGAAGTATCATGTCGAAGCACCAACGCAAGTTGTCGTACTCGAGAAAGCCTTCTTGTATGATGACCTCGAGTTCGAACATAAGCAGACGGCTCTTGAAGTCGGTCAACTCCTGACGATCAGTGATCTTCAGTTGACGATTGCTGGCACACCACGACTCGTCACTGCTGATGGGGCTTACGTCACGGCAAACAAAAAATATGTCCATCTCCCACCTGCGATTGATGACGAGACCTATCTGACAGTACCGCCGAAAACGGTCCGGATTTTGAAGACATGTAAACAGTACGCCGATCGTGACTTTAAAAATGAACTGCCGACGAAAAATACACCCGACACGGTACTTCAAATTGAGAAGGTCGTCCTGTCATCGAAAGGAACACCACGTTTGAAAACGGCTCAGGATACGTACATCACAGCCAATCGATCATTCGTTCAATCCGTCAATGAAGCTTAACGTTACGCCTAGGGACATCTCCGTGCCCCTAGGTTCCTTATTATTCCAACAAATTATGCTATAGTATGGGCAAGGTTCACCAATGTGACCTGCATTTCATGTCGTCGTTTAAAAATTGTAAGCGCTATATAAGGAGATGCCTATGAAACGAGATTTGTTTTTTACATTGAACATGTTAGCTGCCCAGCGTGGTGGTTTATCAAAAGCAGTCATCAAACGAGCGAACGCCATCGTCGCCGCTGATCCGGAGCGAAACGTGACACTCGTGACGTTAGGAATTCAACCGAATCTTGAAACGATACGCCAAGAGATGGTCGAAGCACGGTTGCTTGACGCTCGCGTTCAGGTCGTCAACGTCATCAATTATTTAGCCCGTCGACAGCCAGACAAACGATCCGTCGTCTCTTCAAAAGCAGAACTGATTCCACGCTGGAAAAAACGGTATACGTTATTCCTCGATGCGAGTCGCGCGGAAAAGGATTCCTATCGGTTGTTCGACAATGGTACATACGTCCAGTACGCCCGGTTCGATGCTCATGATCAGCTCGCTTTCATCGATTATTTTTCAGAAAATCGTCATCGCCTGCGCCGCGAAGAATATCTCGCTAACGGTCAGTTGGTTCAGACGATCCAGTACTCGTTTACGTCGAACAAGCCGGTCTCTCGTTCCTTCTTCCACAGTGACGGGACGTGTTATTTGACGATTTGGCATAAAATCAACTCGACAGACTGGAGCCATCTGTTTTATTTCGAAGCCGGTCAGGAAAAACAATTCAATGATCCAGCAACCTTTAATACGTTCGTCTTGAACAAAGTGTTAAGTCAACATGAAGCGGTATTGATTTCTTCTGAATACCGGGATCGTCTTGCCAACCTTCCGAAAAAGAACTTGGATGCGGTCATCCTAGACATCAAGCATCCGAATATTAAAAAGATTGCCTTCGGGCATAGTAATCACTTCGTAGCACCATTTAACGAGACAGCAACGGTCAGTGGTGTCTGGGATACGTTATTTGGTCGCCTCGACGAATGGGATCGAGTCATCACGGCAACACCTCGGCAACAAGCGCATATGACCCATCAATTTGGTCATTCGAAAACGTTCCATGCGATTCCACACGGTGTTGGTGCGGTGCCGGAAGCGGATTACACATCACTTCCTGAACCTGATCCGAATCGGTTTATCGTCGTCTCGCGCATTCAAATCAAAAAGGATGTCGCTGCGAGTGTCAGAGTCATGCGGAAGATCGTCGACCATAATCCGAACGCCTTCCTCGACTTTTATGGTTTTGGTTACAACGACCAGCTCGAAAAGGATCTCCACGCTTTGATCAAGGAATTGTCATTGACGAAACAGATCCGTTTCAAAGGGTTTGTCACGAACATTCAAGACGCTTATCATGGTGCCGTCGCAACGATCTTTACGTCGCAATCCGAAGGGTTCGGAATGGCGATTCTTGAAAGCATGGGCTACGGTGTTCCGGTCATTGCCTACGACGTTTGTTATGGTCCCCGTGAAATCATTGAGCATGGAACGACTGGTTTTATCATTCCACCTGGAGATTCGTCAGCCTTTGCTGACGCAGCGATTCGCTTGATGGAGCAACCATCCCTCAGACGTCAAATCGGCGAAGCAGCGCTACATTCGATTGATCGTTTCTCGGATGATGTGTTTACGACAAGATGGCTCGCGCTTTTGAACCAGCTCGACGAATAGTTCGTCGACCTCCTCCCCTGTGAGGAGGTTTTTTCGTGTATCCGTCAAAGTCAGTATTGTTTTTCAAAAATTGGGATGTTTTAGCTGGTGATTATGATAGAATGCTAATGGAAGATAACGCTTTCATAAAACATCATCTAGTAGGAGGTTCCTTGATTAAATGCTGTTTAAATCTGTTCTCCGGGCGCTCCAATTCGGGCACACCGTACTTCCGAAAAAACAGAAGAAACTCAAACGATCGGCATTAAAAGAGTCGTTACAGATTCAATCTTCGCCGACAGACTATACGCTATCCGGTCAATTGAATGACCCGTTATTGACGATCACGTCCTTACTCATCCGCGATCGCTTGCAAGAGACGGTCCTTGAAGTGACCAACCAACAGCACGATCATCGCTTCACGTTTCAGCTGCCGCATACGCTCGTTGCGCAATTGAGTCAGCACGCTGCTCACATGCAGGAAGAACCAGACATCCCGACGGTCGAGGAGGATGGTCTTGCTGAGATCGAGTCCGTCGAAGCGGATCAAGACTCACCCTATCCGGTCGGACGGTTTTCCCTTTGGCTTAAATTCACGAAAAAAGTCGAACATCTCACACCGGAGCAACTACAGAAATGGGAAGCTGACGGGTTACCGAGCCATGCTACGCTTGACGCGTCCGCCTTCACTCGTGAAATCCTGTTAGGACGGTTCGTCGATACGAAGATCACGGCTCCTCTAGCGCCATTGATGGATGAGACGTTCAATGAATTCGTCCACTTGTATACGGATTTAAAAGGCAATCTGCGTCTGTTGCTGAATAAAGAACCGCAAATCAAACCTAAAATCCAAATCGATGCTGTCCGCAACGAGACGAAAGCGACGACCGTCATCAGCGGGAAAGCTTTCACGCGCCATGCGTTCATCAAGACAGGACGGTTACTCCTCGTTCACCGCGAGAGTGGCGCTCAAGTGCCGGTCGCGATTGATTGGCTGTATCAAAATGAGACGAGTGCGAAAAAATTCGGATTGTATCGTTATCACTACACGGCGACAATCAACTGGTCGCAACTCTATCAAGCATCGCAATTGCAAGAAGGCGTCTACGATGCCTTCATCGCACTCGATTTCTATCATCGGTCGGAACCAAAGTTGCAACGTCTCGGTCGCGCTCGCTACATCACACGTCAATTGACACCGGAAGCATTAGGGAAAGATGAGACGTCGACGATGCACATCATCCCGTACTATACGGTCGGTCACCGGAATCTATCGTTTGAGATGACGGAGTTCACGAACGAAAATTACGCTTATTTGAATCATTTGATGACATTTGCTCCCCTCTACCGGCTGTTCGCTGAAAAGAACACATGGCTTGTCGGAGAACGTCCGTATAAAGCGCAGGACAATGGCTATCATTTCTTCAAATACATGCGCGAGAGCTATCCGGAGCGACCGATCTATTACGTCATCGATCCGACATCAAACGAATATGCGCAAGTCGCTCCGCTTGGAAACGTCTTGCCGATCAAATCGAAGGAACACATTTATCACTCTTTGATGGCGAAGAAGGTCATCGGGACACATCACGCCGAGTACTTGTACCCGCTTCGCTCAGAGCCGTTCAAACGAAAGATGCGCGCGGATCGTGTCTTCATCCAACACGGGGTTCTCGGAACGAAGAAGATGAATGATCAGTACGGGAAATTTGCCGCCGCCTTCGACACGGATTTGTTCCTTGTCAGCTCGGAGCGAGAAAAACGACTCGTCACGCAGGATATGGGATATGCCGATCGAGAGGTCAAAATTACTGGTTTGTCTCGCTTTGATGCACTCTTGAACGACGACGTATCGGTCAAACGTCAGATGCTCGTCATTCCGACGTGGCGGTCGTGGCTACAGACGCCACTCCAGTTCTTCGAATCGGAATACTATCAGCAGTATCAAGCGTTCTTATCAAGTGATCGTTTGCACGCGTATGCGAAACAGCATCGTCTCGAGATCGTTCTTTGCCTGCATCCGAACATGCAACAATATTCAAGTCACTTCGAGAACTTACCGATCACGGTCATCCACCAAGGCGAACGTGATGTTCAAGGGTTGTTAAAAGAGAGCCTGTTGCTCGTCACCGACTACTCCAGTGTCGCTTTTGACTTCAGTTTCTTGAAACGACCGGTTCACTATCTCCAGTTCGATCCGAAACGCTTCATCGGTCCACTCGGTTCGTATCTCGATCTCGAGAACGAATTACCAGGTCGAATCTCAAAAACGATTGATGACCTGTTCGAGGATCTTGACGCAACGGCACGCCGTGATTTTGAGATGGATGACAAATACAAACGACGGGCTGACGTCTTCTTGACGAAAACGGATACGACCTATTCCGATCAGGTCTATCAAACGATCACGAACTACACGAAACAGACGAGCCTCGTTGAAAAGATCCAGACGAACGAAGCGGCGAACATCCTCTTTAAGATCTATCGCCGAAGCCGGTTCTACTTCCCGACGATGAAGGCAGGATATCGACTCATGCAACGCGTCTTACCGGTCGATCCGAAACTCGTCGTCTTCGAGAGCGGACTCGGGAAACATTATGCGGACAGTCCGCGTTACATTTACGAGGAACTGAAGCAACAAGCGCTTGGCTATAAAGTCGTCTGGATCTACAACAAAAAGCTCTATCTCGGTGATCCAAATGCAAAAGTTGTCAAACGCTTATCTCCTGCCTACTTCTATTACATGGCGACAGCGAAATTCTGGGTCAACAATCAGAATTTCCCGCATTACATGACGCGACGGGAAGAGACGACGTACATCCAGACGTGGCACGGTACACCTTTAAAGAAGATGTTGTTTGACTTAGATGAGATCCATGGACGGGACGAAGGCTACGTCGAGCGCGTAACGAACGCGATCAAACAATGGAGCGTCCTCTTGTCTCCGAGCCCTTACGCGACGAACATCTTTAGAAATGCGTTCCAATATAGCGGTCCTGTCGTCGAATCTGGTTATCCGCGAAACGATCTCTTCTTTACGGCGAATAATGAGGCGACGATCGAACGGATTCGGACGCAACTTCAACTGCCGGAAGACAAGAAGGTCATCTTGTATGCACCGACGTTCCGTGACCATCAGTCGCTCGGTAAAGGAAAGTTCTACTTCGACTATCCGTTTGATTTCGACCGGGTCGCAGAAGCGCTAGGCGAGGAGTATGTCTTCTTGATTCGGACGCACGTGCTCATCACGAAAAAGCCGAAGATTCCAGCGCAGCACCGGGAACAATTCATCGACGTGACGGCGTATCCAGATATTCAAGAACTGTACTCGATCACCGATTTGCTGATCACAGACTATTCTTCTGTGTTCTTCGACTTCGCGAACATGAATCGTCCGATGATGTTCTATGCCTATGACCTCGATCTTTATCGGGATACGTTACGCGGCTTTTACCTGGATTACTACAATGACCTTCCGGGACCAATCTTAGAGACGGAAGAAGCATTGCTTCACGCCCTATCAGACATTCCGCGTCTAACGAAAATGTATCAAGCACAACTCGATACGTTCCGTGCGACGTACGGTCCGATGGAGGATGGTTTTGCCGCTTCTCGTGTCGTCAATGCGTACTTCGGAACGAATTCAAAGGTTCGCGCTGAAGCCCTTGATTTACTCGAACAACTAGACGGCAGTTACTCTGTTTAACCTATGATACGAAAAACGGCTTGCACCCTTTTCTGAATGCAAGCCGTTTTATATGCTTATTTGCCCGTCGCTAACTTTTCTGCGAGGACCTCGTTGAGCTTTTTCTTAAACATCGGAGCAAAACTTTCCGCGTACGTATTCGTCATGTGGCTGTTGTCGCGATAGATGACGACATTGCCGATGACAGGGCGATATTCCCCTTTGACGTGGAAGTAACGCGTCAAATCCAACTTATAGAGTGATTGATTCGTTTTTTCAAACTGTTTCCAATACGTCTCATCCGTTTGATTCGGTTGTGTGTTCATCCGTTTCGTCGTATCAGCGATGCTTGTCGTTTCCAGTGCCTCGAGCACGTTGAAATCGTACCGTGGATTATCCCGAAGCGCCAACCCATCAATGCCATACTCGTCTTTGACGAACTGCATCTGATCGACCATTTGTTGATGGATGCTGTCTTTTGAAGCATCCGCTGCTGTCACGTGCGAGATGATCAAATCAACATCGGCATCTTTCAAGTAGTTCAAGACGTTCTGATTCCAGATGCCTTTTAACGAGTCCGATTCGTACCCGGTCGAAAAACGTGTTCCCGACCGCGTCAGATTGAGCAAACGAATGTCCGCCCCTTTGACCGCTTCATGCAAGGCACCAAACCATTGCTCTGAGTGCGAGCTACCGACGAGTGCAATCGTTGCTTTATAATCCTTCGTCTTCCCGTATTCCCCGACCTTTGCTTCCGTCTTTTGTAGCCCTTGGTTGCTACCATCCGTATGGACGAGTGGCAAGTCGTTAAAGACGTTCGCATACGATGGGAACGGATCTTGTTTTGGTACAGTCAGTGCCTGTTCGATCGCTAAGGCACCTGGATATTTATTCTTGCTGACAGCTTGTTTTAGCTCTTGCTCTTCCATGTAAGAGAGTCCAAGTAATGACCCGATCAACAAGACGTTGACTGACAACATCAACCCTAACTTCTTGAACGCGGTCCGGTTGACGGTCGCTGTCCGAATCGGTTTTTCAATCCATTCCGTCATCAGGTAGGATAAGCCGATCGACGAGACGATGATCAATGTGCCGACGAGCAGACCAGGTGTTTGTTGGACGTTGTAGCGATAGAACTCAAGCAGTACCCAGTGCCAGAGGTAAATCCCGAAGGCAATCCCACCGAGCTTGACCATTGGCTTAGATCCGAGGAATCGTTTTAATCCGAACCGTGTCTCTTGCGTTCCTGATAATACGATCATTAAGGCACATGTCATCGGCCAGAGTGCGATATAACCAGGGAACATTTGCGAGACATTAAACAGGACACCGGTCGTTAGCAATCCAATCAGACCCACCCATCCGATGATCGTCGCCACTACTTTCGGGACACGAATCGCGGATAAGTTCACGCATAACAAGCTACCTAAGGCAAATTCCCAAACGCGCGTCGGTGTAATGAAATACGCCCAAGGCTGATTGACTTCTGTCAGATAAATCGAATATGCAAGTGACGTGACAAACAAGAACCCGAGTAGACCATTGAGGACGGCTTTGATCGACCGGATCTGATACTTGTTCATCATCCATAAGATGAATGAGAACAGAACAAACCAAATCATATAAAACTGCCACTGGATCGATAATGCCCAAAAATGTTCGACGGGTGATTTCATTTGCGTCGCGTCCAAGTAATCGGTACTTGAAACGGCGAGTTGCCAGTTTTGATAGAAGAACATCGAGGCGACGACTTCACGAATCGTTTTACCGAGAATCGATGCTGGTAATAAAAACGTACTTAATACTAAAACGACGCCTAAAATGAACAAAACGGAAGGCAACAGTCGTTTCAGTAACTTTGTGACGTACGGCAGGAACTTAAACTCCCCTGTCCGGTTAATCGTTGAGATGATCGATGTCGTAATCAAAAAACCTGAGATGACGAAGAAGACATCGACTCCTCCAGAGACACGATTGAACCAAATATGATAAATCGCAACGAGTAAAGCAGCTACCGTTCGTAACCCTTCGATTTCTGGACGAAACCGACTTTCGATATCAATCCGCTTCGGTCCAGACTGACCAGATACTTTCCATTCTTGCATACTTCTATGTCCCTCCAACTACTCCTACGCTAACGAATCCTAATGATCGCAACGCATTTCTTGTACAGTTCGGTATGTACTCACCATATTAAGAAAACGTTTCCATTCACTATGATAGAACATATTTCAAAAAATACAATGCTAATGAACTATATTGTCACAAGAAACTTGGAAAATATGTAAAAGAAGTGTGGAGATTACGAATTACGTTAGAAACTGATGCAAATAGTCGTCAAAAATCCGTTGCATGACTTTTGGCGTATTTTCGATATAAATCCGCATCTGCTCGAGGTTTGCCTCGACGGCGTCTTCTTCCTTCTCTTCGGTCGGAAAATCGGAGATGCCTTTGATGATGATACATTCAACTGCGTTTTTCTGACAGATGTAAGCAATAGCCCCTGCTTCCGTATCGGCAATCGTCAGGCCGTTATCTCGCAACTCAACGTAATCTCGCCACATGACGACGGCACGGTCTGCCGTTCCGATTGTTCCGAGATGAAAGTCATTGCCGTACTTTGACACGTCAAGATCGACGACGAACGAAGGTTTGATGAGTGGTTCGATTTCCTTGACCGTGCAATCATATTGAACAGCTCGATTCGGAACGATGATGTCCAGTACATCATGTCGTGGATCGATCCCGGCACACGTTCCGGCGACGATGATCTTCGTCAATGGAAAACGGAGGATCATATATTGATTTGCACCAATCCCATTCACTTTTCGAACCCCTGTGCTGTAAAACAGAAGTGATTTTCCATTCATTTCTCGCGTGAAGTATTCACCATATGGATAAGCGATTCGCTCTTCCGACGAAACACGAAAATACGCGAGTGTCGCGTCAAACTCCCATGTGGTGGCGATGCTGATTCCGATCATGTCGTATTCCTCCCTTAAGTTCTTCTACCCAATGTATGTTTTATTTTACGATAATTTATTCTGTTTTAAACTGGTTTTTCCCAGAAGATAGCAATTATTATCAAAAAAGGTTTCCAACTCGGGTCTATAATAAAGAGGTAAACAAAACAGAAAAGGAGTCCTGCCGATGATTCTCGATTTATTGACGTCCATTGTAGCCGAAATATTGCATAGTCTGATGTACTCATCTTCTACGAAGCGCTCGGAATTACCTGAACGATGACTGCCATTGATGTCATCCTCAAAGATATCGAAGCGCATCTATTCGATGAATGGTTACTCGAACAACTCGCAGAGCGCCATCACTACTCCACGTTTCATTTCGGACGACTTTTCAAACGACAAATCGGTCAGACGCTCGGGGAATATGTCCGTTTACGCCGTTTGTCAGTCAGCGCCACTCTTTTAAGAGATGGTGTCGACTTGCTCGAAGTTGCATTGATGTGCGGGTATCAATCGCAAGAAGCATATACGCGGGCGTTCAAAGGGTTATATCATTTACCTCCACGAAAATATGTAAAGTTGATGGAACTCATGACGAATAAGGAGATGGTGCAAATGGAAGAACAGCATGTTGAAGGTTGGTTTTTAAGCGGCAGTCATGCCGGATCCTATACACTTAGCATCGATTCAGACATCGTCCATCAAGGACGGAGCTCCGGAAAAATCAGATGCACAACTGACACGGAAGAAGCGGGGATGTTCGGTACGATGATGCAAAGCATACAAGCGACCACCTATCGAGAGAAACGAATCATGGTCGCAGGCTTTTTGCGAACGGAAGCAGTCGGTCAAGCAGCCATCTGGTTCCGTGTCGATGACATCCACGGCGATCCGTTACAGTTCGATAACATGACGAATCGTGGATTGACCGGTGATCAAGACTGGACGTATTGTGCCTGCGTCCTTGACGTTCCCCTTGAAGCAGCATCACTTCACTTCGGTGTATTACTTGAAGGACCCGGTACGGTTTGGGCGGATTCGTTCACCTGTCACGAAGTTCAATTGTCCACTCCATCCACGAATCAATTACATCAGGAGGTTCTCCCGTTACATCCGACCAATCTATCGTTCGAAATGACGATATGATACCAAGACGAAAAAATCCAACGAAGATGGACCATCCCTCGGTCTTCTGCGTTGGATCTTTTTTTCACTTCATATCATGACATCGCATCAATCTCTTTTTGTCGCAAAATCTCAGCAATCTGATGGTGTTCATTCTCAAGTGCCGCGTCCCGCGCCGTTCGTCCGTCTGCGTTTCGATGAAGTGAATCAGCTCCGTAAGAAAGTAATATCCGAACAACGCGTTCATAGCCGTAAGCACTCGCTAAAGCGAGCACTGCCGTATCACCATCCGCGACATTTTCTGCCTCGATGTCTGCCCCTGCCTGTAAGAGAACCTTCACGGCTTTTGGACGATTATTCCCGACTGCCAGGTACAGCGGTGTGAAACCATCTAATCCAACAGCATCAACCTCTGCTCCCGCTTCGAGTAACAGTTTGACTTTTTTCGCCTTACCTTCTTGCGCTGCGTAGTGTAGCGGTGTCACACCTTCCCCGTCATCGGTCCGTTGATGTAACAACTCCACATTTTGCGCTAGTTTCCGTAAGACTTTTTTATTACCGGATCGTCCTGCTACTAAATGAAGCGCTGAGAAGCCGTACTCATTTAAATCAAGATGGGCTCCCCGCTTGATCAACAGCAACGCGATGTCCGTCTTTTGATCATACAGTGCAATATGCAGCGGTGACATCCCGTCTTGATTCGGAAGGTTCACATCCGCCCCGTGGTCGAGCAACAATTCGACGATCCGCAAGTATCCTTCCTGAATTGCCCAATGAAGTGCCGCAAACCCTTCTTCATCGAGTTCATTCAGATCATCACCGCGTTCGATGCACCGCATTACCTGTTTCCGTTTCCCCAAAAAAGCCGCATCTTGAATGGATCGCTTCGTCATGTCTGTTCGCCCCTTACCTGTTCCGTCGTTGTCTTTCTTATTTTACATCAAGAACATCGAGAAATGCGCGAAAACGACTTTGAATATCAGCTGTCTATTGTA
The DNA here is from genome assembly GCF_022170825.1 of Exiguobacterium acetylicum. Lineage (NCBI taxonomy): Bacteria > Bacillati > Bacillota > Bacilli > Caryophanales > Exiguobacterium > Exiguobacterium acetylicum. The sequence continues at coordinate 1,364,513 of NZ_CP081878.1, read as the reverse complement.
GCAAGTTTGGTTCGTCCATCATTACATATATTTATTTTAAGGTAATCAATAGAATAAGATGTAAAATAAAAGAAAATCTATTAAAGGAGCTACTTTTCATGATCATGAAGAACAAGCTGATTCGTCTCACTCTAGTTGCCTCTGCCGTTACGATGCTTTACGGTTTTTCAAATGATTCCACGGCGCATGACGCAGAATTCAAAGTAATCTCTACGAGTTATTCGAAACCCTTTACGTCCATTCAAGTTTTTAAAAATTTTAAAATGGTCGAGACGAAACAATACAACATTTCAGGAGTAACCAAAATCAGTGACGGTTTGATTTTTGATATGTATGGAGATACGTTGATTGATTTGAAATCAAAGGATAAATCCGTACATAAGACTGAGGTAAATCCACTAAACATCAAGAGAGTCAATGATGGACTCGTTTCATTAAACAACTCGAATTTAAATGAGTTTTCGATTACCAAATATACGACTAATTACAAAAAGAGCCAAGGTACGAAACGGTTCGTAGGTCATGCGAGGGATTTCATAATCGACCAAAGTAACATCTATGTCTTGGCAAATGTCTACGGTGAGACAAGTCGGGACGTTACGCTTTATACGATTGACCGGAAAAGTTTAAAAGTAAAGAGTGTAAAAATCATCCCGCAACTTACTTTTGGATTCTACTTTAAAAAGATTGATCAGCAGATCAAGATTTACGGAAACCTGACGGAAGAAAACGAAGAGTTAGCAATCAGTACGTATAACATCAAGACGAAGTCTAGTGAATTGACTCTCACAGTACCCGAAAGTGTGATGTGGGTCAGTAAAACAAAGCAAATCTCAAATCAGAAAGAGCTTCTATTAAATGTGTATTCTTTACTCGAAGTCGATTATAAGACGAAACAGGTGAAGCGAGCTTATGCTTCCAAAAATGCGTTGATTGATTTTCGATATCACGACCTAAACCGATGCTATTACGTCCTAGAAGGAGATTTTGAGCGAAAAGTATATACCGTCACTATACTCAATCAGAAGATGAAGAAGATCAAAAGTTCCATCATCACACCACCGCCACATACGTTCCCCGTTAAACTTTCACTGTAAGCAATACTTTTTTTGAATTCGCAACAATACATCTCACACAAAAAAGACCACCAACAACAGGTGGTCTTTCGTGTATCTCTTACTTTTCACTCGACTTATCCTGCATGAAGCGCTCCATTAATAGCACGAAAACGACCGCTGTTAGGACGCCAAGCACGCCTGGTATCACCGAAACGACTGGATCGCTGAAAAAGGCGGTCGGGATGAGTTCTGACATGACCCACTTCACACCATTCAAGATCGTTAGCGCTAGGAGTAAGATTAGAAAAATTGTTTTCTTTTTTACACCGGCGAAGAATTGTCGTTCTGACTTTTGGTCATTCTTTAAACCAAGCCACGTTAACACATGTAGCACCTCTCTTCTCATTTCTACTACGTTTCGACTAGACAGGTGGGTTTCATGATTTACAAAAAACCACCCTGAAGTTTTTCAGAGTGGTTCACCTTTTTAGATGTCTAATGATTTAATGAATGCTTTCAGTTCATCTTTCATTTCCGCATCTTTCAACGCATATTCAATCGTTGTCTTGACGAAACCTAGTTTCTCTCCGACATCATAGCGGTTCCCTTCAAAGTCATACGCAAAGACTTGACTATCGGCATTCAAGCGCTCAATCGCATCTGTCAATTGGATTTCGCCGCCTGCACCTTCTTCTTGATTTGCTAGATAATCAAAGATATCCGGTGTCAGCACGTAACGCCCCATGATGGCGAGGTTCGATGGTGCCGTTCCTGGAGCCGGTTTTTCGACGAATTTCTTTACGTCATACAGTCGCTCGTTCTTTGATTTCGGATCGATGATGCCGTAACGATGCGTATCTTCCGGACGGACTTCTTGTACACCGATGACCGATTTTTCCGTCTGTTCGTAGACGTCCATCAATTGTTTAATTGCCGGATCGTCCGACTCGACGATATCATCTCCGAGTAAGACCGCGAACGGTTCGTTGCCGATGAATTGTTTCGCTGTCAGGATCGCATGCCCGAGACCTTTTTGTTCCTTTTGGCGAACGTAAAAGATATTCGCGAGGTTCGTTGAGAATTGCACTTTCTCGAGTAATTCCGTTTTTCCGGAATTTTCGAGTGTAATCTCAAGTTCTTTCTGATTATCGAAATGATCCTCGATTGCTCGTTTATGTTTACCGGTGACGATGATGATATCTTCGATTCCGGCTTTCGCTGCTTCTTCAACGATATACTGAATCGTCGGTTTATCGAGAATCGGTAACATCTCTTTTGGCATGGCTTTGGTCGCAGGTAAGAAACGTGTCCCGAGTCCTGCTGCTGGAATAATGGCTTTTGTGATTTTTTTCATATCGTTCATCCTCTTCATCGTTCAAGTAGTAGATTTAGTTCTTTAACTCTTCAAGTAACCGTCCATAATTCTTTACCGCTGTTTCAAGATATAGAGATGGTTTCGTCTCGACCTTCTCAAGCGGTTGTTCGACGAGTCGAACCATCGCTTCAGCGAACGCTTCCATATCGTTAGCCGGAACAAGGTATCCGTTCTCCCCGTGAGCGATGATTTCGCGTGGTCCGTATTTGACGTCATAAGAGATAACCGGGCAACCGACATTGATACTTTCCATGACCGTCAATCCGAATCCTTCAAATTCACTCGTTAACAACGAGGCCTTTGATTCACGGAAGACTTCTGCCGGATTCGACGTGAATCCATGGATTTCGATATCATCTTGTAGGCCGAGCTCTTTGATTAAGCTTTCCATCATCGCGAGTTGTCCTTGCTCATCCATTCCATAGAGGACAAGTTTTGTCGCGTGACCTGACTGTTTAAAGATCGCATAACTCTTGATCAAATGATCCATCTGTTTTTGCAGACCGAATCGACCGATGAAACAGAATTGATCTTTGACTTGTTCCCGCCGCTGTACTTGCTCTGGCACGATGAAGTGCGGAATGATTGAGATTTTCTCTTCTGGAATGTTGTACCGATCCAAGATATCTTCTTTTTGATGGTTCGTCAGACTGATGAAACGGGTCACCTTCTCGGACTCCGAGAACATCGTCGCGTACGAACCTTTAACGGTCGAACCATCTAAGTGCGAGTTATGAATGACCATGACACGTTTGACATTCGCTTTGATATTCAGAATCGAGCGATCAAGCAAACGCGCATCGACGAATAAGACATCGCCATCCTTAAATAGACGATTGAAGTAGTACTCAAATAAGTCTTTCTCTTTTTTAAAAGCTTTATACATTCTGCCGTTCCGGTATAACTGAATCAAGACGAGCTTCGGACGAGCCATTTCATTGTAGAACTTCTTACAATAAACATTGCCTTCCGAATCGTACAGTTCTTCCATCATTTTTCCGTGATGGACAGGAGAGTAGATTGTTTTCCGGTGCAATTGACCGTAGACGTTATATTCCCAGCGCTCAACTTTTTTAGGAGAGGCATTCGTCATGAAGTCTTCGAACTCGACGACTTGCGTTCCTGGATAAAATCGACGGTACAGGACATACTCATCCTCATCATCATAATAGCGGACAGCGTCACTGCCTTTTTTCTCAACGCTTTTCAATCCTTCGATTTCACGCGCCGTTTCTTTAATGATCGGCTTATTTCGAAAACGAGTTGTCGGAATACTTAACAGTTTGTAATCAGACAGCCAATCGTAAATATTTTCGAACTGGACCATCGGACCAACCTTCTCTTCCGTTCGGAACAGCTCGTAGACTTCCATATAGTTTGCATTGTAGTTCGTCGTAACGATCGTCGATCCAGCACCGAGTTCTTTTTCCATAAGCGCAATCCGACTCAACAACGATTTCGTTCTGCCACCATGTTTCGGCGGTAATGTCGATGTAACCGTATACAGCATCTGTAATTACTCTCCTTCAACCTTTAAGATTGATCCCTGTTTTTTTATATGAGGTCAACCTCTGTATATAACCATTTTTATTTCTTTTTAAACCTATTCTTATACAAATCGTCATAATCAATACAATTTCTATTTATCCCCTTTTTGACGAACAAAGTCAATTGGTTTTGCATAATATCCAATCATTGTCACACTTCTGCAACTAGTGGTCGTCGCAAAGCGATTTAATTGGTTTAGATTCAGACTACATCTTTGCAGAAAACGGAAGATATTGTATGGTGTAGGATATAGTTTAAAAACTGAATGAATCAAAGTGAGAAGGGAAACCGTGCACCAATGAAAATCACATGTCAGGATCACACATTTTTAATTGAGAACCTACCGCAACAAACATTATTTTTAGCCATCAATGAACAACCGATACCTGTGCAACAAACAGAAACAGGCTTCTCGCTATCCATCGATACATTACTCGATGTCTTGAAAAAAAAGAATCATCCCGTCAAATTCGTTGATGCGACAGGAACAGCCATCTCGTTCAAACATCTTTCCGAGCCACTCGACATCGCACCGAACTGTTACATCAAACAAGGAAAACATACGTATTTCATCTTCATCGACCAAGAGGATGAGCTCAGTCTAATCTATAACAAAAAACCGTCCATCATGCATTTCTTCGATCACGATATCCGGTTTGAGGGCTTGACTCGACACAACGAGTCGCTTCTCTTAAAGTTCTCGTTTCACTCGAAGTACTTCGAAGTCAAGCAGCCGAGTTGCTTCATTAAAATCAGACATCAAGAAGAAAAAGTTGCACTTCCAATCGAACGCTTCAACGTCACGCCGGTCGATGCTCGTCGCTTCAAGACAGAGGTCGAGGCAGTGATCGAAAAAGAGCTCGTCGATCAGTTGCTCGGTACCCGGTACGATTACGATGCGTTCAATGCGAACATTTATGACCTCATGTTCGGGTTTACGATTCGTGAGATGCCGATATCTGGTTTCACACCACGGATACGCCACTTCAAGAATCATCCGGAACTCTTAAACGATGAACACTGGTTACCGTTTGATGATCGTTACGATGTATTGGTCCGTCCCTACTCGACCGTATCGGAACGGCTCGCAATGCGTTTGATTCCCGTGCCTGTCGAAACGGTCGATTATTACGCAAATCCCCGACCGTTACTCGGAATGGATCCGACGAAAAAGACGATCGTTTGTTATGAATATCCGGATAAAGCACAAGATAACGGAATGATTTTCTTTAAATATCTCGTCGATACCTACCGGAAACAGTTCAACATCTATTACATCATCAGTCGGACGAGTCCGGACCTGAAAAAACTTGCCGGATATGAGAATCACATCGTTTTCTACAAATCTCCGGAAAACATCGAAGTCGTCGAAGCAGCAGATATTTTGTGCCACACGCACGCCTCTAGTTATGCGTTACCATTTGCTACATATAAAACGGAAGCGTTGATCCGAACGAAACAAAAACTCTTCTTACAACATGGCGTCATCGGCTCAAAAGATGTCAGTCATATATACGGTAAGAAGATGCCGCACCCTTTTACCGATCTATTCGTCGTCTCCTCGGAACGAGAGAAGCAGCTCATTGCGCGTGATTACGGGTTTCATCCCGACGAAATCATCGTGACAGGACTTGCCCGATTTGATCAATTGATCAACGAGCGCTCGCGCTGGCTCAAGCGGTACAAGAATCGAAAGAACATTTTAATCATGCCGACTTGGCGACCTACACTCGATACGCATCCAGACGAACAATTCATGGAAAGTGAGTATTATCAGGAGTTTCAAGCCTTGATTACGGATGAACGGTTGAGAGAACTCGTTACGGAACAGCAATATGAAGTATCCTTCTATCTCCACCGTAACTTTCAAAAATTCAGTCATCTGTTCCACTCAGACTTCGTCAATGTCATCGCTCAGGATGCCTATACGGTCAAAGAATTACTCGAGAATCATCACGTTTTGATTACGGACTACTCGAGTGTCGGCCTTGATTTCTCCTTGATGCACAAAAAAGTCGTCTACTATCGCCCATCCACTTTGATTGGAGAAGATAATGCTGGTGAAGCAACCGATCTGTTACCCGGAGACATTATCGAATCACGGGAAGCCTTAATCGAATCGTTGCGCGAATCGAAGATGCCAAAACGCTTTAAACGTCAACTCAGTCATATTTATGCGTTTGATGATAAGAATGCGAGTAAGCGGATTTTCGAAGCGATGCAGCACCATTTTCAGTTGTAATGCACAAAGGAGCAACGAGACGGCAGACCGTTTCATTGCTCCTTTTTCATCGTCGAAATTCCAACGAAACCCCGTCCGCGATTTGTGAGGACTGCTTTAACAGTTCACGTTTCACTGGATCAATCCAGTAGTACTGAACTCGTTCACCAAACGTGACTTGAACATGAAGTGTCTGTACGTGTTCCCCTGATTCGGTCGTCAATAGATCGTGCTGCAAAGGCTGAACCTGAATCGACACTTCAAGTCCTGAAACGGCACTAAAGCCGTTGAACGAGTGCGTCGAACCGATCGTCCAAGGTAATGTCCGTAGCAACAATTCGATTGAAAACAGATCAACAGACTCGGTCGGAATCGGCAGGATAGACGGCTCACCGTCTCGTGTGATTACGACTTCATCTCTCCCATACGATGCATGTACGGTTTGAACACCCGCTTGGTACTCGACGAATTCGAGTGGCGCATAGTCTTCTGCATCGATCGTCAGGCGAATCGTTCGATTGCCGATTTTATCCGATATCAACTCTTGTTCCCGTACGAGGATTGTTCGATTTGTCGCTTCCTCCAATTGAATCGTTTCGTAAGTTCGTCCGATACGGACTGCTTCTCCGTTTTCAATCCAATAGACCTGTTTTTCGTCTTTCCCATCGATCCGTGGATGAGTTATACCCTTTAATGTCATGTCTTGCTCTCCTTTCATAACACTCCGGTAGAAGACAGCTGATGAAGCGCTGCTTCTCGGACTTGCTCAATCGTTTTTTCCCTCGTATCAATCATATGTACCGGAAACTGTTCATACCATTTTTCTTCGAGCACCCAAAGTGGTTGATGTTGTGCAAAGGAATGGCGAGACCTTGTCTGATCGGCGTCACGTCGTTCTTGTAAAAGATTAGTCGGCGCTTGTAAATAAAGAATCTGGTCGGACCGGCACGATCTTAATGCCTCGAGTTCCACCTGCAAGCGTGACGCGATGTCCCAGTCGTGACCGTATACTTGTGGATAATGCAACGTATAGAATTCAAGATCTTCCGGACCACGATCGAGTAAAATGACGCCTTCAGGAAAATGTCGAAAACGATCGAGTTCTGCTTGAATGAACAAGCGTTGATTTTCGACAAATCCATCCTCGGTTTGGATGTCTAACTCGAGTTCCCGTCGTTTTTGAACAATCGGATACGGATTTTCATAATAGACATGAAGGTCAGGATAAGTAGCCTCCAACGCTCGTACGAGCGTCGTTTTTCCGGATGCCATGGCACCTTGAATCGAGATGATCGTTCTCATGAAATGACGTTCCTCCTAGCTATTCTTACGTTACGTATAAAAAAAATAGGCACTGATATTTGGATGATGCACAAGTTCATGTAACTGATTCCGCTCTGCATCCGTCACTTGCTCAAGCGTCCGCAGGATAGCCATCAGTCGTAACCAGTCTGCAAGGTTCGATAGCTGAATTGACGAAACTGCTTGATAGCGGTCGAGGTATTCGCGACAGACATACCGCCGCACCTCATCCGGCACTACTGTTCCACCTGCCGTCCGCAATAAGAGCAATGTACGTGCAACATCGGCAACGGGCGGCCCCATCGTCGCATCATGCCAATCAATGACGACGAACGTTTCATCCGCTGTCACGAGGATGTTCTGAAAATGAAAGTCACCGTGGAGCAATCCTCTATTTTGTGAAACGTCAAGCGTCTCTAATAATTCTTCTGCTTTCGGTTGCAACAGAGGTGATAGGTACCGTATTTTTTGACGGATGACGTCATGCCAATCAGGCGCTAGACGCGACTGTTGCTGATGGATCCGTTGATGTAGCGTCGCAAAAGCATCTAAAAAATCTGTCATTCGTGACGGTTCAAACAGGTCTAATAATTCACTGCCATCGATCCGTTGCATCTCGATGAACGGGGAGTCTTCGAATTCAACGGCGAAGACGTTTGGCGTCGGGATGACCATCTGCTCTAGTTCTTCGAGCATGCGAAATTCCTGAACGATTTGTTGCTTTTTAATCGATGCTTGAAAGTACTTGCGGACTCGAGCGTCAGAGATTGTTATCACGGTAGCGGTAGCACCTGCTTTTGCGTTAGTCATCAATATATACCTCCCATCGCTTGTTTCGTTATGTCGTTTGTCGAATCATCAAAAATGGTTCCAGTAAAGAAAAAGTACCTTCACTATGCTTCAGCGCTTCATTCAATAACTGTTCTGCTGCCAGTCTGCCAAGCATGACAACCGGTTGTCGAATCGTCGTTATTTCAAGCGCTCTGGCAATCGGTACATCATCAAATCCCGTAATGGCGATGTCCTCAGGTATTCGAATCCCATGTTGCCGAAATTGATGGATGAGACCTGCTGCGACTTCATCATTCCCGACAATCATTGCGTCTGGTAAGTCTGCCGTTAGAAGTTGACCCGCTAATTCTTGTCCGTCCTCGAAAGAATAGCAGCGATCAGCGTACCACTCATTTTTATGACTAAGAGTAGACGTCTTGAGATATTGATCGAACGTTCCCTGTCTGATTCGTCCGACTCCGCTATCTGGATTTCCAATGCAAAGTCCAACTGTTCTAGCGCCTCGTTCTTCGACATGTTGTAACAACATCGTCATCGCTTTCTCGTGATCCAAATAGATCGACGGCACGATATCCTGATGATCTTCGCAGGCAACGACCGGCCCGAACGAACGCATCGTCTCAAGTAACTGCGGCTGACTGATTGCTCCGATGATCAGCCCGTCAATCCGCTTATCGCGCAGTTGTTGAATACTCGCTTCTTCTCTTACTGGATTGTTTTGCGTTTGGATGACAAGCAGTGTATGATTTTGTTCCGTACAAACCTGACCGATTCCATCAACTAATTGATGAAAAAACGGATGACCCACCCGCGGAACAAGAACTCCGATCGTATGTGTCTTACCTCGTGACAGGTTGATCGCATTTCCGTTCGGACTATAGTGGAGTCGTTCCATCACCTCTAAGATTGTACGCCGTTTCTCTTTTGATACGTGCGGATGACCGTTTAAGACACGAGATACCGTCGACTTCGAGACGCCCGCTTGTTTAGCGATATCCGAGATGTTCGCCATGCTGCTCCTCCTTGTTCCGTTCCCATTGTTCCAAGTTGTTCAATGCCTCAGCCACACCATCCTCATCATGGTAACACGTGACGTATGTCGCTCCTTTTTTGACAGACGCTTCAGCGTTCCCCATCGCGATCGATGTTCCCGCCACTTCGAACATCGGTAAATCATTTTGATTGTCACCGATTGCAACGACGTCCTCGAGTGCAATCCCACATGTTCTCGTGATGTCTTGAACAGCACTCCCTTTCGTTACTCCACTCGCCATGACTTCTAGATTGAATGCACCTGAACGTGTCACAGAACACGACTGCACCTGAAGGAGCTGCTGTTCGAGCTGCGCTAATTGCAATTGATCAGCTGAGACGAACATGAATTTGATGATATCAAGTTGATCGACGGTGATAACGTCGACTGTCTCAACTCCCTGTTGTGTCACTTGTGCTTGAATCGCTTCTTGAAATGCGCTTCCTCCCCCTTGAAGTCCAGCAAGCGAATATCGAGGTAACAAGATTCGATCCTGTAGATAAATATGTATGAATACGTTTGTAGATCGTACGATCTCCCAAATCGTTCGACTACTGGAACGATTCAAAAAGTGCCGCTTGGGATTTACAATCTTGATCTCTGCCCCATTCGCACCAATGACCGGACAATCGAGTCCATGTTGGTCGAGTATTCGTTGCGCATCAAAGGCGGCTCGTCCAGTGACGATGACGACGACATCTCCTTGGTCTTGACGTCTTTTGATCGCTGTCCGATTTGCCTCTGAAATCTGATGTTTCTTGTTCAATAACGTTCCATCTAAATCAATCGCAAACCATCGCATCGCGTTTCCTCCTTTTCGTGTCTCCTTGATGCTACCGTCTGGAACGCGTACCAGCGCAACAAAAAATCTTGAATGAAAGGCTCATTCAAGATTTTCGATTCGTACCAATTGCTTCAGATGGAAACGTGATGCGCTATTGCTTGCTGTTTTTCGACATACTCCATCAAAATTGGCTGTTCCGGTGGATTAAGGTTTTCTGGTAACTGATCCATGGCGAAGAAGCGTAACTCTGCGACTTCTAGTGGATCCCGAACGACTTCTCCTGTATAGGCGGTACAGAGGAAAGCTGAGATGACGTTATAGACCTCGTCTCCGTGCGGATACTTGTAGTAAAAAGCGTCACCGGAATAGACGTTCAACAATTCGAGGTGCTCCGCTTCAAGTCCCGTCTCTTCTTTTAACTCTCGTTTTGCTGTTTCAGCAAGCGTCTCCCCAATCTCAAGCGCGCCACCAGCGAGTCCCCAGCATCCGTTATCTTGCCTCAGTTGCAACAAGACCTCTTGTTTGTCGTTTACGACGATGACGCATGCTCCTGCCATGACGAGTGGTCGTGTCCCGACCAGTTTACGTAATTCTGTGATATATCCCAAAGTATTCAGTCCTTTTCCATTAAATTACCCTTGTTCTCATGCGCATCCGTTTGATCCCTGTCAATAGGAGACACAACAAGATGATGCCTGAAACAAAGAGGACATACGTATGAATCGTAAAGAGCGAACGGAGACCGATCACTGCCGGATTCTGCTGCATCTCAATCCAAGTACTTAACATAATCCCGCTAATCGCAAGTACGATCAGTACTACGACTTGTCGACGTGTCAGCGAGACATACATCAAGACACGCATGCCTTCCCGGACGACGAACGGTAGGAGAACGAGGAGTGCTGCGACTGGTAACACGACCGGGTCACCGCCTTGTTGAATCGGCATCGACCGGGTCAAATAACCAAATAGAAAAAAGAAGCCACACACGAACAACAATAATCCGAACGCGATACTCGCATTTGAGGCTTTGTTCATCCTACTTCCCTCACTTTTCAAAATAGTTGATTACGAAGATACTGCACTTTGGTGCCATACACCATTTGAGTCAAGCCGAACACGGTGTCGCCCATCGAGTTCCATCTCGATTGGACTGACTTTCGCTGTCTTCGGTGAGAACAACCACGTCCGTCCTTCTGGAACGAGCAAGATATGCGTGCCATCCGCGACCGGTCCGAGGAAGTTGAGTGATGCGCCGTTAAGTGGACGTTCGCGACGCTCGAGAACACCGATGTCAGCCAATTGTTCACCAACAGCAAGCACATCTTTCACCGTCAGACTCATCTCACCAATCCCGAGGATATCCGATACATCAAACGTTTGATCTTCTTTCGTCGGATTGATTTGATGCCGCGCAATCAGTTCGAGTACGTTCTCATCTGGATCATAAAAGTAGCAGGAATGCGAGTCCGTGAAGTCAAAATAAATCTCATCCTGTCCGTCTTCAATCAAGAGCGGTGCCCGCGCTTCAAGCCACGCTTTTCCTTCTTGGAAGACATTCTCCGGAATGTTGAACGCCATATGGTATTGCGTATCGACATCATCCGTCTGCCGATACGTCAGTTGATCCGTGCCGATTTGCATCGTAAAGGATTCGTTTGTTTTCGAGACGAGCGGGAACCCGATCTGATCTATGTAAAAGTTTTTCATCGCCTGTAGATGATGTGTTACAAGAGTGGTTTTTGAAATGTTCATGCTATTGACCTTCCTTCACTTACAGTAAAATTTATCAAAAAGCGATATGCTTTATTTTACCACTAATGGTAAAATCATGACGAATGGAAAGTCTGATTTTTCAGATATATTTATGCATGAGAGGATGTTTTGATGAAATTATTAATTGCTCAACCGAAACGCGAGACCGGGCTCGCACAATTTGAACGCGAAATTGCCGCTTATCCTGAAGTCGATCTGATTGTCTATCCGGAAGGATACTGCACGATCGCAGAACTCGATCGTGTGCAACACCTTGCCAAACTGTTCAAGACAGCCGTCGTCCTGGGTTATAAAGATGCGACGAATCTCGATCGAGCCGTCATCATCGATGCGACCGGGACGAGTCTCCTTGATCGCGCGAAGACACCGGAAGCCGGACCTCTTTATACACCATCAACAGTACACGATGGTGCGTTACGTTACGGGTACGTCCTCTGTCGCGAAATCTTCTTAGGAAACGACGGACTACGCGAAGAGTCCGGACTTGATCTCATCTTCAATCCGATCGGTGTCGGTATGTTTAGTGAAGAACAGTATGCCGAGTGGTCTGGTGAAGCGCGTATCATCAGTCAGGCCCAACAAGCACTCATGATCGGGACGAGTCATGCCGATGGTTCGTACCGTAACTGTGGTTTTTCGATTCCGATTGCCTTCATCTATGACGAGACCGGTGAGCCGGTACTGCTGTCTCATAACGATACGCGGACACGCTTGTTTGATACGCTCACGCGACACGTCGAAATCGTCGGAACACCGTCGTTATCGTAAACAAACACACGCTTCTTCCGGTCAGAAGAAGCGTGTCATTCCATTCAGGAGGTGCTCAAATGTCCCAAACAGGTCGTGCGTCATTCTTTTGGAAACGATACTTCTATGTCTTCTTTCCTTTGTTCATCTTCGGAGTCAGTCACGAATCGTACCTGGTCGATAATCCGTTAGCTAACCTTGAGGACATCGGTGAGTTCGTCTTCTTCTTTTGCCTTTATCTGTTTAACTTTGCCGTCCTTGCCGCTCTTTTAACGAATCTATGGTGGTTCTTCCTTCCGACAAAACGAGCTCACTGAGACACAGTTTTTTGATAAGAAACAAGTGTCGCTCGTTCATTGAGCGGTTGACTGACACCGGTCAATCGGTAACCCATCTTCTCATAGAAATAACAATTGCGCGTCTCTTCGCGAATCGTCCGCAGCTCCCATGTCGTTGCAGTCGGATACGCTGCTTCAACGAGCTGTAATGCGCGTTGTGCGATCCCTTCACCTTGACGGGCTGGATCTAAGAACATCGGACTGATCGCGTAGCGACTCGGGGCTTTCGTAACGACACAAATCCCGCCGACGACGACATCGTCGACAATGATTTGATGGAACGTACTGCTTGGATGCGTGATCCGGTGAATGACACGATCAATCGATTCGTTCGCCGGATTCGTCGCATGATCTTGGTATCGTTCGAGCGTCTCTGAAAATGCCTTGAGTTGAATCGTATGAAGGTTTGTAGCGTCTTCACGTGACGCTGTCTTTAATTGAATGTCCAATAACGCTCTCCCTCTCTTAACGGAACCAATCCCAAAATTGTGTACCTTGCGCGACGATTAAGTAATCAAGCCATCGCTCAAATCCGAACGGCATCGCGTCTTCTTCCCACTCCTCGAAAATAAGAAATTCCCCACTCCAGATTCGATTTCCTGCCGGACGATTCATCTCGTAGACGATCCACTCCCCGTCCGGTCCTACGCCGATCGCTAAGAAGTTTTCGGGACATTCCCAAATTTCGCTATACGTCAGGCAATCTTCGATCGAAAAGAGTTCGAATCCATCGTTATACGATAACGTTTCGTGCTGAAAGAGCTTCGCGCCGTTGTGTTGACGTAAGAACGTCTTGTAATCGTCTGTCGTCCAGTCAGGTAACAGCGCGAGCTGTTCGTCCGTTGCTCCGGAATGGAAGATAAAGCGCTCCCGGGCAACATATCCTTCTTCTTTTTGAACCTCTAATAATCCGTCGACGAGTCGACCTTTTAATGCTTCTAATGCAATCATGATCTTCTCCTTAACAATATTCTTTCATCGGTGAGAACGAGACACCGACATCGTGTCCACCTAACTGGATATCCCCTGCTCCCTGTAGCGGTTCTGTTCGCACGGAGGATAAGGCGAGATGTTTGAATAACAAAGGCTCAAACGTCTCGACGATCGGTTGGAACGTCGCATCGACCGACAAGACGAGATCGATTCGTGCGTCACGCGATAAATCATGTGCCTTCCGTTCAGACTTGATATAGCGGACGAGCTCCCGCATCCAGCGTTCCTGCTCCAGAGCTTCCGTGATTCGGGTATCGAGCGTCACGGTAAGTCCACTTTCCGTTGCGGCAGCAAATCCTGTCTTAACGATCGGTTCGACGATGACATCGGTCAGACTTACTTCTACTTCATGTCCAAGTGCTGTCTGATACGATACGCTGCCCGTTTCTAGCAAGTGCATCGTCTCCTGCTCTGGCAGTTGTTGTAACCATTGATGGATCGCATTCGCCTGTTGCGCAAATTTTGCTCCGGCTTCGCGGAAATTCAGTTTAAGGCGGAACTGCGTCGTCTCACCAGTCGTTGATAAGAACTGTACGTCTTTTACATTCAGCTCTTCTTTGATGAGTGCCACATAGTCCGACCACGATAAGGTATCGCTCGATTGGACACTTAGGCTAGCAAGCGGTTGTTTGACCTTTAAGGCATGTGTATTTCGCACTTGTCGTCCTAGCTCAACAACAGTGACGACCTGTGTCATCTCGTATTCCAGAGTAGGTTGGATCAACGTCGAGTCTGCCACCGGATAATCCGCTAAGTGCACGCTCATTCCCGTCAATCGCTTGTAGACATCATCTGCAAGATATGGCGTGAATGGGGCGAGCAATCGTGCTGTCGTCGAAAGTGCGAAATGAAGCGTCGTGTACGCAGCTTGTTTCTCTTCCGACCAGTCAGCTTGCCAGAACCGCTCCCGGGAACGACGGATGTACCAATTGCTGATCTCATCGACGAGTTGCGCGAGACTGCGGGTTGCTTGAGTCAATTGATAATCGTCCATCGCAACCGTCACGTCGTGTGTCGTCTGATGAACACGTGAGAGGAGCCATTCGTCGAGTCGCGTCCGTTTTTGCGGACGTGAGCCATCAAATCCATCTAGCTCAGCATACGTCAGATAAAACTGGACGGCGTGATCCAGTGTATCGACTAGTTTTGATTTCGCTTCCTGGACGATCCGTTCGGTAAACCGTTTCGCACTCCATGGACTACTATCGACGAGTAGTGCCCAGCGCAGACTGTCGGCACCATAAGCATCGATCAAGGCCACCGGATCAAGCGCATTGCCTCGACTCTTCGACATCTTCTGTCCGTTTTCATCGAGGACATGACCGAGTGCGAGGACCCGTTTATAAGCGGATTGTCCGGTAAAGAGCGTTGAGATTGCCTGCAAACTATAGAACCAGCCGCGTGTCTGATCAATCCCTTCGATGACGACATCCGCCGGATACCGGTTAAGCGTCTGCGTCCGCGACGGATAGTGCTGCTGTGCAAACGGCATCGCTCCGCTATCAAACCAGACATCGATCACTTCTGGTGTCCGGTGCATCACTCCTTGACACGTTGGACACGAAACCGCTAATGCGTCAACGTACGGTTTATGCAACTCGACCGATTCTGTCGTTGCTGTCGTCCGGCGTAATAAATCCGCTTTACTTTTCGGAACGAACGTCGTATCACACGTGTCACATTCCCAGACGTTCAGTGGTGTCCCCCAATAGCGATTGCGACTGATATTCCAGTCGACGAGTTGCTCGAGGAACTTCCCGAATCGCCCTTCCTTGACGTGATCGGGATACCACGTCACAGACGCGTTGTTCGCAAGGAGCTGTTCCTTAACAGCCGTCGTCTCGATGAACCAGTTATCTTGTGCGTAATAAAGTAATGGTGCATCGCATCGCCAACAATGCGGATAGCTGTGCGTATAGCGTTCCTTCGCAAATAAACGCCCCCGCTCAGCGAGCAGTTGGATGATGGCGACGTCTGATTCTTTGACCAATCGTCCAGCAAGTGGTGGGACATCCGCCGTGTAACAACCAGCAGCATCGACGACGTTGACGAACGACAGTCCGTTTTCACGGACGACTCGGTAATCCTCTTCCCCGTATGCCGGAGCAAGATGGACAAGTCCGGTTCCGCTTGTCGCTTGGACGAAGGATGCACTGACGACCGTGTGACCGTTCTCGGGTGTCACGAAATCAAACGGTGGTTCATACCGCAAGCCGACGAGTTCCGCACCGAGCTGTTCGGATACGACCTCGACGGATTCTGAGAACAGTTCAGCGACCAACGCTTTTGCGACGACGAAACGTTTTCCTTCAAACGCTACGGTGACGTAGGTCAATTCCGGATGGACGGCAACCGCGACGTTAGCTGGTAGTGTCCATGGTGTCGTCGTCCAAGCGAGTAAATACGTCTCCTCTGTGCCGACGACGGGTAGTTGAACCGTCGCTGACAAGTCCGTCACGTCCTGGTAGCCTTGTGCGACTTCATGCGAACTGAGCGACGTCTGACAGCTCGGACAATAAGGTGACACGCGGTGTCCTTTCGTCAACCAGCCTTTATCATGGATCGTTCCGAGGATATGCCAGACACTCTCGATATAATCATCCTCCATCGTCACGTAAGGATCATCCATGTCGACCCAGTAGCCGAGTTTTTCTGTAAAGGAGCGCCACTGTGTTTCGTAGGAAAAGACGCTTTCCTTACAGCGTGCGATGAATGCTTCGACACCGTATTCTTCGATCGCTTGTTTTCCGGAGATCCCGAGTTGCTTTTCGACACCGAGTTCGACCGGTAGTCCATGTGTATCCCAGCCAGCTTTTCGTTCAACCCTGAACCCTTGCATCGTCTTGTAGCGGGCGACCGCATCTTTGACGGTTCGTCCGAGTGCATGCCCGACGTGCGGTAAGCCGTTCGCGGTCGGCGGTCCTTCGTAAAATACGAATTCCGCTTCCGTGCGTTGTTCAATCGATCGTGCGAAGACCTGGTCTTGCTTCCAGTTGTTTCGAACACGCTCCTCGCGTTGTTGTACGGTTTCTGCTTGGCTTTGTGACGTCATCTCTTGTTCGCTCCTTTGTCGATAACTAAGAGAATACAAAAAAGTCCGCCCCCTTTGACAGGGACGGACTTCACCGCGATACCACCCATATTCCGCCGAGAATACGTGTTCTCGACAGCACTTAGTTGCACACTATCATGTGCATTCCATGTAACGGTGGACACCCGGTCACACTTACTGAATGGTTCAGTGTGACTTCTCAGAGAGGATTTTCATGACTGATCTGGCTCCCGGTTCTCAGCAATCCCGGTTTTCTGTAAGACAGAGGGACAATCACTACTTTTTCTCGTCAACGAAATGATATGCTCTTGTTGTGGAGAATCTTACCATATGCCTTAATTACAACACAACAAATTTTTACATTTTATTGAAAAGGAGTTTTTTTGAATGTTACATACCTTCCCAACGCTTAAAACGAATCGTCTCGTCTTACGTGAAGTGTTAGCAAAAGACGCGGCGAGCGTCTTAGCTTACTTATCGGACGAACAGGTCGTCAAACAGATGGGGCTTGCTCCGTTCCAGTCGGAAGCAGACGCCCTCGAAGAGATTGACTGGTACGCCTCGATTCGTCGTGACGGTACGGGAATCCGTTTTGGGATTTCGTTACCGGAAACGGACGTGATCATCGGGAGCTGCGGTTTCTTGAATCAATCCGAACGCCATCAACGGGCAGAACTCGGATTCGAGTTGAACCCTGCCTATCAGGGACAAGGCATCGCGAAGGAAGCAGCACTTGCGGTCATCGAATACGGCTTTAAGGAACTTTCGCTTAACCGAATCGAAGCACTTGTCTTACCGGCAAACATCGCTTCGCAACGATTACTTGAACGGATTGGTTTTAAGCGTGAAGGATTGCTCCGACAATATGAGAAAACGCGTGATCAGTTTGATGATTTGTATATGTATTCGATACTACGGAGTGACTGGTCTGTCTAAGGTCTTACTTTAGATTCCTGGACTCTAAGTCTTTTATCCGTCGGTAGACTTCTTCTACTTCTGATTGCGCAAACCAGACATCGGGATGCTTTTCAAACATCAACAAACTGATATACCAATCGATGTTATCAGGATCTAGTTCGACTGCTTTTTTTGCATGGAATAAAGCGATTGCGCAAGCTCCCTCGAGATGACAAAGTGGATGTAGCATCAATGAAGACGTCAGATCATGTATCTCACTTGATTCATGGTGTTGTATTAAATAATTCATAAAGGCATATATAGTGAGATTAAATGTCTCAAATCCTACACTAAGAATCATGTCGAATCGCTCTTTTTCCGTTAACTCCAAAAATAGTTTTGCTGCTTTCTCAAAGTCCATCTCAGCAATATATTTTCGCAATCGGTACTCTAACTCTTCCACGACGGTTATCCTCCTCGATTGAAAATCCGCTGTTAAACAGCAACATCTTCCACTAACAAAGACATGTTCTTAATACTTAGAATGTGTCTTTTTATAATGTATTACACTATTCTCCTTGCAGACAATCAACTGTCATTCCTGTTCACCGATAGGATCGTGCTTTCATAAATTCAATGATTGGTAAGATGACTAAAGCAATCGCGAACAAGACGATCAATAAGAGATTTGCTGACCCATGTATCCATTGATCAAGACAGATGAATCCAAAAATCAGGACTATCAGGATTTTGTAACTAACGAGGCCGCTCTCCGTCGTAATCTTTTGACCGAGTTCATCATCTGGTACCGGACGCTCGTCCTCCGTTGTCCGTGCCCACGTGAAATACGAGAAGAACATGATCAACAGGATCGCCAACTGAACGATTGAAAAGAACGTCACGTTATTTTCGATGACCATACTGATGACCGTCAGAATTGCTAATGTCACTAACGTCACTAAAAAAAGAAGCGTTTTTTTCTGTTTAGACATCTGATTCCTCCTGTTCTGCGATAAATAGATGATCGACTTGTGTCCGTAAGACTTTGGCGATATTAAATGCTAATTGCAAAGTCGGATCATACTTGTTGTTTTCAATCGCATTGATCGTTTGTCGACTGACCTGACAGCGGTCAGCCAGTTCTTGTTGCGATAGTTTTGCCGCTAGACGTCGTTCCTTGATGTGGTTTCTCACGTTCATTCCTCCACGACGTGTCAAATTCTTTTTACACCTCTACTGTAATAAACTTCGACCATCATGTCAAAAACTTTTGACATGATGGTCATTAAAAAGACACGCTCTGATGATCAGAACGTGTCATATATGATGGCTCAACCTCGTGGTGGAAATGGATCATGTCCGTAGGAATCTTTTTCTCGAATCTGCCCTTCTTTGTTATGAATGACGAGCTCCGTCTTCTGACTTTTCGCAATCCGACGCCCTTCTGCAATCGCTTCTTTCTGTGTAGCGAATCGCTTGGTCGCTCGAGTCGCACCGGCAGCTTTTACTTGATAGCCACCTTTAGGATGTGGCGTAACATGTTGCTCTCGTTTCATTACGTGACCTCCATTTCCTTCATCTATTTCATCTTCATGACACTATTTTGAAGTGCGGTTGTCTCTTCACTTGAATTTTCTATTAGCTTATCGGGGGATGCAGTATACTAAAAGAAACGTTTGCCGCCTTGAAAGGAGTTGATATCGTGAATCATTTCGTCTGGCAAATCCGGTATTTACGGTTTATCGTCTTCGGTATCATCTTCAGTTTATTCGGTTTAGCTGGTCTTGGTATCCCACTTGTCTGGCATGGTATCATGAATAACTTGTTACTTGAACGACCTGGCTACAGTGTTCTATTGACCGCATACCTCATCTTCATCCCGACTCTATTGATTTTGTTCCATGCGCTCCGCATTCTCCGATATATATCGATGGTTCCTCCGGCTTTTCCGCTCATCACCGCTTCCATTCAATCGATGAAACTGTCGTTTTATATCGTTACAATTCTTACGACATGTCTGTTCCCTGTCTTTTTTTATATTGGTCAAGTGGACGACGCACCCGGTCTAATCATCATTGGTATGGGTTTGATTCTTGCTCCGCTGACAATTGGAACACTACTTGCTTGTATCCAGCAGTTGTTATTACGCTATGTGTTGCCGATGAAATCCTAACGTGAATGATCGAAAAACAAATGTTCATGATTCTATTTTTCATTTTAGCCGTTTCTTTTCCTACCTAACACTTTGTTTAATCTCGTTTCTAAGAGCGAGATTTTTTAGTTTGTGTCACATTGATGGCTATCTTGATGTCCCTGTTTCAACAGGATTTTCGATTGACAACGTAGACACGTCATCACTCGGAAGGTTGTTTTTTTTGTGCTGACCGCGTGTCTTCGTAATTCATTCTCGTGTACATGTCTTGCCTTGATTCGATGATCCACTTCACTTTCCATCTCAATCCCTCTTCCCTCAACTTGTATTTTTTTCTATCTAATATGTGCCCTGAATCATTCTTAATAAATCCTTTTTTTAGAAAAAACAGTTTGTTTTCCAGCAGTGACATAAAAAATATCGTCAAAAGGTCCTGTTTAATATGTATTTTAGCGACCGATAAATGAAATATAGATAGAAAATATGAGTTGAGAGGACTAGTTGATTGTGAAGAATACAACCAAGAACCATTCCATCCGGACGCGCCTTTTAGTAATGATTAGTTTGATTTTGATTGCCTTTTTTATTTTTAGTAGTCTGGCCTTATATTTCAATACGAAGCAAACGGCAGTCTCGACGTTAAAAGCAACCGCAGAAAAGGATGCACTGCGCATCAGCAAGACGTTCGATACAGCGGCTTATAGCGAATTTCTCCAATCGCCTGTCATTTCCGAACAATATGAAACGTTACGAACACAACTCGATACGTTACGTAAGCAAAATGGACTCCTGTATACATACACAGCACGTATCGACCAAAACAAGGTTCGCTTGTTGATCGATGGTTTGCCGAAAGAAGATGCTGCGAAGATTAATGCTCCAGCAAGCGGTGCGACCGTCGCCGATATGAAAGACGTATTAAAGGGTGACACACATACGACGAACGTCATCAATGATCCGATTTATGGACAGTATATTAGCGTTTATGTTCCTTTAAAAGATACGACAGGGAACGTCATCGGGATCCTTGGAACTGATATTGCCGCAAAGGAAGTCGATGCCCTCACAACAGCGTTATTAAAACAAAATGCACCAATCTTCATCGGACTGTTATTACTGCTGTTAACGATCACGCTCGTCTTACTTTACGTCGTGCTCGGTCGGAAATTACGTCCACTTGAGACGTTACAGTCGGTTGCCGCCGCGATTGCCGACGGACGACTCGATCACGCGAAACAGACATTGACCGCTTTACAGATTTCATCGAAAGATGAGATCTATGCGCTTGCGATCTCGATTCGCGATATGAATGAGATGTTACGGACGATGATCGTCGACATCAAACAAACTGCAACTCTCGTCTCAGCGACGAGTCAATCGATTGACCAAAGTACGACGGAAGTCCTCGATGGTTCTCAGCAAATCGCCCATACGATGTCGGAAATCGCGACCGGAACCGAAAGTCAAACACAAGTCACCCTCTCCTTGAATGACGAGATGAATCGATTCGCCCAGTTAATCGAGACGACGAATCGCTCCGGTCACGCGATTCACGGAACGACCGATCAGATGGCTAGCTTAACGCGCATCGGACGGGAGCAGATGTCTGCGTCCGTTGAACAGATGGGTCACATTCACCAACATGTCACACAGTCGGCGGAACAAATCGATTTACTGAAACAACAATCATCAGATATCCAGACGCTCGTCGGGATCATCCGCGGTATTTCCGAGCAGACGAATCTACTTGCACTCAATGCTGCAATCGAAGCCGCTCGGGCTGGCGAACAAGGCAAAGGGTTCGCCGTCGTCGCGACCGAGGTCAAGAACCTTTCGAGCCATGTCGCAAGTAGCGTCAGTGAGATTGCTTCAATCGTCTCGTCAATCGAAGCCAGTGCGCAACAGATGCAGCAGAGCTTCAAGACGACGGTCGAAGCAACGGTAGCTGGCAAACAGATCGTCCTTGATACGGACACGACGTTTGAACAGTTGACGGATCAAGTCACGCATGTCGCAACAGCAACAAAGCAAATGACGCAACAGATGGAAGACGTCTTGCAAGCAGAACGGTTCATTCGTAATGCCTTGACGGAAATCGCCGCTGTTGCTGAAGAACATACCGCAAGTAACGAGGAAGTCGCCGCCGCGTCAGAGCAGATGATCGCAACAATCACGACGTTGCATACGCTCGTCGGTGATTTAAACGAGCGGACCGAACACTTAGAACAAGAAGCTCGTCGCTTCGAGATTTAATCCTTCATTTGTTCTTTTCTAGTTCTCACTCTATACTGGTATGAACTTACATATGAAGGAGTCGAACTGGATGTCCCATTATGATGTCATTATCGTCGGTGCCGGTTCCATGGGGATGGCAGCCGGCTACTATCTCTCACGAACCAATCAAAGCATTTTACTGCTAGACGCTCACAATCCGCCGCATGATCAAGCGAGTCATCACGGGGAGACCCGGATTATTCGCCATGCGTACGGTGAAGGAGAAGCTTACGTCCCACTGGCGTTAACCGCACAACGCCTCTGGTATGAGTTAGAACAAATCAGCGGTCGAAGTCTGTTCTTGAACACAGGAGTCTTAAACGCTGGTCAAAGATCGTCTCATTCGATGCAGACAATCATTAAGAGTGCTCAGCAATACGATTTACCGCTCGAGATTCTGACAGCAGAGGAAGTTAAAACTCGCTGGTCCGGCTTAACAATGCCTGACGATTATATCGGTTGTTTCGAACCGACGTCTGGTGTATTGAAGTGCGAAGAGTGCATCGAAGCATACCGAGACCTTGCTGTCGCGAACGGCGTCGATATCCGGACGAATGCAAAAGTAACGATGCTGACAGCCCGTGCTAATGGCGTTGACGTAACCGTTGGACCGGACACCTATTCGGCAAACGCGTTGATCGTCGCTGCCGGTTCCTGGTCCGGACCGTTACTCGAGCAAATCGGACTCTCCTTACCGCTTAGTCCCGTCCGAAAGACATTCGCTTGGTTTAAGGCAGAGGAAGAGGTGTTCAACGACACGGTGTTCCCCGCCTTCGCCTTTGATACACCCGCTGGATACTACTACGGTTTCCCAAGTATCGGACGAGCTGGTCTGAAAATCGGACGCCATGACGGCGGTATCCCGGTTGATCCGAATCAGCCGCGCCGTCTATTCGGTCAGGAGACGGGTGACCTTACTGATCTACAACAGTTCACGAATACGTTCATGCCAGCAATCGATACCTTGTCTCATGGAAAAACCTGTCTCTACACGATGACACCGGACGAAGATTTCATCATCGATTTGCACCCAGACTATCCGCATATCGCGATTGCCGCTGGCTTTTCCGGTCATGGATTCAAGTTCAGCAGCTTAGTCGGAAAAGTCCTTAGTGAATTGATTGTCGAAAAATCAACGACTGAACCGATTGCACCGTTTTCGATCAAGCGATTTAAACAATTGAACACATGAAACGACAAAGACCGACAACGAAAATTCGTTGTCGGTCTTTTCTATCAACAGTATGATTCACACCGATTCGTTCGACTCTTGCTGATTATTGACAGCTAGCTTTTCACGCTGCTTTTTCTCATCTTCAACCCACCAGCCATGACTAAAAAAGACTAAACCAACTATAAGTGCACTAATCGGGAAATACGTTAAGCCATATTCTCCAAGGTTTTCCCCTAGAAATTCTGGTGATAACTCAATATACGCTCGGAACATCTGAACGATGAAGAATAAGAAAAAACTCGTGATCAGGGCATATGTACCGTAGCGATAACTCGGATTTTTCATATGATAACTCCTTTCTTTACTATACTCTAGTACAAACCATTCAAGAGGTACATCACATTTCCTCTTTTTACATTATCATTTTTAAGAATGTTTCCAAAAACATGCTAAGATAGTTTTAGAATCTTACCGATAAAGGAGTTAGACACCCATGAACTTTAATCTATTCAAAAACCATGTCCGTTTTAAGATTGCGCTCGAATTGATTGACCTCGAAGACGGCTTATCGATCATGCAACTGAATCAACGCTTAACGGATGTACCGCAGTCGACCTTATACCGACAAGTCAATGCGATGATGGACGACCAGTTGTTGAAAGTCGTTGCCGTTCAGCGCGTCGGAAAAGTCGAAGAGAAGATCTATGCCTTGAACACAAGCGGTTATCAGATTAGTGAAGCGGACTGGAACAGTGCAACGTACGATGAAAAAGTAAATTTCGTATCGTTCTACTTCATGTACGTCTTACAGCAGTACCAGACCTACTTCGAACAGACCGTTCAAACGAAAGGTCAGGACCACTCGACGTTCTCGATTGCGAAATTGCAACTGACGGATGAAACCTTCAATGATTTTCAACAGGACATGCGGACACTGCTCGAAAAATATCATCACCTAGAGACGGAAGACCAAGCAAGCGAACGGACCGTCTCACTCGTCATCCTACCGTAGACACTATTCGTATTCAGGAGGGTGTTTTTACGACACAACTTTATTAGGGAGCGAACTGGAGAACATGAAACGGATCAAAGAAGATCTTGATGAAACTGTAATCGAAACGTTGAACAGAACATTCACCAAATGGAATCTTGAGAACATAAAGGAAGAGCAGCTACTAAAGATTGGTGAAGGAGCTTGGCACTCTGTTTATAGAGTAACTAGGTTAGAGGATCAAGACCTGGTGATTCGAATTAAAAAGAACGAAGCGTATGGGGAACTACAACCGATTGATGAACAAGAGTTAATAACAGAGTATGAGTCAACGAAAGCCTATTATTTACACGCCAATAATAGTTACCAAGATAGTTGCCCTACCTTTTATCAGTATTTTATCGAGGAAGACCTGGTCTTTACAGTAGAGACGTTCATGGGTCATGGAACGGATTTATTATCACTTCATAAGGATGTGGCCGATTCTTACGGTAAGCAATTAGGGCAAATTTATCATCATATACATAACCGTAAAATATCTATCGAAGGTTTCGGAGAATTATACTGGGACGGGAAGACGCTTCGAGGTAGTGATTTAAAAACTATCGATGCATTATGGCAGGAAGAAAATGAACAACTCTTAACCGCCTTAGATACTCTCATTCATTCTGATCTTCACTTTGATAAAGAAAAAGTCGGTAAACATATTCATGCTTTAATTGAAAATAGACGAACTCAGGTTCAAAACATCGCTCTCGTAAATCAAGACGTAACACCAGAAAATTTAATTTTAACTACTGACCATATCGCAATCATTGATCCGTTTCCGAAGATAGATTTTGATTTGAAATATGCGGCTTACTTTGTTTTTTGTTACAAATTCCTGTTACCCGCCTTTTCGAATGCCCCACGATACATACATCATGCCTATGAAGAAAAAAGTAGTATTTTGAATGAAATCGCTGATGGGTTTATAAATGGACACTTCTTTGACCTGGATGAAGACGAATTCATCACTCAATCTCGACGGTTACTGGATGAGTATACATTATGGCTATTACAAGAAGCGTATGAGCACTACGAAATCTTGCAGCAACCTCACCTCAATCCTAAAACAACGCAACAGATGGGGGATCGAGAAATGATAACTACTCGGTTACATCTATGCCTCGAAGAATTAGAAAAATGGTGTACTGAATAATAGTAGACACTCTCCCTTTTCAGAGAGAGTGTCTTTATGTACCTTTATAGGGCAACGAGTGCTGACGTATCGAGTTCCTCACTTTCGATTACAATCGCCGTTAACCCCGTATCTGTCTTCGTTTCATGCCATTCTTCTTGATTCCAAAATACGGCTTCACCACTCTGGATGCTGATGAATTCATCCGTATCCCCTCTTACAAAGCCTTCCCCCTCTACAATTAACAGAAGTTGTGGCACGACCGCTTGGTGATAACCGACCACTCCATCCTTCTCTAAATGGATACATCCGATGTGCGTCACTTTCTCGGTCTGCATGATCTGTGACATCACAAAATTAGAATCGAACTTCGTAATTTTCTTACCAACTTCTTTTTTGAACTGATAGATCTGCATGTAGCGCTCCCCCGAATCATGATTTGTCTTTCAATCAAATTAGTCAATCTACACATCATTTGGAAAATTTTGATAAGAGAAGTTTAACATAGCTTTCATTTCTTGCGAACTAGGATTGATTCATTTCAAACATTGACTTTTCTATTTCCATTATTGATAATGGTAATAGAAAAGGAGGGTTTTTCATGAATACAGATTTCTCTGCCTTATCACAACTCGACTGGGAACGATTTTTGCCGTTGTTACTGATTTATATCTCCATCAACTTGGTTCTGCTCAGTTGCGCCTGCATCGATTGGTTCAGACGAAAAGACCGAATTGCCACCCCGACTACATGGTTATTGATCATTCTCCTCGTCCAGCCGATCGGCTCGATTCTTTACTTCGTCCTCGGAAGGAGGATGACCGCATGATCCAGATTTCGCATCTCAAGCTTTCACTTCAACGCCGTCTTATCCTAGACGATATTTCCTTTACGATTCACGAATATGAATGCCTCGGTCTGATTGGACCAAATGGTGCCGGAAAAACGACACTCCTGAAATGCCTCAGTGGAATCATCAACAGTGATCCTGGTTCGATCACGATGTATAATCGCCCGATCCGACAACAAAAACAGGTCATCGGCTACTTATCGCAACAGACTGATTTCAAGCCTTGGATGACGTGCGAACAGTCACTGCGCTTTTTTGGAAGTTTGTCTGGTCTTAATCGCGCAACGCTAACCGAGCGGATTCCAATTGTCTTACAAGAAGTCGGATTAGGCGACCAACAAACAGAAGTGATTGAACGCTTATCCGGCGGTATGCGCCAACGCCTCGGAATCGCCCAAGCAATCTTACATGAACCAACGTTATTGATTTTAGACGAACCCGCGTCCGCACTCGATCCAAGCGGTCGACATGATATCAACCAGTTGATCCTTCGTTTAAAAAAACGGATGACGATTATCGTCTCGACCCATCTCTTAGAAGACGCGAAGACGTGTTGCGACCGTTTTTTAGTCATTAAGCACGGTCGATTGCTGGGTCCGCTCGCGCATCAACGCGACGTTAATCCCTACCAGATTCAAATCGAGACGCTCACACCTGCCCCACCCCTTTCGACTACTATTTTTCCAAAGATACAGATGGATCGAATCAACCCGTGCAACTATCAGTTCTCAGCACAGCACCCGCTGGATCTTTCCCAAGTGGCCACGACCTTGATTAACGAAGGATGGTCGATTGCTTCGATTGCCTATCAACCGATTGGACTTGAGAAGCGTTTTCTCGACATGGTGGCGGATGTATGAGGACCTTTTATACGTTGACGATGACCGAGTGGCTGGAAGCGTGGAAAGAATGGAAAATCGTCTGGTTGCCGCTTTTCTTCATCGCTCTCGGCGTGACGCAACCGTTGCTGTTGATGTATATGGATGTTTTGCTCGAACATGTCGGAAACGCGGAAGGGATCATCATTGATCCGAATCGTTCTGCCCCGCAACCGCTTGACGTCTTTAGCGCAACGATCCATGGGCAATTCAATCAACTCGGATTGATCGTCCTCATCATGAGCTTCATGGGATTGCTCGCGTCAGACCGACAAACCGGCATGCAAGATTTCATTTTGACACGACCTGTCTCGCGAAATGTCTATCTCGTGTCGAAATGGTTCAGCCACAGCATGATCAGTTTATTCGGTATTTCGATTGGGGCAGTCACGTCTTATGGTCTGACCGTCTATTGGTTCGGATCCCTCTCACCGATACTTGCGCTACGCATCATCAGCGATTTTAGTCTTTGGACATTATTCGTCGTCAGTCTGACGCTACTAATCAGCACCTATTTACAACGTGCCGTTCCGATTGGCATCTTATCGCTCGTCGTCTCCTTGTTACTCGTCGCACTTCCTTCGTTATTGCCAGACGTTCTATTTTTCACGCCTGGTGCACTTCTATCGGAACCGCCAACTGCGCCGTTTTTTTCTTCGTCCCATCTGATCAGTGTCACTTTTTGTCTTGTTTGGATTCTTCTCACACTTGGTTGTTCGGCACTTCGATTCCGAAAAACAGCGGACTAATCCACCTCTACAGCACAAAAAAGGATAACGGAGCAGTTCACAGTCCGTTATCCTTTGTTTGGTTGTGCTTGACGAATCGTTCGTTGCCTTGGATGTACGGCAAGCTTTGCTTGACGCATCCGTTCGACGGCAGGATCCGTCGCAGCATCAAATGCAACTAGACTCGGATAATGCCCGACGAGGCGTCCTTGCTCTAAGATCGCGAAGCTGTCGCAAAGTTGTTCAGCTGCTTTGATATCATGCGTGATGAAGACATATGTTAAGCCATGTTTTCGCTTTAAATCAGCTAGTAACTCGAGAATCAACCGTTTATTGACCATATCGAGGCTGCTGACCGCTTCGTCTAGGACGATCAGTCGTGGTTCAGCAGCAATCGCCCGTGCGATCGCAATCCGCTGAAGTTGTCCGCCACTGAACTGTGACGGATACTTCGTTAAATCTGCTGCTTTGAGACCGACCTGTTCAATGAGCGTGACGAGACGCTGTTGTCGTGCTTCTCCCTTTAAACGAATAAAGTTATCAAGCGGTTCCGCGATGATGGCAGCAGCTGTCAGCTTCGGATTAACGGCAGCAAACGAGTCCTGGAAGACGACTTGGACATCACCTTGAAAGGGACGTTTTGTCGCTTGGCAATCGACACCATTGAACCAAATCGTTCCGCTTGAAGGACGTTCGAGTCCGAGCAACAATCGTCCGAGCGTACTTTTTCCGGCACCACTCGACCCGAGTAGTCCGAGACATTGACCGGCTTCAAGCGTCAACGAGACATCCTGCAAGACGGTCTGTGCTGGTCGAAACCGGCGTTTGTAGACGTGTGAGACGTGATCAATCTGCAAGAGACTCACCCAAGCGCCTCCCTTCCGATATGCTGTGCGAGAAGTGACTGCGTATACGGATGTTGCGGACGATCAAACAACTCAAAGACATCTGCTTGTTCAACGATCCGACCTTGTTGCATGACGAGGACATCGTCTGCGAGTTCAGCGACCACACCGAGGTCGTGCGAAATCAATAAGATTGCCGTTTCATAAGTCGCCCGCATCCGTTCGAGTAATTCAAGAACTGTCTTTTGATTGAAGACGTCGAGCGCCGTCGTCGGTTCGTCGGCAATCAGGACGCTCGGACGGAGCGCAACAGCTAAGGCAATCATGACCCGTTGCAACATCCCACCACTCAGTTCGAACGGATAGGCTTTGAGCACTCGGGCGGGATCGATCAAGTTGACTTCTTCGAGTGCCGTCATTGCCTGATGTTTCGCTTCACGCTTTGAACAACGCGCGTGCGTCTGAATCGTTTCAATCATCTGGTGCCCGATCGTATAGACCGGCGTAAACGCGCTCATCGGATTTTGCATGATGAAGGCAATCTCACCACCACGAATCGTCCGAACAGCGCGTTCCGATAAAGATTGAATGGATTTTCCATTCAGTGTGAT
This sequence comes from Exiguobacterium acetylicum, assembly GCF_022170825.1. Lineage (NCBI taxonomy): Bacteria > Bacillati > Bacillota > Bacilli > Caryophanales > Exiguobacterium > Exiguobacterium acetylicum. The sequence goes on along the minus strand of NZ_CP081878.1, from coordinate 1,334,914 downwards.
ATCACCGGTCATCTGCGTTGTCTGCGGATTAAGCAGACGCATCAAAGCAAGGCTCGTCACCGTCTTCCCACAACCACTTTCACCGACGAGACCAAGAATCTGTCCCGCGTGGATCGAGAAGGATACCTCTTCAATCAACGTCACCTGTTGTTTCGTACGGACAGTCAGACCATCAACTGCTAATATCGGTTCGATACGGGCACCTCCTCTCATTTCATCGTTTTTGAAACACCGAACCGTTCGGCTAACTGTTCTCCTAAAATGTTAAAGCTGATGATGACGAGCATGATCGCAAGTCCCGGATAAATCATCAGTTCCGGGTTCGTCCGGATATAGGATTTTCCTTCGTGAATCATCGCTCCCCACTCGGCTGTCGGTGACTGAACACCAAGACCAAGGAACGACATCGCTGAGATATCCATGATCGCCCAGCCCATTTCAAGCGTCCCGATGACAAGTAGCGGCGGTAAGATATTCGGCAAGATGTGTGTCCGGATGATCTTCCATGAAGACGATCCATTGACGCGAGCAGCCGCGATGAATGCTTCCGTCTTCAGCGTCATGACCATTCCGCGGAACATCCGCGCGTAATAGACCCACTGGACGAGCATCAAGGCGATGATGACCTGCTTGAGTCCTGGACCAAAGATACCGACAAGACCGAGAACGAGAATCAGACTCGGGAATGCCATCACGCCATCACAGAGGCGCATCAAGAGTTGGTCGACCCAGCCACCACGATAACCGGCAAGTGTCCCAACGAACAATCCAATCGCAAGTGAGGCGATGAAAATCAAGACGGCACAGCCGAGTGAGATTCGCGCGCCGTAAATCAACCGGGACAAGAGACACCGACCGAGCTGATCAGTGCCAAGCGGATAAGCAGACGACGGTCCGTGTAGTTTTTGCGTCAAGTCGACGAGATTCGGATCATGCGGCGCAATCCACGGGGCAAACAAGGCAATGCCTGCCATCCCGATCAAGACGACTGCACAGAGATAGAGAAGCGGTGTATACCGCGACCGAATCATCGTTGCTGGAAGTGGTGTATTCATACCGTCCCTCCTTTTTTCGCTAGTCGCGGATCGATTACGGCTTGAATGATGTCGACGAGCAAACTACTACCAATGAAGACGAGGGCAGCGAGAAAGACATACCCTTGAATGACCGGCATATCTCGATCAAAGATCGCTTCAATGAAGTAACGACCGAAGCCCGGCCAAGAGAAGACGGTCTCGACGATGATTGTTCCCGTCAGTAACTTCCCGAGGTTCATCCCGAGACCTGTAATCATCGGTGGGATTGCCATCCGAAGGACGTGTTTACCAAGAATCCGTCCTTCCTTCAGTCCACGTGTCCGGGCGAATAAGACATACGGTTCGTTCAATGCTTCAATCACACTGCCTCGAAGTAATCGTGTATACAGCGCAATCAATGGAAACGCGAGTGTCAATGCCGGTAAGATCAAGTGCATGACGCTTCCTGTCCCACCGACCGGAAACCAATCCAGCTTTACGGCAAAGAAGAAGATGAACAGATAACCGAGCCAAAACGACGGGATGGAAGCACCAATGAAGGCGATTCCCCGACTTAGATGGTCAAAAAAGCCATTCTTCTTAATACCAGCAAGGAATCCGAGCGGGATGCTGATGACAAGCGCCAGTAACAGACTTGTCAACGCCAGTTCGACCGTTGGTGGTAAGCGGAGCAAGACATCTTCAAGGACCGGTTTACCCGATAGATAGGATGTTCCGAAATCAAGCTGTGCCAAGCGGATGACAGCATCGAAATATTGTTTGTAGAATGGTTGATCGAGTCCGAACTCTGCTCGTTTGGCAGCGAGTAATTCATCTGTCGGCTGGATATGAGCAGCAGATAGATAGGCCTCTGCTGGATCAACCGGCGACAGATGAATCAGCCCCGTCAGAATCAAGACAGCAAGTAACAAAATCGGGATAACGGATAATATACGTTTGACGAGGAAGACCCCCATGTCATCCCTCCTTTAGTTGATGCCGATCCGAGCAAATGGACTTTCGTCCCGGTTCGCCGGGAACTGGAAGTTTGTCACGTCCGATTGATAGATCGCCATCTTCTTCAAGTACGAGATGGGAATCAAGGCACCTTGATCTTGGAGCGATGGCAGAATGTCAGCGTACATCTTCTGACGCTTCGTTTCGTCTGTCGTCTTCAAGACATCTTTGATCTCTTGCAAGAGTTGTTCTTTATTCGGATAAGCCGAAATCGCTTCTTTGAAGCCGAAGCCATCCGTATCAATCAGGTTCACGAACGTATGTGGATCATACGGTGCACCGAAGTTACTGTAGAAGTTGATATCAAATCGGTTGTCTTTGAAACGCTGGACTTGATCCGGCAATTCGACAGCTTCTGTTTTCAGCTCGACACCGATTTTTGACCATTCGGACTGCAGTGTCTCCGCCATTGCCTTTTGGACCTGTTCGGCTGCGTCATACATCATTCCGATTTGCAACGGTTGACCGTCTTTAACGCGAACTTTTTCACCTTTCGGCAGTTTCCAGCCTGCTTCATCAAGGAGACGGTTTGCTTCCTTCACGTCATAATCTCGCTGCTGCACTTTCAGATTCGAGGTGTACGGCATGTTCGGTGGTAGAAGGTAATCAGCCGGGGATTCTAGTCCTGACGTGATACCTTCGACGAGTGCGGCTTTATCAAAACCGTGCTGAAGCGCCTGGCGGACGCGTTCGTCAGACAGACGTTTATTTTTCGTGTTCAAGACGAGGAGACGCGTCGCGACTGGTTCAGACATCTGCGTTTTATACGACTTATCCGTCTTCAACTGGTTGAAGGCATCGATGCTGATCGCCCCTTCCCCGTAAATCAGATCAACCTGTCCTTTTTCGAGTGCTAAGACACGTGTCTCCGCATCCGGGATGATGTCGACTTTAATGTGATCGACGTTCGGCTTCGGTCCCCAGTAGTTCTTGTTGACCTTAAACGTTGCGTACTGATCCGGTTTGTACTCGTCAAGCATCCAAGGCCCTGTTCCGACTTCTTTTTTGACACCCTTCGACGTATCACCGTTTTCCGGGAATCCAGCTTCTCCGAGGAAACGCACTGGACGGACGACCGCGAGTTCTTGAATCGTCGGATAGTAGGCTTCTGATAATGTCAGGCGGAATGTCTTCGCATCGACCGCTTCCGTCTTCTCGATTTTTGTGATGAAACCAAGCCAGCTATGTAAGGCTTTTTGTTTAAGGATCGCGTCAAAATTCTTTTTGACGATGGCTGCGTCGAACGTCGAACCGTCCGAGAACTTGACGCCGTCACGGAGCGTGAATGTATACGTTTTTCCGTCCTCAGAAATCTTCCAAGACGATGCCAAGTAAGGCTCGAGCTTTCCACCTTCGCCGTAGTGGACGAGTGGTTCATAAATCATCGATTGCGCGAACAGTTGTGATGGGTTATAGACATGCGGGTTCATCGTTCCGACATCGCGTGGCCACGCGAGCGTCACTGTATCTTTATCTTTTCGCTCTCCTGTCGACTCGCCCGGATTCGAGCAGCCAATCAATATGGATGTCAAAGACAGGATCGAGACGGTAGAAAGTAGTAGTTTTTTACGGTTAACATTCATAGTAGACAGAACTCCCAACTTGTATTGATAATCATTTTCAATTGTAAGAGGGAAAGGTAAGGATTGTCAATGGATAATCCAGATGTTAACTGGACATCAAGCCGCTTTTTGACAGGATTTCCACTCTCAACTGAGAAACATTCTGAACACACTTCTTTTTTGTCAATAATTGTAATCCACTGTATTAAGCGGTATCCTAGTTTGTATGCTGCGTCTCTTGCCTGAACAGGCAAGTCGCACGGAAAGGATGATCTGATGTCACGACTGTTTTCTGCCTTCTCGCTTGTATTTCTCTGTCTCATCTTAGTGCTTCCTTTACTCCTAATCGATGGACTAATCTTATACGTCGGAGACGTCGCTTTCGCCTCGCTTGTCGGTTGCCTCGCATTTCTCCTATGTTTCTATCTCGCGAGTCTACTTATTAGCGTCATCTTCGACGGAGTGATGCGTGCGCTCGGTGGATTGTTTAAGCGCCCTATCTCAAACGTCCTCTTTGCTGTAGCGAACTTTTTAGTAAGCTTAAGCGTCTTGCTTTGGATGGATCTTTATGCGGAGACGATCATGATCTCATTCGCGACGAAAGTCGTCCTCGTTTCTGTACATACCTTGTTGTTTTATTTGATCCATCACTCGAACGACTCGACAGCTAAAACTTTCGAAGTGAACGAACCACATGATCCAGTCGTCAAGGAAGCCCTTCGCTTGTTAGAGAATGAGGATCCTGTAACGTGCGTCGAAAAGTTGTGTCTCAGGTTTCCTGACCGTCCGAAAAAAGACATCATTCAGATCGTCCATCGCCTACATAGCAACTAAAAAGACCTGACTGTTTCTGAATGAGTTCAGAAGCATCAGGTCTTTTTCGATGATTAGAAATGAATCGCTCAGTTTCTTATAACGAGCTAAGTAATCAATACGCCTATTTAACTGAATAGAGAAACAATCCAACTGATCAAAATTCCGACGAATGCAAAGTCAGAATCTCCGAATGTCGTTCCTTCGAAACCGAGATTTCCGAGTAATGGTAGAAGGAAGGCTGGTAAAAAGCTGATTAGAATACCGTTTGCAAACGAACCAAGTATTGCACCTCGTCTTCCGCCAGTTGCATTACCGAATACTCCGGCAGCAGCACCTGTAAAGAAGTGCGGAACTAATCCAGGAACGATGATTGATAATCCGAGTAAAGGTAAGAAGAACATTGAAATCAATCCAGCGACAAAACTGGATAGGAAACCGATGATGACCGCGTTTGGTGCGAATGGGAAGACTGTCGGACAATCTAGTGCTGGTTTTGCATTCGGTACGAGTTTATCTGCAATTCCTTTGAACGCGGGTACGATTTCCGAAATTAGCATCCGAACACCGGCAAGTACGATGTATACTCCTGCCGCGAACGTAATAGCTTGAATGATAGAGAAAACGATATAGTTTGATCCACTTGATAATTCTTTTTCAATGAATCCTGGTCCGGCAAACAATGCAACGACAACAAACAATAGCGTCATCGTCAAAGAAACAGCAACGGATGTATCCCTTAAGAACCCTAGTTGTTTTGGAACCTTAATTTGCTCCGTTGAGTGTTCTTTATTTCCCGCATATTTTCCAATCGTTCCAGAAATAAAGTATCCAAGAGAACCAAAGTGCCCAACTGCAAAGTCGTCAGAACCAGTGATTTGTCGCACGAACGGTTGCAAGAGTGCCGGGAAAAGAACCATACATAATCCAAGTAGAATCGAACCTACAACAACCAATAGAACACCGCTCAATCCTGAAACTGAAAGAATCGCAGCAAGTAAACTTGCCATAAAGAGCGTATGATGACCAGTCAAGAAAATATACTTGAATGGTGTGAAACGTGCCAAGATGATATTCATGACCATCCCGAACACCATGATCATTGCAGTCTCTACACCAAATGCATCTTGTGCAACTGCTACGATTGCCTCGTTATTCGGAATGATTCCCCGAATACTGAATGCTTGGTCGAACATCTTACTAAAGATTTCGAGTGCTGCGATGATGACACCGGCTCCTGCTCCGATAATGATAAAGCCCATGATTGTCTTCAGTGTCCCAGAAACGATTGTCGCAAGATCTTTCTTTTGCAACATTAATCCGACAAGAGCAAATATACCGAGTAGGATAGCTGGTGTCCCTAAAATGTCACGCATAAGTAAATCAAGCAAGGTCAGTCCCCCCTTCTGTTATGTGGTGATATTTTATAGACGTGTACTGAGTTGTGCCTTAATGTCTTCGATATTCATGACATTTTCAAGAGCAACGATATCGCGCGTACCGTTGTCGAGCGAAACAATGATATCTTTTGCTCCTAAATAAATATCGGCAGGTTCTGTTTGAGCCGTCGATAAATCCGTATGAGAAACATCTGCCTCTTTCCCCATTTGTTCAAGTGCCTTTTTAACGTTGAGTTCCATGATAAAACTTGATCCAAGTCCGTTTCCACATACTACTAAAATTTTCTTCATGATTTAGTCCTCCTCTGAATATGGTTCGATGATTGTTTCAATTTCTGCCACAGAGTTTGCTTCTAGCAAACGTGTGACATCTGCTTGATTTCCTAAAAGATTCGTCAGTTGACTTAATGCTTTTAGATGTGTTGTTTGATCAATTGCTGCAAGGACAAAGAACAGACGAACCTCTTTATCTTGCGGAAACAATACAGGCTCTTCTAACTTCAAAATACTCATTCCTAGTTGGAGTACGCCGTCTTCCGGTCGTGCGTGTGGAATCGCCACATCTGGCATCAAAACGATATATGGTCCATGAGCTTCAACGTTTTGAATCATCGTTTCAATGTATGTCGGTTGGATTTTCTTCTCGAGCAGTAAAGGACTGGCTGCTACTCGAATGGCATCCATCCATGAATCCACACGTTGGTGCATCTGTATTTGGTTTGTTGTAATTAAATCATTTAGCACCGGTTGCCCTCCTTGTAGCGGTTTTTGTTGTCTTGGATATAACAATTGATTCAGTTCCTGTCGTAATGCCGATTCACTATGGATCGTTGCATGTTGTTTGATGACAGCAATCAAATCCTCCAGCTGAACTCCATCAGGTTGGTTTCGCTTTAAAAAACGTTGTTCGACCGAACGTCTCAATGTAATTTGCTCAAAACGGGTTGGTAATGTAGGCACTAGCATGACATCTGCCTGCAAATGAATGCCCTCTTCTAACGGAACTGTCGTAAAAATGACATCGACGATTTCTACGAATTGGCCGACTTCTCGTTGTGACACGGGCGGTAAGAATACAATCTCCGGAAATTGATTCTTGAGAATGTAATCGAGCATATGCGATACGCTAATCCCACTTGGACAGACAACGATTGCTTTCAACTTTTTATCCAGTTGCTCCCCTTGCTGATTCAGATGTGTAGCAAAGTGGAGCGTATAATACATGACTTCAACATCTGGTATATCTTGATTCATCAACTTGCGGAATGGCTCTAATGCTTTCGACACTAGAACATGTAATACTTGATGTTCTTCCATGACATAACGCTTTAATTCTGATGACGATTCCAAACCTGAATAGAGACGTTGCATTGTAGCTTTCGAGTGGAGTACTAGTTTTTCACAAAGAGCTTCTTTTTCGATAATGAAAGTACAAGAAATCGTTTCAAAATGAGTAATCACTTCATGCATGATCGTAGAGAGACGAACATGCAAATCCTTCTGAATTTCCTCTTCTACCTTCGGACCACTTTGTATAAGGAGATCTAACGTATCAACGAATAATGTCCGTTCTTCGAAATACGAAATTAGTTTCGAATCAATATCCTTAACGAATAATGGTTCTTCACTCGGAACGATTTCTTTTATTGCTAGCGAACGACCCATCATCAAAAAGTAAGAAAGTTTTTCTCGATGCTCTTCTACGAATTGAAAGGATTGCTCCAGTTCATATGATTCAATTTGTCGCTTTGCTTTAACGAGACGATCAGACCAATCGTTGATGATCATAGACATCAAATCGTTTTTCGTAGAAAGTCGAATCAATCTTTCGATTGCTCGATACATATACAAATAAATAGTTTGAAGATGTCCATAGAAGTGATATCCATCTTTTCGAGAATAATTAAGTGTAATTCCAAATTGAACCGCATCTTTTTTCACAGCGTTTAAGCTTTCTTGCACTGTAAATTTCGATACATTTAACAACTGTTGATAATGTACGGAAGAAACAAAATCTTCCTCCATCATCGTATAGAAAATGATTAGCAGCTCACGCTCTTCTTCTGAAAAGATTATTTCAGCCTTCTCTAATTTTTCTCCGATCCCCTTATCGGATAGAATCGTCAAAATCGATCCATTCACATCAATCAATGGCAATTGATGATAACCTAGCCATTCCTGAATACGTTCGATTTCATATTCCAAAGTTCGTTTAGAATACGGTAAAATCGTTAATAAAAATGGAATTTGTACGACCTCTTCATGAAGAATCACATGAAGGATTCGTTTGCTTTTTTCGTTCAATAACATAAGTGGAGGCCTCCTACGCATTCAGTATAAAACGAAAACGATCTAGTTTTGTAAGCGTTTACGATTGAAGTTTGTTCTAGCTCCTGACAAAAAACTGTCTCTACTTTTACAAAACAAAAAAACACTCATACATTACATGAGTGTTTTACAAGTACTATATTTTTATTTGTATTTTACCATAATAAAAATATACATACTGGAATAAATATTCATATGATTGATAGACACTACTCTCTCACCAACTCGTAAAACTGATACGTATTCTTTCCTGATGACTTGGCAGCATAAAGCGCAACATCTGCCTGTTGCAACAAAGCTTGCAGCTCTGGACGGTACTCATCATACATTACGATTCCGATGCTTGTCGAAACGCGATAGTCCGCTTCCCACTCACTTAACGAAGTGACGATCTGATCCGCGAGTTGCTCCCACCCTTCCCTTGAATCCGAATGACCAACATGCAAGATGAACTCATCGCCACCTAATCGTACCGCCATCGCATCGTCTTGTTCGCGCACGAATCGTTGCAAGCGTTGCGCGACTTCTTGCAGGACGATATCCCCTGTCTCATGACCATACAGATCATTGACTTGCTTAAAACCGTCGAGATCGAGAAAGAAGATTGCCCCTCCTTGTCCTGGATGATCCTCGAACTGTTTCGTTAAGTAGCGTCGATTATACAAACCTGTCAACGCGTCTTTCCACGCATACCGCTCGAGCTCTAAATAATACAAAAATAACCGCACGATGCGTTGCAACAGCTGAACATTCTTTTGATCATACAAGCTGACTTGATTATTGATTGCACATAATGTCCCGAACGTCTCACCGCTCGTCAGGACGATTGGAATTCCTAGATAGGAGCGGACATGTGCCTCCTCCAGATCCTTTCGCCAATCGCCGAGTTGCTCTGCGTTTGGAATATTCTCTAAGACGACCGGTTGTTTCGTCTCAAAATCAATCAACTTACATAACGACTGATTCAATTCAAGTTGCATCCCTTCGACCATCGGGATGTCCGCTTTATCGTTTGCAATCTTCAGCATCCGTTGTTGCCCTGCTTCGATTGCCGACAAGTACAACATCTGATCCGGTAAAATCTCTTTTGCGAAATCGAGTACATCATCTGCGAGCTCATCAAAATTTTGATACATCTTTAATTCTTCAAATGGCTGATTCATAGAGCACCTCATTTCGAAGTCATCTTCTGCAGCGTCTCTGATTTGAAAATTTGATACATATATTACCACTTTCTCTTTTTGAAGTCGTCTAAACCTCTGTTGCTTAAAAGCGTCCGATGGTCCTATTTCTATATCCAAATGAGAAAGATTATCATTTTTTTATTTTCGTATAGTTTATAGAAGCAAAAAAATGATCCAGGTAATTCCTTGGAAATTAGCGTTGCGTCTTCCAAATTCGTTTGCTATGATTCTCGGTGAACATGACAATGATAATCATTATCACTAATTGAGAACAGATTAATCACGTAGACATACATAATCCATCTGCTGCTCAATCCGTGATTTATGTATTATCAAATTAAACAAGAGGAGCTGAATCATCATGGGGAAATGGAAAACACCACTCGTCGTGAGTTCGCTTGCTGTTTTACTCGCAGCATGCGGGAACGCAGGAGAAGCAGACACGAAGAAGAACGCGGAGGCACCAAAGACGGTCAAAATCAAGGACGCACACGGAACGGTCAACGTCCCAGTTGACCCGAAGAAAGTCGTCGCACTCGATAACCGGACGTTTGAGACACTTGCCGCATGGGACGTCGAACTCGTTGCAGCACCAGTCGGACTACTCCCGGCCGAATCACCATACGCAAAAGACAAAGATATCGTCGACGTCGGCATGCATTTCGAACCGAACCTCGAAGCAATTGCTGGAGTCAATCCAGATGTCGTCATCGTCGGACAACGCTTCGCTGATCATTACGAAGATATCAAAAAGCTCGTTCCGAACGCCGCTGTCATCGATCTCGATATCACTTTACCGGAAGACTCAGGTACACCAGGTGAATTACTCGTTAAAGGACTCGAAGATACGACAGAAACACTCGGACAGATTTTTGATAAGAAACAAGAAGCCGATCAACTCGTGACAACACTCGAGCAATCGATCAAAGATGTCAAAAAATCGTATAACGGACAGGATAGCGTCATGTCGGTCATCGTCTCGGGCGGTGATATCGGATTCTCCGCTCCGATGAGTGGACGTGTCTTCGGACCGATGTATGATCTGTTCGACTGGAAACCGGCACTCGAAGTCAAACAAAAATCAGGCAATGACCAAGGCGATGAAGTCTCGATCGAAGCGATTGCTCAAAGTAATCCGGACTGGTTACTCGTCCTTGACCGTGACGCACCACTTGGAAACGCAGAAGGTGCCGTACCGGCGCAAGACGTCATCGACCGTGCACCAGCTCTCCAGAAAACAAAAGCAATCAAAGATGACAATATCGTCTACGCACCAAAAGATACGTACTTGAACGAATCGATCCAGACATACTCGGAATTCTTCACTGATATCGCGAAAGCGCTGGAGAAGTAATGGCACACGCACAGCAACAAATGAATGGAAGAGTTGAGCCCCCGGCTCGACCTTCCTTTTCTGTCGTCTGGACGAAGTCGTTCATCTTTACTTTATGTCTCGTCTTAGCACTTGCGACGGCTTCCCTTTTCACAGGCGTCTATGAACTGCGTGGTGCCACGAACGATTTCGATATGTTCTGGATTACGCGCGTCCCGCGAACACTTGCCTTGATGCTGACCGGTGCTGCAATGGCGATGGCAGGACTCGTCATGCAACTGATCACACAAAACCGCCTTGTCGAACCGACGACGACGGGAACAATCGAATGGGCTGGTCTCGGACTATTGGCCGTTTACTTACTCGTTCCGGCACCGTCGCTGATGATGCGGATGACCGGTGCTATCGTGTTCGCGTTTATCGGGACGATGGTTTTCTTCTGGTTTCTCCGGTCGGTCCGTTTGCGTTCATCGCTGATTGTCCCGATCATCGGTCTAATGCTCGGCGCCGTCATCTCTGCGATTTCGACGTTTCTCGGATTATTTTTCCGCGCTAGCCAAGCAATCGAAGGCTGGTTCGTTGGTTCATTCGCGTCTGTCCAAATCGGTCGCTATGAATATCTCTGGATCATCATCGGTGTCACGGTCTGTATCTTCTTTCTTGCGAGTCGCTTGACGCTCGTCGGGCTCGGCGAAGACGTCGCTACGAGTCTTGGTGTCAACTACAACCGGCTGATGCTGATTGCGACCGGACTAATCGCACTATCCGTTGGTGTCGTCGCAACTGTCATCGGCAATCTGCCGTTCCTCGGCTTGATTGTCCCGAATATTGTCTCGATGTTTCGCGGTGACGATCTCCGCAGTAATCTGCCTTGGGTCTGCCTGATCGGGATGGCAACGATTCTAATCAGCGATTTAATTTCGCGCACGATCATCCGACCGTTCGAACTCCCGGTTTCACTGATTCTTGGAACCGTCGGGGCAGCCGTCTTCATCATCATTCTGTTACGTCGACGTAAGACTGGAGGTGTCAGATGAGTACCGCAATCAAACAACAGGAACATATGCGCCCTCAACCGAGCGTTACACGTGAAACCAATCGCCGGGCATCTGCCTTTCAATCGAAACGACTCGAGCGACGCTACTGGATCCTCCTCGTCCTGTTCATCAGCGGCGGAGTGCTCAGTACGATCGGACTCTTGCTCTACAATAATCCGGTTCCGTTTGATTCGCCGTCCTTTTGGCCGGTCGTCGAGCGTCGGATTACGGCTGTCATCACGATGGCGATCGCAGCAATCTGCCAAAGTCTAGCGACCGTCGCCTTTCACTCCGTTACGCATAACCGGATCATCACACCGTCCTTACTTGGTTTCGACGCCCTCTACTCGACGATCCAGACATCGATGATTTTCTTCTTCGGTGCGGGAGCACTCGTCGGCTTTACGGGCACGAATGCCTTTTTGACACAAGTCGCGGTCATGCTTGCGATGAGTCTCTTGTTATACGGATGGTTGTTGTCTGGTAAGTACGCGAACTTGCAACTGATGTTGCTCGTCGGAATCATTCTCGGTACTGGTCTGAACTCCCTGTCGTCGTTCATGCGGAAAATGCTCGACCCGTCCGAGTTCGATATCTTACAAGCGCGACTGTTCGGTTCGGTCACGAATGCCGACGCAGCTTACTTCCCGATTGTCATTCCGATTGTCCTCGTCGTCGGTCTGTTACTCTACTTTTCGTCCGGACGACTCAATGTCGTCGCACTCGGAAAAGAGGTTTCGACATCGTTCGGTGTCAATCATCGCGGCAGTGTCATCTACTTCTTGATTCTGATTTCACTCTTGATGTCGATGTCGACGGCGCTGATCGGACCCTTGACGTTCTTTGGTTTCTTAGTGGCGACACTCAGTTATCAGGTCGCTGCGACGTACGATCACAAATACGTTTTCCCGATGGCATTCGCAATTGGATTCTTTGTTTTAACAAGTGCTTATTTCTTCATGTATCACATTTTCAACACGCCAAGCGTCGTCTCCGTCATTATCGAACTGTTCGGCGGTCTGATTTTCCTTATCGTGTTGCTTAGAAAGAGGTCCCTATGATATCACTCGAACAAGTAAAAAAATCGTATACGGACGACGTCCGGATCGGTCCGATTGATCTATCGATTCCAAAAGGCGGATTCACGGCATTGATTGGTCCAAACGGTGCCGGCAAGTCGACAACGTTGATGATGATCGGACGGTTGCTTGATCTCGATGCCGGGCAGATCGAAGTCGCCGGGATGGACGTGACAAGTAGTAAATCGAAAGACTTAGCAAAGATCATCACGATCTTGCGACAAGAAAATCATTTCGTGACGCGGCTGACGGTCCGGCAGCTTGTCGGTTTTGGACGGTTCCCCTACTCACAAGGTCGCCTGACAGCGGATGATGAAACAATCATCTCGAAATACATCGATTTTCTTGAACTGACGTCACTTGAGAACCGCTACCTTGATGAATTATCGGGTGGTCAGCGGCAACGAGCTTATGTTGCGATGGTGCTTTGTCAAGAAACGGAATACGTCCTACTCGACGAGCCACTCAATAACCTCGATATCGCCCGCTCAGTCCAGATGATGGGCTACCTGCGACACGTCGCTGATACGTTCGGACGAACGATCATCACTGTTTTGCATGACATCAATTTTGCTGCCAAATACGCGGATCACATCTGTGCGATGAAGGACGGGCAAATCGCTGCCTTCGGAACGGTCAAGGAAATCATGGTCGAAGAGACGTTATCCGATATTTTCGAGACACGACTTGAGATCATCGAAGGGCCCTATGGTCCGATTGCTGTCTATTGATACTTTATATAGAAATGAGGAATGAATGATGCAGATCGATTGGCTACCCCTAGAACAGGTAACGCAAGAAGGCGAACACACTTACACGTTTCATTTGAAACTTCCAGATGATTTCGTTTGGGAGGAAGGCGCACACACGCATATGGCGCTCGAAGGTTTTAATGCAGGAGAAAAGCCGAACCGTAGTCTGATCCGGCATATGTCGATTTCGACGTTACCTAGCGAAGGGACGATCGGGATCACGACACGGATCAAACCGGAATGTTCCGTCTTCAAGCAGACACTCCAGCAATTAAAAATGGGTGAAAAGATTGCCCTATTTAAGACGCATTCGAATATTCCGCTGCGTCGGGAAAGTCGTACGGTGTACTTACTCTCAGCAGGCGTTGGTCTGGCAACGTTTCGTCCAATTATTTTGCAACATCAGACTGACAGAAGTGGTATTCCGCACATGCACTCGTTGAACGTCGACTCTGCCCAGACTGAACTATTCAAGACTCAGCTTCCTTTGCATGAGCAGTTTAGCTCCACTTATGTTGAGAGTCGCTCCGCCTACTACGATGCTTTAAAGGATATGACAGCAGACAAGGAAGGTTTGTATTACGTTGTCGGCAGTGATGAATTCCTCCATGACACAATTAACGTGTTGCAAGACGCTAACATTCCAAAGGCTCAGATTATGATTGATAAACGCCAAGATCAATTGGATACGTTTTTGGCATGAAGAAGACCGGGACACTTACACTGTCCCGGTCTCTTTTTGTTATGACGGATAAAGGATCACCTATCCGAAGATAAATACAATGGGTAAAAACAATCCGCCCATCAGGAGCATGCCTAACACGACAGTGATAGTTGATTTGAATACTGACAGCGTTTGATCCTCTAAAGGCTCAAGCCGTTTGATGGGAACGAACAATACTAATGAAGCAACGACTAATCCAAGTGGCTCCAGAAACGTTCGGTTCACCGAAAAGAATAAATCAATCATTAAAAAGACATTTAATATAAAGAAAAAACCGAACAAACGAATGATCATGGCTTTATTCATATGTGTTCCTTCTTCCACTACATCAGCTATAGTAGACATGGTTTTCTGTAATCTATTAAAATTTCTTCTTTAATTATAGTACATCACAGAATAATTTTGGAAACGCATTCAAATTACTGGTGATTTAGTGGTAACGTACGTCATACTGACTATAGGTATTAGAAAAGGAGTGTTGAAGATGGAGTACAAAAAAGGACTAGAAGGCGTCATTGCCGCAGAAACACAAATCGGTTTAGTGGATGGGACGTTAGGTCATCTCGTCTATCGCGGACACTGGGCAAAAGAACTCGCATTATCTTATTCATTTGAAGAAGTCGCGTATTTCGTCTGGAACGGTGCGTTCCCGACTGAATCGGAACTTTTGTCATTCAAAGAACAGATGACAAGCTACCGTGAACTTCCTTCTTACGTAAAAACGATTCTCGATACATTGCCGAACGAGATGGATGTCATGAGCACGATGCGCACGGCAATCTCGGCGCTTGGTACACCTGCTTTCGCTTGGCCACCGACCATTGATCAAGCGATGCAGTTAACAGCACTCTTACCAACGATCATTGCTTATAAATATCAAAAAAATCAAGGTGCTGACTTCATCGAACCGAATCCGGAACTTGATCATGTCGCGAATTACATCTATATGATCAAAGGACAATTGCCGAGTGATGTTGAGATTAAAGCACTGACGGCGTATCTGATCCTAACGATTGAACATGGTATGAATGCTTCGACGTTCGCTTCCCGTGTCGTCGTCTCGACGGAATCGGAAATGATTTCTGGTGTCTGTGCTGCGATTGGTTCAATGAAAGGCCCACTTCACGGTGGTGCTCCGTCAGAAGTCATTGAGATGATTGATGAAATCGGAACGATTGATAACATCGAGCCGTGGATTCGAAACAAGTTAGAGAAAGGCGAAAAACTGATGGGCTTTGGTCACCGCGTCTATAAGACACGTGATCCCCGTTCAGAAGCCTTGAAAGTCGTCTCGAAAGATCTTGCGCAAGAGAGCGATTGGTTCAACCTGATTACACAAATGGAGCAAACGGCGATTGATTTACTCGAAGAATACAAACCAGGTAGAAAGTTGTATACGAACGTTGAGTTCTTCGCGGCAGCCGTCCTAAAAGGACTCGATATTCCAAAAGAACTGTTCACACCGACCTTTACTTCTAGCCGTATCATCGGTTGGACGGCACACATTCTCGAACAAGCGCAAGACAACCGGATTTTCAGACCACAATCGTCTTATACGGGTCAGATGCCGGAAAAAGCGGCTAAGTTTTAATGATTAGTGATCGGAGTAACTCTTTTGGCGAAAAGTGATCATTTACTTGCAATACTTTGGATACTTCAGTCTGGTAAAAAAGTAACAGCCCAGTATATCTCAGAACAACTTGAGATGAATATCCGGACTGTCTATCGCTATATTGATACTCTCTCGGCAAGTGGTGTCCCTATCGTTGCCGAAGCAGGTCACCATGGCGGATACACCTTGTTACCTCAATTCATAGAAGCTCCCTTATTCTTCGATGCGGAAGAGCAGCAGTCTTTATATCATGCTGCTCTTTTTGCAGAGGAAGCCGGCTATTATGGCAATGCAGCATTGAATCGCGCAATATCAAAAATAAAACAGCATGCTTTAGATACTTCGATAAGTGTTTCGACATTGGATGTGATTCCCTATCAATCTGAAATATCATTGGATGCCGAAACTTTATTACGGGAAATCGATCAAGCAATCCGTAGCCGAATAACCCTACATATTCAATATTGCCGTGCGAATACGGAAGATGTTCAATCGCGTGACATCAATCCATTTAAATTAACTTACTGGAAACACGCTTGGTACGTCACTGCCTTCTGTCAGTTAAGAGGAGCAATCCGTCATTTTAAAATCGACCGCATTCACAAATTCAATATGACGACAGATCAATTCGACATTCCAGATGATTTTGATGATTCAACTTCTTTTATGACCGAGTTACTACCAAATCAAAACGAAACGCAAGGTGAATTGATCCTTACTGGTGATACTTCCACCATCGATTCAATTTGCCAACACTGGTACTTCAAGCACTGTCTGGTTGAACAAGATCGTAATCGAGCCGTCTTTAAAATTGAGGCGAGCGTTTTAAACGAACAAGTCCCGAGTCTCCTCATTGCTTACGGAACATCGATACAAGTCGTTTCTCCGATTGAAATCAAAAGCAAAATCATTGATCGATTATACGAATTAATCGCTTCACATCAGTGATTTGTTTTCACTGACAGTAGTTGTCAGGGTAGCCTCTCTATACTGAATGTATCTCATATAGTAAAGGAAGCGGTTATCTTGATTAAAACTGTCTATTTATATGTATTCGATTCAATTTCAGATTGGGAATATGGGTACATAATGCCCGAGTTACATTCACGGAGATATTTCAAAGCAGATGCTCCACAATTAAATGTCGTTACGGTAGGACCAACGCTACAACCCATTGCGACAATGGGAGGACTGCGAATTTTACCGGATATCGTGGTTTCTCAATTAGAGCTTACTTCAACGGATGCTTTGATTCTTCCAGGTGGACAGTCGTGGCAAGAACCTCTTCATACCGCCTTACTGAATAAAGTAGGAGTCGCCCTAAGTAACGGAACACTCATTGCTGCGATTTGTGGAGCGACAGAAGGATTAGCAAAGAGTGGCTTCTTAGATCAGCGTCCACATACAAGTAACGATTTATCTTACTTACAATCCGTTTGCTCGAATTATGCGGGTACACCTTTTTATCAGCATACTCCAGTCGTCCGTGACGATTCATTAATCACAGCATCAGGAATGGCAGCATTAGAGTTTGCTTATGAAACGATTCGAGCACTCGATGTGTTTACACCTGAAACGTTAGACGCATGGTATGGTCTTCATAAGACGAACGAACCGAAATATTTCTTCCAACTCATGGCTGCAACGTCTATTAATCAGTGAAGATGTTATCTAAAATAAGTAGAATCGATAACATATGATTTTCATCAACGAACAGCGTTATAAAATAACGATTAAACGGCTTGATCCCTTTAGCACTAAGGGTTCAAGCCGTTTAATTTTTTGTTATAACTTCCGTCTACTTAACGGTTCGTCATATTAAAACAAGACACTTAATGAACAAGGAGGTTGTTAGCTATTGACGTCAATCGTATCTTGAATAATGTAATAGAAAAAATCTGAGAACGATTTGAAAGCATCATGATCATCGTAGTCTTCTTCCGGTACGTTCACTTCTCTATACACTACTTTAGGCTCACCGTTCCTGACATTTTTGAAATCGAGACACGCATAAAATTCCTCAAGGTCGTCAAAATAAAAAGCTACAAGATGTTCTGAAAGAGCATGCTCATACTCTGTTGGAAGATATAATTCGAGATTCGTTTTTACTAATTCATCATTGAACATCGTAAAAAACTGGTTGTCTCCAAATACACCGCCTCCAAATTCTTTCAAGAAAGTCACGTAACTTTTAGGTAAGGTTACCTTCAATTCTTTTTCAATTACCTCGATTTCAGCATCAGATAAACCTTCTCCAAACTCAGACAACTCCGGATGTGCATGGATCAACGCTTTTGCTTCTGAATAAAGATCCTTCCGCCCCGTTTTGCTTTCACTCACTTTTTCAATAGTAGGGGGTGCATCGTTCGCACTATCATCCAAATACGTTGAAACAGCGCTATCACATACTTCAAATAATAATTCTGTGAAAGAATCCGTATAATGCGCTTCCTCATCACTCGGATAAAAACACACTTTTGCCTCTTGATCATTGAAGGTCAAAGCATGTAAGTCTAAACAAACGAGCGACGAACTAAAGTCCTCCATCTGTATTCCGATTAGATATGAAGGAACTTCACTTTGAGATTTGCTACGTAGCTCCTCGTTATATTTTTCAAGTCTAAACACAATATCTAACTGGTGATTAGATGGATTGATTCCCCAGATCTCATTATCATACGTCGCCAGGTAACTGAATTTTTTTAGAAATTCTCTGTACATCGGAGGAAGTGTGACCTGAAGACGATTTTCGACTTCAAGCATCTCATTTTCAGTTGCCCCTTTCCCTACTACGAAAGCTTGCGGATATTTCTCGATCAGTTTTAAGCACCGATTGAACTTGGCGTTAATATTCACCATGCTTTGTCTCCTTCGCTTCTTACGCGATGCTAGTCAGGTAATGTTTTTAATTCTAGTGGGTAGGAGAAACAGACTGATTTCCCTATACGAATTTTGCGCGTTCCCATTCACTAACATCGTGTAAAAATCTTTTCATACCTTATTCTGTAATCTGTTCTAACGAGAAGTTCAATACTTCTACTTCACAGCCTGCTGCTTCTACATCCGGACTACAGGCGTACGGTCCAATCTTCAAATCCGTCACATCATGCAAGTGTGCGATGCGAAGCTGCTCTTTTTGCTCTCCAGTCACGTGATACAACGTGACATCTTGATTGAGATAATGGAGTTCAAAGACAAGCGGCGCATCAAACAGCGTATTCTCGACGTCCCGACACGACCAGTCCGAATAACCGAAGCTCGTTACGACGGCACCGAGATGTGATGGACCATCCGGAATGAATTCAGCCGACACTTTCACCCAGTGGTCGTCGTTTACATAGAGTAAAATTCCCGCTTGATCATATGTAGCGTTCGGTTTTAATTTCACTTCAATCCGGCATTTGAATTCTCCACTTGGAGCGTCCTGCAGCAACGCATGTCCCGTCAGTCGGTTGAACTGATAATGCGTATTGCGCCAAAAATCTGTGTCTGGATCCGTCATGAAGCGTAATGGCGATTCCTCTTTAATTCGTGTTGGCGGATTTAGCCAGCTCATGTTTTTCATCGAACATCCCCCTATTTAAATGATAGATTGCACCTTTATTTTAATGATGCATCAATTCCTTTTACCATTCCGTTCACTAGCTTTTTTTGATAACTAGCAGATGCTAATTTTTGATCTTCAGTTGGATTTGACATGAAACCCATCTCAATCAACACAACAGGAGTCTTCGACCAATTGAAACCTGTTAAATCTGTTCTTGGAACAAGACCTGTCCCGTAACTCTTTTTCGCTTTCGTCGATTCGATCAAGTGCTTTAACATGATGGTTGCTTGTTTTTTACTCGTCTTATTGATGGCCTTCGTCACTTGATCATCGGGATATAAGACAGAGATTCCTTCAACCTTTCGATCCGTGCTTCCATCTGCATGAATTCGAACGGTTAAGGCAGCTTTCTTCGCATTACAATATTTTGCACGCTCTGCATTGCTAATGTTGACGTCATGTGTCGTGCGCGTCATATGTACCTGGTATCCCTTTTTCACTAATGCAGCTTTTAGTTTTAATCCGACTTGTAAATTCAGTTTATATTCCGGAATTTTCGTCTTTACGCCACTTGTTCCAGCACTTACTTTTACTTTCATGACTTTCGACTTTGGCGCAACTGGCTCTTTCCCTAAGTTTTGCTT
Source organism: Exiguobacterium acetylicum (assembly GCF_022170825.1). Taxonomy (NCBI): domain Bacteria; kingdom Bacillati; phylum Bacillota; class Bacilli; order Caryophanales; genus Exiguobacterium; species Exiguobacterium acetylicum. The sequence continues at coordinate 1,314,866 of NZ_CP081878.1, read as the reverse complement.
TTTTTGATGCCCAGGATCAATACAAATCGTTTCTTTCTTTGACGTCGATTTGGCCTGACCCTCAATCGGTGACGCGCTTCCGATCAGTAGACTTAACATGATGAGTAACCCTATACGCTTCACTCTTCATCACACTCCGTATTATGATTTCTACTTTTTCAACGTCCTCTTAACTTCCGCAATTTACGATAGCCACGAATGAGCATATCGAACATATAATCCCTCCTATATTCTATGAAACCGTACCTCGACTATCTAACGCAGTCGTTGCATATCTTTACTTAATGCCGATCGTTTCAACCGTCTATTCTGTATTAAGTATTGCACATCCGACCGGTTATCGTACATAAGTTGGATATGGAAATAATTGATATATTCAAGAATCGCACATACATATAATAACAAGGCAATCAGTAAACCGGACACAGGAATCTCTGATTGGAAACGTATAAGATCGATTCCGAACGTACATGCCGTCAATATAATCAAACCGAGATTGATGACGCGACAGCTCTTTAACCGTTGAACGACGGATATCGGGGTGATTGACGTTCCTTCTTTTTTTAGACGTCTCCACTTGCTATACCAATACGATGCTCCTTGAATCAGCAACAGTTCGAATAGGAACAACGACATCCAAAATGCGCTTAATTCAAATAGCTGAAGCTGTGGAAAAAGACGATTTCCGAACCAACTAAGCGGTAAAATCGTGATGACTGTGAACAGCTCTCCTCGGTATAGATAGGCGAAGCGTTCAGCAACAATCTGCCTCATGGCGTCACCCAGTCAATCCGGAACTTCTGTCCTGGACCAATCTGTGTAATCAATGGACGATCTTCTGCAATCACTCGTCCAAGGACATTAATCCGTTCATCTGCCGAAAGATCACACTTCGTGATTTGCACCTCACCGGCGTATCGCCCGTAGCGTTCATTATCAATTGTGATCGTTCCAAGCGGACGAGCAGACGTATTGTGTAGTGTCAGGTCCATTTTCGACGGACTAATCCGCGATTCGACGGACCGAATGACATCCCGCGCTGGATCAAACCGATTCGTTTCCGTGTCTCGTCGCGCCTGTTGTCCGTTCGCGAGTGCTCGCAGTACGATGATACCGTCTTGCTCTGCTTCGAATTGCCGAATCGTTGCTTCCGTCAACCGTGGATCCCCAACAAGAATTCGGTCGACGGTCGGCTGTAAGTCCATATAACTTGCGAACGGTGCCGCTTTTCTGTGGTCTTCAAGTGTCGGTAACGTCTCGAATAACGGTCCGCGAAGTGTTCCGTCGCCCGGTATGAATGCTTGGACGCGTAATCCTTGTGCGTGCAACCAGGCATTTTTTTCGTCAAACCATGTCCGATCGAGCCCGGTTTCTGGTCGTGGATAAAAATTATGCCACGCTTCCGTGCGTTCAATTTGAAGCCCGTGTACCTTCATCTCAGTTAATTCGTTTTCTGTTAACGTGCTGGCATTCAGTGCGACCATCATCTGGTTCGATAACGTCGCGATTTGCTGCGGGCTGATGCCGTAATCAAGGCGCAGTCCGGTGACACCCCACTCCGTTAACGTCGCTGCCGTCTCCCATGTCTTTCCGAGTGTCGCAAGTGAAGCCGGTGCGATGTCCGCGACAAGCTCATACCCGAGTGTCTTTGCTACGCGACCGAGCGCTTGCAACCGTTCGACGTATAGCGAGGAATCATCCTCCGGAATATGTAGTGATGTAAAGAGCGACGAAAAGCCGACAGCACGCATCCGCTGCAACCACTCCTTCGTCTCATCCGTCATCGGTTCACTTAAATAGATTGATAATCCTTTCATCGACTCACTCCTTCTCTTCTCTACTTAGAGAAAAAGCAGCTGATTCCTTCTTTTGGGAAGGATTCAACTGCTGGTCAACACCTTAAATACCGTCTGCCATCTCTTCTTTGAAACCGAACCAGTACGTGAACAGGAATCCTGCCGCGTACGAGATGACGAGACCGCCGATGTACGTCAAGTACATTCCGTTATCGATCAACGGTGTCAATGATAACCCGGATACGCCGACTCCAAGCGCCGTCGTCTTCATTGTTGCTTGGAAGGCACCACCGACTGCTGCGCCGAGACATGCCGTTACGAACGGACGACCGAGCGGCAATGTGACCCCGTATAACAACGGTTCACCGATTCCGAGGAATCCGACCGGAATCGCACCTTTGATGATGTTACGCAGGCGCGGATTGCGCGTCTTGACGAAAATCGCCATTGCCGCCCCGACTTGACCCGCTCCTGCCATCGCAAGAATCGGTAAGAGTGGTGTGTTGCCAATCGTGTTCAAGAACTCGAGATGGATTGGTGTCAATCCATGGTGGAGACCGACCATGACGAGGGGTAGGAAGAAGCCAGCCAGAACGGCTCCAGCGAGTGGTCCACCGACCTCAAGCACGGCATTGATTGCTTTCATGATGCCGTCTGACAACAGTCCAGCAACCGGCATGATCGCATAGAGCGAGGCGAATCCGACAATCAGCACCGTCAACAGTGGCGTAAAGATGATATCGATCGATGCGAACATGAAGCGACGGATGTGTTTCTCAAGATACGTCATCAACCACGCAGCGAAGATGACACCAAACAAGCCGCCCCTGCCTGGAACGAGCGGTTCCCCGTAAATCGTGATGTCCGCAAGCACGGGGTTGAATAGAATCCCACCGGCAATCGCCCCGAGCACCGGTGTTCCGCCGAACTCCTTCGCCGTATTCCAACCGACAAGGATGGCGAGATATGCAAAGACCGTCCCACCGATCAAGAGTAAAATCTGCATCCATGTCTGTGTTGCATCGACACCCGCATTTTTTGCGAAGTTCGCACCACCGTTGATGATACCGGAAGCAACAAGACCCGGAATGAGCGGAATGAAGATGTTCCCGATTCGGCGCAAGAAGCGTTTGAACGGAGACTGTTGTTTTGCTTTTACTTTTTGCCGTTCGACGGCAGCTCGTTCTTCTGGCGTCAAATTCGGATCAACGGACTCTTCCCCGATTGCGAGTCCCGTCTCGCGACTTAAGTGGTCGGCTACCCGATTGACCGTTCCCGGACCGACGACGATTTGTAATGTCTCGTCATCGATGACCCCCATGACCCCATCAATCCGCTTTAACGCATCGAAATCTGCTTGCATCGGATCCTTTAACGATAAACGAACCCGCGTCATACAGTGCGCAAGCTGCCGGAGATTATCTTTTCCACCGACGTGCTCAAGAATCGCGTGTGCCAGCACTTCTTCCTTCTTCATCGTATTTCCCCCTTAGAGTGCGTCTCGGACGAATCCGTTCGCTTGCTGTAATCGTTCGACGGCTTCCGTATACGAAACATTCGCGAGAATCATGACGATCGCCGTCTTGACGTGCCCGTGCGCTTCATGGAAGACACGCTCCGCCGTTACGGCATCGACTCCCGTCGCCTCACAAATCATCCGCTTCGCCCGGATCTCAAGCTTTTCGTTCGTTGACTGGACGTCAACCATCAAATTTTGATAGACCTTACCGACACCGATCATCGCCGCTGTCGAAACCATGTTCAAGACGAGCTTTTGTGCCGTTCCAGCCTTTAGTCTTGTTGACCCCGTCAAGACTTCCGGACCTGTTTCGACTTCGATTGCATAACGCGCGTGCCCACTGATAACCGCATTCGTATTACAAGAAATCGCTACCGTCACCGCTCCGACTTCCTTCGCGTAATCAAGACCACCGATGACATACGGTGTCCGACCGCTTGCTGCGATCCCGATGACCGTATCACGTGCTTCTAGCTGGAGCGCTTTCAAATCGTCGACGGCAAGCGTCCGACTATCCTCTGCTCCCTCGACCGCCTTGATTAACGCGCGTTCGCCGCCAGCAATCAAACCGACGACCATGTCTGGTGAGACCCCGAACGTCGGCACACATTCTGCCGCATCAAGAATCCCGAGCCGCCCGCTCGTACCAGCACCGATGTAAATCAAGCGTCCTCCGTTTTTGAATGACGAAATGACGTGTTTGACGACTTCCGCGATGACCGGAATCTGCGTCTGAATGACCGTCGCGACCGTTTGATCCTCAGCGTTCATCACCCGTAAGACATCCTCGACTGTCATCTCATCGAGTTGCATCGTCTGTTCATTTCGACGTTCCGTTGCTAATTGATCTAACATGTGCTTCACCCTTTCTCTTCCCTCCCTTTATTATACAATTAAGAAATTTTAATTCAATGTTATTTATTTATTTTTGAAATTAAATTTCGATATATAAAAATAAGGTTTTGTCCTTCTTTTTCAGGCTTGGTCTCTTGATTTCCTGCTTGTCGTAATTTCCTCATTCGCAAAGTCCAGTAACGCAGACATTCGCTCCCGTCCTATCGTCGCGACGAGTAACGGGATGCGTGGTCCGTAGGATTGATTGATCGTCAGTTGATAGAGCAGCGTCGCATAGTATCATTAATAAACAAAAAGCTGATTTTCACCCGTTAGTTGCCTAAAGGACAAAAATCAGCTTCTCATGGGACCACTCTTTTACGTCTCGTGTTACTAGTAGCATCATTCGTACCGAAACCTGTATGAGACTCTGAAGATATTTTTAAAGAAGTCGTGCACCAGAGCATAAATCATTTTAATTTCTCTTCCATGTCCTCCACTGAACTAGAACCTTCGCTATACTTTTCTTTCTCCTCAACGAGATATTCGATATCATATGTACCTGACTCGATCGTACCGCCTTGTATCGTTTGTTTGAGAATGACGGTTTCTGATGCTTTGACACGTTTCTTTTGTTGGCTTGTTTTACTCTTCTGTTTTCTTGAATCGAAAACGACAGTCCTCGACTTGCTATCACGAACGACGACATTCAACAAATGACCAGAATGTGCAATGACATCGAATGCATGGTCACCTGTATTCGTCAATTTGTATTCAAAGACGAGTCCCTCTTTCGTATTCCCTTTGAAAGACGTCTCATTCGTCTCACTCCCACTTTGCGGTTGGATCATACAACCGCTTAAACAAAGAATCATGGGAATCAACAACCATTTTTTCATCTGTCAAACTCCGTTCCGTATGAAGAAATTTCTGACTCATTCCCACCCTGGAAGTGGACGAGGTGGCCCCTCGACGAAGGCACGATATCCATCGAAGCGCATTCCTTGCCGTTGTGGATTGTGGTTGCGAATCAAGGAATCACCTGTCTCGTCATCGTTCTGCCAAAATCGGTGTTCTGTTTGAAAGACCATGATCGAAGAATACTGGAAACGCTCCGCCATTAGATATTCCCGTACCGATTGGACCACTTTCTCAAAGCGCGAATCCGAGTCGTAGCTAGCGCCGAGACTTTCTTTATCTTGTTTCCCTTCGAAAATCTTAACTGAGAAATATGCATCCCGCTTCGCAGTCGGATACTCGATTTCAACGCGAACCGAGTCGACGAAGCGAATCGATTGTGGTTTGCTCACTTCTTCTTCGGAATTGTAGTCCTCTACATAATAATCATTCGTTGCAATCGAGAAGTCCTTGAATTCCCAGAACATATCCCCTTGTGCAATGATCGCATATTCAAGGAACGTGCCAAAGTTCTGTCCGATTGGGTCAGTCTCCTCTGTCGACAACTCATGAAACATCCAGTGCATATAAGGTGTCTCATCCGTCTTCGCATCTTCCGTCTGAATCAAGACATATCCTTCGTTCATTTCGCCAATCATCAAGAAGTGATCATAGTCTTCATGAATCAGGTCGTCCTCTTTAGCCTGGATTGTCATTTCAATGACTTTTTCAAGTGGATAGAGTTCGATACCAAGACCTTGAATCATGAACAACTCCGCTCCGTCATGTAAACGAAGGAATGACTTATATTCACTTGGTAACGTTAGCTTGAACTGTTTTTCAAATGACTGAATCGCCTGTTCCGTCACCGGATCATTTAAATTGAATTGAGCGACTCCTGTATCGTATCGCCGCTGAATGAAGGTCGACCCGTGATTGATTTTTTGTGATAAGACGTCAAGTACCGCTTCGATTTGGTTCATTTCTTTCATGGGTCCCATCCTTTTCATTTTCGTATTCGTGAATGATACGACTTCACCCTATATACCATACCATTTTTTCAATTATTTGGTGTATTCCATCCTACTCGTTCTGTGGTATTCTCGTTCTAATATCATTTTAAAAAATTGCATTCGAAGAGGTGACCCATGTCTAAATCATCATCGATGTTGCTCATATTACTCGCTGCAATCTTTTGGGGCACGACGGGTACCTCGCAAGCCTTTGCTCCGGACGATGCACATCCGATTGCGATTGGTGCCGTTCGTCTTGCTGTCGGCGGACTGTTCTTGCTCTGTCTCGTCTTCTTAAAGGGAAAACTGACATTGCGCGACTGGCCGCTGCGGACGATTTTACTCGCTGCCGTCAGCATGGCAGCTTACCAGCCCCTGTTCTTCTCCGCTGTTTTGATGACGGGTGTCGCTGTCGGTACTGTCGTTGCGATTGGGAGCGCACCAATCTTCTCTGGATGCATCGAGTGGCTGTTCTTAAAGAAACGTCCCGCGTTGCTGTGGTGGGCTTCAACCGGATTATCGATCACCGGTTGTCTGTTGCTCCTGAACAATCAAGGGACGGTCGCGATCGATCCAATCGGCATCGTTCTCGCACTTGGTGCCGGACTATCGTTTGCCGGGTACACGTTCGTCAGTCGTGACCTCGTCAAGACCCACGCGCCGCTATCGGTCGTTGCCGTCATCTTTACGACAAGCTCCCTGCTACTATCTCCCCCACTATTCTTATTCGATCTCTCGTGGTTGGCCACGTCACGAGGGGCTGGGATCAGCCTCCATCTCGGCGTCGTTGCGACCGGGCTTGCTTACTGGTTATTCGCAAAAGGACTATCGAACGTACCGTCGTCGACTGCCGTCACACTCTCGCTCGGTGAACCATTGACGGCCGCCTTGCTTGGTGTGTTCGTCCTCGGCGAGCAGTTAAGTGGAACGGCTTGGTTCGGAATTTCGTTATTGTTACTCGGAATCGCTCTATTGATTGGCTCGTCCCGCCTAGCAGCACGCCAAACCGTTTTGACAGAAGAACGACAAACTCGAACAGGAGGTTAAGTCATGCGAGAAATCACGCTTGAAAAACTACAATTTCGCGAGGATTATAACATCGGACTTGATCAGTTCTCGATGGATGTCGCAAATGGTAACCGATTGATCTTTCATTTTCGCGGGCATACGGAGGAGACGATGGTCATCGTCGGCGACTACAGCTGTAATTACTTTCAATTGACTTTCGAAGCGGATGCGATTCTGCTTCGTTCACTGGATCTGTATGAACTAAAAGAAGATGTCGAGATCAATCCGATTCCACTTCTGACGCTGACCGATTCAAAGCTGCTGACATTCGCACGTGAAATGATGAATCTCGATCCTACAAAAGACTGGGTCCATTACTGGCTCCGAGCGTTCGAGCAGGATTTTCATGTCTTGTCTCCCCGTCCACCGGTTCTGACCGATCTCGGACATAAGCGCAGCGATGCGATTGTCACCTATTCATTTGATTCGTTTCGCGTTGAATGACATAAAAAAAGCCCTACCTTGCCAAAGGTAGGGTATTCGTTCGTCCCGCCCAACGACTCGCGCCGGACGGTTACTTGGATTATAGATACAAAGATAAGGTTTTTTCAACCGACTGGACGGAATCGACCGGACTGAACCGCTGTACGACACGTCCTTGGCGATCGATTAAAAACTTCGTATAGTTCCATTTAATCTTCGACGACAGCAGACCGGAGCGTTCGCGTTTTAGGAATGTATAAAGCGGATGTTCATTTGGTCCATTGACATCGATTTTCTGAAACATCGGAAACGTCACGCCATAGTTCAGCTGACAGAACTGCATCGTCTCTTCCTGACTCGCGAACTCCTGCTGATTGAATTGATCGCACGGAAAGCCAAGCACCGTGACTCCTTGCTCGTCATATTTATCGTACAATGCCTGCAGTTCGCCAAGTTGTTTGACGAGCCCACATTTGCTTGCCTTGTTGACGATCACGAGGACACGCCCCGCATAGTCACCTAATGAAACAGTCTCTCCTGCTGCGTTTTGTACGGTTGCATCATATACGGTTTGCATGTTTCACAGCTCCTTTGCCCCGAGTATAAGACAAAACGCGCACCCTGTCGTTTTCAGGCATGCGCGTAATGCTTTTACCAGATCGTCTCTTCTTTGTCGCTCAGTTTGATGACGAACGGTAGGATCAAGACGAACAAGAGACTGACATATCCGAGCGATAAGTAATGTTGCGAGTCTTTTGAAATGTATTGCTTCACGCCGCAGTTCGGACACGCTTTCCCATGTTTCGCAAATCCGACAGCAAGCACTTCTTTCGTTTTGAACTTATACTGGCAATTCGTACAACGTACCATCTGATCATCTCCTTCTTCCTTATTTACTGGTGGATTCAGGAAAAAGTTTTGTCGAGTGAATTTTGTTGATGATAAATAAGAAATTATTAGAAGTTAGTGCATTTAATTAATCAACTATTTATATCAATTTATAACCATTATCTGCAAGTAAGTTTTGATGTAATTTTTGCTCTTTATGTGATAATGCAATACTTCCATTAAACTGTTTTTCAAATTTCTCAATATCACCATTTAAATTGAGTTTATGATATAACTTTGGAGACATAACTATATTTTCTGATCCATTTACTATTAAATTTTGAACAAATAGCTCAAAATTATTAATTTGTGATTCATTATATTTTTGATATTCTAAATTTAAGTATTCTATTATTTTTTTGTAAATTTTTTCATCTTTTTTTAATAATCCTAAAATGAAATATGATTCATTTAAACTTATAGGAAACAAATTTAAAAATAAAAATCCTGATGTTGGCGTAATAATTTTTTTCCCATCAATATCAATTAAAGGATCACCTATTCCTGAACAAGCAACTTCAATTTTTTTATTTATTTTAAAAAATTTGAAAACAAAATTTTCATTAATACTATTATTAAAACATTTTTCGTCATGAATATTTTTAAAACTTGCATTAAATTTTTCTTTTGTAGAAGTAAATATAGCGTCACCTCGTTCCCTTTTTTTATTATGTAATTTTATAAGCTCATCTATATTTTTTAGAGTATTTTCATTCAAGCCATCAATTTTGTGAATAACCATTTTTCTTATTTCTTGATACATATCTTCATATGCTAATTTCGATAATTTATTTTGGACATGTTGATATGAGAACGCCCTATAGCTATATAAAAAATTTTGTATTAATGTACCTTCGTAACTACTGTCTTTCTCAATTTGTTCAAATAATTTATTATCATGTTCTCCACAAAAGCCTCTATAAACAGTAGCATTTTTTGTAATTACTTCATGAAATAAAGACTCTTCTTCACCATATAATTTAAATCTCATTTTAGGATCAATCCAAAATATTTTATTATTTTCAGCTAAAAGCTTAAGTATTCCATTATTCCAAATAGAATGTGATTTTATTGATTTTTCTTCATGTATTTTATCTACATCATAGTAACAGTTATTTTCTCCATCAGTAATATTTTTAATAGACAGTTTTAATTTTGCATTAATAATTTGTTTATGGTTACTTTTCAATTTTATTACCCCCTTTAGAAAATCTAAGTTCTTTGACTCCACAACATTATGAAAAAATAACTTTCTTATTTAATCGCTTCCTAAAGAAAATCACTCGGGTTATCATTAGTACCTTTCGAACCAAAGCTGATTATTATGAATCTTACAAAACTAACATGTAAATATATGTAACAATTATATAGATTTAAAAACTAAATTTAATTACGTCTTCTGAGAGACATCATATTACACATACTTCAGTTCTGTAACACTCAATATCCTTCTTTAATAAGGTCCTTTTCATGTAAATCGTGATTCAAAATGTACTCTGGAACTTATTGAGGTTGGTGTGAATCAACAAAGTTTTTTTCGTAGACCAAATTATTACTTGCTGTTATAGAATTTCAATTCTTAAAATTAGTCGCTCGATAAACCTTTCTCATTTAGTTCTTTAACGCCACACTTTTTATAACTATTTCTATTCGAAATGAGAACATTTATTTCAATGCGATTCACTTTGATTCTTCATTAAATTCGACAATTCCATTTATTTTAATGCATACTATTCAATTATAAAAATAGCCATAAGAGACTTCAAATAGCTTTTGAAACGCAAAAAATCGCTGAAATATAACGACTTTTTCACAATTATTCTTCAAATCTCAAATCAAATATAAATATGCACTAGAATTTTGGTTATTTTTATTACTTAAATCGCTTAAGCTTGCGGACGTTTCCGACGCAAACCGTAATATTCATAAAACTATACGCTGATTTCGTGTGGTTCCTCTCGTCTGAACATCGGACTTGAAAATGATTGGCGCACCTACTATTTCATTTCTCGTCATCCATCAAGTGGGAATTCAGGTGGGAACTGACCATTTGTAAGAGGTAGTGGAACTGAAATGAAGCGATGCCTTCAGAATAAGCGGAAAACCTTCTGGAATCAAGTGACAATCCGTTTGCTTTACATTCACGTGGCGTATATTGATCGTCGCCGTTTCACACAAGGAGGAGCACATAAAATTTTTGTTCGTGAACAAGACGCAAATCGTACTATCGGGAGAGGCACCTGAGATCCTCGCCGCTTTCTACCGTCTGACGAAAGGCCTGCAGGTCGATGTCCTGAAGCAGACGGAGAATCTGATGCAGCTAGACATCACGTCAAGCCGCAAGAAGCTGGAGCGCTTCGAGGAACAACTGAAGATGCAACTGGGAGGTCCTGACGGGCACTCTTTTTTGTTTACGTAAAATAACCTCCCGCAAATGCAGAAGGCCCGCCAATTCCAATGATACCCCGTTAGCATCGAGTAGTTCCCCAACCACAACTTGATTATAGTAAAAAATATCCTTATTTACCCATTTAAAAAATGTTGTAATCCCCCTAGTTTATTATTTAATCTCGAGTATAAGACAAAACGCGCACCCTGTCGTTTTCAGGCATGCGCGTAATGCTTTACCAGATCGTCTCTTCTTTGTCGCTCAGTTTGATGACGAACGGTAGGATCAAGACGAACAAGAGACTGACGTATCCGAGCGATAAGTAATGTTGCGAGTCTTTTGAAATGTATTGCTTCACGCCGCAGTTCGGACACGCTTTCCCGTGTTTCGCAAATCCGACAGCGAGCACTTCTTTCGTTTTGAACGTATATTGGCAATTCGTACAACGTACCATCTGATCATCTCCTTCTTCCTTATCTACTGGTGGATTCAGGAAAAAGTTTCATGAAAATAAAAGTAACCGACATCTTACCTCATCGATTCTTCCCGGTCGCTCAACCGGATTAGAAATGGCAAGAACAGAACGAACAAGAGACTGATATTCCCGAGTGAAAGATAAAATTGCGACTTTCGGGACATGTATTGTTTCACGCCACAGTTCGGACACGTCTTGCCTTTCCCGTGTATCGCAACACTGACAGCGAGCACTTCTTTTGTGTTGAACTTATACTGACAATTCGTACAGCGTGCCATAACATCATCTCCTTTTCTGTTATCTACTTATAGAGTTTGGAAAAGGTTCCGTCGAGTGGACGGGTTGTAAACGCATCTTCAAAAATTCATAACTTCCACCATTCGTCGCCTGTTGGAAGCGTTCGACTGGAAGGAAGCCACTTTTCGTATACAAGCGAATCGCCCGCTCGTTGAATGTCGCGACGGCTAATTCGATTTGTTTTGGTGCATACCGATCCATGATGAACGCAAGACCGGCTTCTAAAAATGCCGCTCCATTTCCTTGCCCCGTTAAGTCCGGTCGCATGCCAAGTCCGACGTCAACGACTTCTGAGTTTGGTTCGAATACATAGTAGCCAATCAATTCTTCCCCATTCAACACAGCGAAGTAATGCTCGGTCCGTTCCTCTGGATTGAGAAACTCGGCTAAATCTTCCTCGTCATTCGGCATATCATAAAATGCAAACGGTCCATCATACTGCCACTCGTAGGCAATCTGCTCCGCCTGCCGCTGCGTTAGCGGTGCAAAGACATAGTTCATCGTGTTTCAGCTCCTCTTCGGTTCGTTAACGAGATCGATTCTTTCGGTAGTCTAACAGTAGCGGCAATACATTTAATCCGATCGAGATGAACGTCAATACCCACAGTGCCCGCTCCATGCCCGGTACGACGTCTTGTAACGCTGCCCAGTCCTTCCGTGCCACAAATTCCGCGACGAGTCTGTATTCCGCGCACAGCGTCAGTGCCGTAAAACTCAGTCCGAGCACCATCAGGAAACGATAGTCTTTACCAATTAAATAAAAGATGATATTCAGAGCAGTAAAACCAATCGCCAGTAAACCTAGTATGATCCACATCGAACCCTCTCCTCTCACCTCTCTTTTTTACTATATTTGGAATCCATTAATCGGTATATCCGCCTAGAGTTGGATTTTCTGTCCGCTCAGCGAAATAACGCTCGAGCAATCGATGATGGAGTAACGTTTCGACCAAACGGACGGTTTCGAGCGTCGCCGCAAAATCAACCTGTTCAAAATCCGTATGCTCATGCAGATAACCGACGGACAAGTTGACAGCCGGAATAGCTCGTAGCGCGAATAGTTTCGCATCACTACTTCCCCCGTACCGCGTCATTTGCCAATCTGGCATACCACTCAATATACCGGCTTGCTCAAAACATGCACCAAAAGCCGTCTCGCAAAAATCAAACTCTCCATAACACCCCGTAACGATATCGCGTGTACCGCGGCGGTCAAAGACGATTGCTGCATCGACGTCCTCTAAAAAGGACGCGTCCATCGCTTCTGTACCACGACAACCGATTTCCTCTTCGACTGAAAATGCGAGCTTGATCGTTCCGCGGAAGTCAGTCGCTGGGATGCGTTCCATGAGTTCAAGTATCGCAGCGATACCCGCTCGATCATCTGCCCCGAGAATTCCGTTTGAGCTCGTTAGGACCGTTCCTTCTTGAAACAGCGTCCGGTACGAATCGATACGTTCGACGGTATCGAGATGTGCCGATAATAAAATGACCGGTCCTTCCCCTCGATGGTAGGTCACGAGCAGGTTCCCTTTTTCATCGACAAAAGAATCGTCAGCAAACCGGCGGACTGCCTGTTGTACGCGACTGCGAACCATCTGTTCCCTTCTGCTTTGTCCAGGAATAGCGAGCCATCTGAGCAGACGCTTTCTGAAGCGTTGCAATTGCAGCTCTTGTATCGTCGACGCGTCTTGTTTGATGCGGTATAAGACTTCCGCTAAATCGAGCAACAGCGAACGCTGCTCTCTCACTTCAAGTTGAATCCACCGACTCTGTAAGGACACGGTCAACCCTGGAACCGCGTCTGCCGCTAAACGAAGCAAATACCGTTGCTGGTTCGTCAGCAAATCCTGCGTATAAACCCGAGCAGCTCGTTTACCGTGACCGTCACAACAGGAACTTGTCAAAATTCCAAGTTCGTTCAACATACGGACGATGCCTCTGACATACCCGTCAAACAGATGATAAGGTAACGCCTGTCTTCTTGGATCAAACAATGCTTCCATCCCATGATCGTCAAGTGGTGCATAGCGATGTTTTGCTTCTTCGATCCAATCGAGAATCTCTTCATCCGTCGCTTCCTGTTGACCCGCTCGTTGCACGACATCTTGCACACAAGCTGACCATGTCTGTTCTTTGATGACTTCTCCACGTAAAATGCCATAACGGATCCATTTGCTTTCGTTTCTCATCTCATATCGACTCCTTTAGTGTTGGTACCTATAGAGTAGCAACACCGCTGTGACAGCTTGTCACACGCGTTCGTCCGCCCTATGATGAAAGAAAAGAGACAGAAAGGATGACCGAAATGATAACGAGTTATGCACGAGCGCAAGAACTCCAGCGCGCCATTCGGGAAACGACAGATCGAGATAAAAGAAGACAATTGGAAGACGAACTAACGAATCTGTATGTCCGCCAAGCGGAGTACTCGAAATTTTCGGAGACACCGGATTATGACGCAGCGCGTCGCGCATTGACTAAGGCAATCCGCCTTCGTCCGAAGCATCCGCTTGCGAATTATCGTATCGGCTATATTCATTATGTCGATCGTCAGTATGCGGAAGCGATTCGTCACTTCAGCCGAGCGCTCGACGGTACGGTCGATGCTGCTCTCAGTGACATCCAGACGACGCTGACGCATATGTTCGTCGTCAACTGCAGCATCTACCTCGCTCGCGAATCACTTGCTGAACTCGAATACCGCGAACATGAGGAGCACCCGGATGAAGCAGCACGACTCAATAAATATCGAAACGAGTTACTCGTTGAAGACGAGCAATTATTTGACCGTCTCTATTATCGAAAGATCCAAGATGGAATGGAGACATTAATCAATGAACGTTCGTTTCAGGAGTATCAGGCTGACGTTCAAGAAATCATCTTACGTAGCAGTTCAGAGGGAACCTTCGTCGAGTGGAAAAATCAAACCATCTTACTGAATCCGAACGGTTTCTTGACACTCTTCATGATTATGACGAACACGACGTCAACGTATCCTGCGCTAGCCGAGCGATTGACGGAATTGAGTGGTCAAGCGATTACGTACGATCATGTTCGCCAATTACTGCGTCGTTTACGAAGTGACCTATTTTTCTTCCAGGACATCGTCCAAACGACACCGCTTCGCATGAATGATGGCACGCGAATGAATGGCTTTTCTGTCGCTGATGGTGTGAAGGTGACGGTTTTATGTCGAGCGGACCATTTGTTGACGTAAAACTGTACATTGAATAAGTACATAACGTAAAGAAGACCGAATAATGATTTCGGTCTTCTTTACGTCTATTTCGTTTTGGAACGGCTACAAAACTATACGCAAAATCAATGACTCACTTTAATGAGTTTATAGCTTACTAAAACTATTCATTCTTCCTACTCGGGTTCATATAGTTCATCATTGACTTGATACGTGATGATTTCTTCTGGCATACTCCGAATGACGTTTTCTAACGAATTCACCGATCGATCGTTTGAACATATGAAAAAACCACATCCGTCATGACCAGGCTTGATAAGCACCGATGGAGGATTTCGATCAAACGAAGCAACTGACAGATATTGTTGAAACCCCCAATGTTGCCTTTCCTCAAACGTAAATTTTAAATTATCATAATTCGAAATCACGTAGAAGACATTCTCTTCTCCTAACCAGTACGTTTTACGAACGACGCGTCTGAGTGCTTCCTTGTTCTTTAACTCGACTGTAAAATAGACAAGCGGATCTAAATGATGTTTGCGATTCGGATAAACCGTTTGAATGGTATAGTCAACATCTTGTTGTTGAAAGAACTGCTGATGTCTTTCTCTTAATACATATTCATCTGAAAAATACAGATACAGCGGAAAATCATTTCGATGCTCTAAAAACTCAAACAAAATTTTCTTCGTCGGTGTAATACATTCGTCTCCCTCTGACGGACTTATTAAATATGCCGTTTTAATTGAATCATCCATATCTAAAAAGTGACCAAATAGACGCCCTAAATCACCCGTTACTTCATACTTTTCGATCCAGATCCTTGTCATGTTTTTCTCCCTCAGTATGTATAAGTACATCATTTATGTTTACCTTTTGACTACTATTCGCATCATCCTGCTTAAAAATATACTTTGTGCTAATCAAAAACTCTTTCAAAGTTTGTACTTTTTTTAAGTATGTCATTTCAAAGGGATTTTTTATATTGTCCTAATTTAATCTAGAGAGGTTCTTAAAAACTATGTAATGATTGTGCATTATCAATCATGTATATAATAAATGTAACTTTTGCATGTGCTCTTCCACGATAGAGACTATAATACTTGGAAATTAATGCAGTAACTACATTTCAATATTCATATACGTTAAGTATACGATTATTCGATGCGAAGATAGTTGTCCTATTGCTTAAATTTATGTCGTATAATAAACCATTTTGAGTTAGAATTAATATGGAAATTAAATTCATAAATGTACTAAATTAGGATTAAATTAATAATTACTGATGGAGGATACGTCGTGGACAATGAAAAGAAACGTACTTTTAAATATAGTCGTTATAACAGACGGACCATCCAGATGCGCTGGATTATCGGAATCCTTGCAGTTGTAATAATCGGGGGATCGTACTTTCTTGGGATGCATGCTAAATCTTCACAGGTTAAAAAGGAAAATCCTATCACAGAATCAAAAACAGAAAAAGCAAAACAAAAAAATGACACACCTGTAGCTTCTGATCCGAGAGACCTCGCCTCTTTCGGACATGGAACAAATGTAGAACAAACGAACAACGATTTTTCTCCAGAAGATGTCCAAAATGCTTTAGATACAGGGAAGCCTGTTGTTGAGAAAGCTATTTCATCCACAACCGAGTTAGTGAACCGTATTGTTAAAGAACAAAAAGAGATGAAAGAAACAGAACAACTTCGAATCAAAGATTTTCAAAAAACTGTCACCCAAGATGTGAGAGATCGAGTAGACGCGCAAGTTAAAGTACTAAACGAAGCTGCACAGATTGCCCATATGATGGCATCAGGTGCGTACATGGCGAAGAATGAAGACGTCCCATTCACAAATGTAGAAAACGTGATAGCTGAAAAACTCGAAACTCTTTCTCAGAACCTATTAGATATGGCATACAGCTTAGAGACGTATACGGTTTCTAAGAGTTTTGAAACATGGAACGAAGCTGAAAACTATTTACCTAATCGAGAAGAAAAAACTTTACGGGCAATTCCGCTTAATGAAGCTATCTTCAAAGCTTCTTCTACTGATGCTACTGAAACGAGTACTGGTGTTTCAAATGTAATGAACAAAGATGATGGAGAATTGATTGCAGAATTTTTAGATGGTCAATTTCAACTGACAGCCATGCTAAAAGAAGCGGATGAAAAATATTACGAGATGTCACTCGAATATCCAGTAGAAGCTGACGATTTAACAACTGGCGATTCTTTGTCTCTCATGGTAAATGGTATGTCGGAAAAAATCATAGGCATTCAGAAATCGCTCACAGCAGATAGAGATATCAAACACATCGCCAACGCCTTGTCGACTACGATCATTGAGATGCAATCCACTGCGTCTGAATTAGTGAGTTCGGAAAGACTACTTAAGAGTGATGAGATGGAAACGCGTCAGGACGGATACTATAGAGGACAAGAAGCTATCCAAAATTTGAACGACTTGAACAGCAATTTAGATACATCCGGATTTACCTCGCTAGATTTAACTACACCCGATATCGACGGCAATTAAAAAGGTTTACACTGAAGGCACTCAGGTGCTTTTTCTTTCTGACAGAAACAGAACATAAGTATGTAAAAAAGTTATGATTTGAAAATTTCTTAACAATCGAACTGGCATTAAAAACTTCAGTACAATCCGAAATGTCATCCAAAAAAGACTTGGTGATTTTGATTCGAGCAGCTTTTGAAACGCAAAGAAACCGCTCAACCGAGCGGCTCATAACATTTTGGCGAAAAAAATAAAAAAGTGGGAACTGAGTGGGAACTGGCGCCCACTCATCTCTCACAAATGGCTTAAGACTGCGGTCTTTTCCGACGCAAACCATAATATTGATAGAACTGAACTTCAATATTTCCGTTATAGAGCTTCCGGCGTTTCGTCGCTGGGCGACCGTACGCTTTTTCGAACTCAACATACGACGTGATCATGTAGACACTGTAGTATGGGAATTCTTTATACGCTGTTCCAATCTTGCGGTAGAGCTGATGGACTTCACGTGCATCTTCCAAACGTTCCCCGTACGGCGGGTTCCCGATGATGACACCGAAGTCTTCCTTCGGTTTGAAGTCTGCAGCGTCGCGTTGCATGACGTTGATCGCATCGCGGACGTCTGCGAGTTCTGCGTTTGTTTTCGCAAGCTTGACCATCTCTGGATCGACATCGCTTGCGTAAATCTTCAATGGTTTGTCCCACTCTGCTTTTTCGTTCGCTTCGTTGATCGCATCAAACCATGCCTTCTTCGGAATGCATTTCCATTCCTGTGAGACGAACTCGCGGTTGATCCCTGGTGCGATATTACGCCCGATCATTGCTGCTTCGATCGCCAGCGTACCTGAACCAGTGAAGACATCGTAGAGCGGCATGTCCGGCTTCCAGTTCGTCAGCATCAGCATCGCTGCTGCCATCGTTTCTTTTAGTGGGGCTGCTGAATGGAACTCACGGTAGCCGCGTTTGTGCAATGCGTCGCCTGACGTATCGATCGTTAATGTTGCGATGTCTTTTAACAAGGCGACTTCGATCGGATAGCTCGCGCCTGTCTTCGGCAACCATTCCGTTCCTTTGTTGTACGCTTCTTGCATGTGCGAGACGATCGCTTTCTCGGTGATCTTCTGACAGTCACGGATCGAGAAGAGCTTCGACTTGACCGAACGACCGTTGACGATGAAGTTCGCATCCCACGGCATCAATTCGTGCCATGGCAGTGCCTTAACTTGATCGAACAATTTTTCGAATGTCGTCGCGCGGAACTCGGCAACGACGAGTTTGACCCGGTCCGCTGTCCGAAGCCACATGTTCAAACGGGGAATGTCCTCCATCTCACAATCGATGTAGACCTTTCCGTCCTCGACCGTACATTCATACCCTAACGCACGGACTTCTTTTGCGACGAGCGCTTCGATTCCCATCGCCGCTGTCGCGATGACTAAGCGTTTTGCCATATCGCGTTCACTCCTTTATCATTTCTTCCACTGAATCGTTTCATTGCAATAAAAAAAGAGCCCAGGGTGGACCTGGACTCTCGTTCAACTTAAAAATAACAGCCTATGTGGTCCTGTAAGCCATGTTCTGTTCCTTAGTGTTTCAAACGGTTTGACCCTCACACGCAGGCGACAATCATCTATCTCCGTATTTGCATACGCTCTCCTTCGCGTTCAATTCCGCTCCGGAAATTCCCCTACCAAATTTGGGTTTCTCGCTCGTGGGGTTTACCTCGTTCCACCTTCATGGTTTCCCATGAAGCTCCGTCACTGTGGCACCTTCAAGAAGTTTCGGCCATATCCGAAGACTTAGGCGTTCCTTCTGCCGTCAGCTTGACGCTGCCTACACTTATCTTTTTGTGTAGCACGATCACTACAGCCATCGCAGGCTGTGCGAGCATGGACTTTCCTCAAAGCACCGAAATGCCCCGCGATTGTCCGAACCAACATAGTCACTGCTTATGAGTGTAGCGTAGATGCCGCTTTCCTGCAAGAGGCAATTCTCGTTTTATAAACGAAAAAGTTGCGTCTCTGCCTCATTTCACGGTATAGTACAAGAGTTCAGAAGGGGGCATGTAGCATGAAAAAACGACGCTCTGGTACGAACCGGCGAACGGTTCGCAAGTTGACGTTCTTGATTGAGATCGACGAGATCAAGGCACTTCATCTGCGAAACGGCATCTTCGCCTTCTATCGTCAAGGAGAGCTCATCCACGCGTTCGAGCCGTTTAACGTCAAGGCGCCCGATGCACTCTCAAAACGTAGCTATCATTTCGATCAACACGATATCTTGCTTATGAATGAACGTTTCCCTGAGCAAATCCCGTTGTATGATGATGCAATGACGTTACGCTCTTGGGCTGACCAGGTCGCTTATGGTTTATATCAATTGATCGATTCCAGTCGTCTGTCGTTCGTCCATGAGGATGACACAGGATACAAGATGGAAGCGATGATCACGTGGACTGGAGAGGCAATGACGCCTCCGACGCCCGTCTATAAAAAAGGAAAAGACCCGAAGTAACCTCCGGGTCTCGTACGGCGCTTCTCACTATGTGAGTAGCGCTTTTTTTATTTCACAGTCAATAATCGTTCAACGGTGCGCGTATGACGTCCGCCTGTCGTAGTAAAGACGAGCTTGTAAGACCCCTTCTCTTTCAACTTGTACGTAAATTTATGTGTCCCATTTCTTAAATTCGATTGCGTGAACGTTTTGACAACTTTGCCATCCTTATACAGACGCGTCGTCGTCTTCGCACTCGCATATTCATCGAAGTAGAACGAAAACAGCTGATTCGGCTTCACCGTTGACGGCAACGAAATCTTCGAGATCGGTGCCGGCAGTGTCGCAAGGATGCCGGCATTTAAGCGACCGGTTCCGTAATGCGACTTCGTATCGCCTGATTTTTTTGATGCCGCAGCGTATAACTTGCTACGCATCGTCGTGTTCGAGACGAACGGATTTTTTGATTTCGCAAGTGCGAGGACACCACTAACAACGGGAGTCGCCATCGACGTGCCATCGAGATAGCCATATTTATTGCCGACGATCGTCGAGTAGACACCTTCGCCTGGTGCCATAATGTTGAGTCCTTTACCATAGTTCGAGAACGTCGAGGCGCGACCGAGAGTACCGACCGAGCCGACAGCAACGACTTGACTCATCGAGCCCGGGAAGAGGACTTTGCCCTTCCCATCGTTTCCTGCCGCCCCGACGACGAGAATGTTCTTCGCTTCTGCTTTTTTAATCGCAGACTCCATATACGGATCGTATTCGTATTGTCCGAGCGACAGATTGATGACGTCTGCCCCTTGCTCGATTGCATACAAAATACCGTCGCCGATATCGATTGATCCGGCAAATTCTCCATCGAAGACATCAGCCCCAATCAATTTAACACCAGATGCGACACCAACGATTCCTTGACCGTCTTCACGTGCCCCAACGATTCCCGCGACGTGTGTCCCGTGGTCGTCGGGTTTGCGGATTCCAGAGATCGTCGTTGTTTTATAGATGACATCTTTGAACTCACGGTGTTTCGTATCAATCGCATCATCGATAATCGCGACGCGAACATCTGATTTACCACGGCTATACTTCCAGTACGTAGGAATGCGTGACTGATCAAGATATGTTTGTTGGAACTGGGCAGAATCCGTCGCTTTTTTGACTTCCGTAATCGGAATCAAATCAGCATCGATGTCCTCTTCCTCGAGATGCGCAAGTGGCTCGACGAGTGAGAAGCCTTTTTGTTTTAAGGCGCGAAGCTCAGTCAGTCCTTGATTCGCTAACCACTCTTGTTTTTGTTGTTCTGTAAACGATGGGTCGTATTGTACATATTGAGACTGCGCGAAAGCAGACGTTGGCATGGCGACGATTGTCGCTAGCGTGAGTAGTGCAAGTTGCTTTTTCATGGGAACCCTGCCCTTCTCTGTTTACGCGCCGACCGAAGAATCGTCTGGACTAAAGCGGAACCGTACCGTCCGGTTCTTCGCTGACTTCAAAAGGAATGATCTTTCCGATCGTCACGTAAGCATAGTAGCGTGCAAGGACCGCACGCCAACGCGTTGCATCGATGCCCGTCAGGTCTTCACCTAATGGAGAACCGTCGAACGTCTCGAACTGCTGGCAAAAGAACGCTTCTTCCTCTTCATGCCACGTTACTTCCTCACCGATGAACCCGGTCGAAAAGCGGACGAAGTCCGCAATCGAGGGTCCGATCACTTCTGCAGGTAAACGTTCGCTCATCCGTCCGACCAGTTCATACCGGTCGCGTTGTGCTTGTTCCGCTTCTTCGATCGAATGACACAATAGCACTTCACGATTTATTTCTACTAACACGACATAGTCACCACTCGGTAAATTGACGTGAATCATCCCTACACCCCTTGGATTGGATTCGTGCGGCTTCTAGGTGTCATTTTTTCTTCGATAATTTATAATGTCCATTTTCGATCAAACGTTAATTCAATCGGCTCGTTATCTTTCGACTTTAACATACCGACCCGTGTCGTTTCAATTTGATCGATGAGATCTGGTTGACGCAGCGACTGGATTTCCTTTGATGAACCGGCTTCAATTCGGTCTCTGTACGGGGCAAGCAACTCTTGTTGATTACTCGCGAGTGCGTACCAGGCAAGGCGAGCGAATGGTTCATCCTTCGCTGTTTCGAGCGCATAACTCTCGAAAATATCTGGAAGATAACTGCTAAATTGATCAAGTGCGTCGATTCGTTCTGCGACGTCTAAAATCGTCAACCAACTTGGGAGTGATAATAACGATTCACTCGACCACCAGTCCAGTAAATCGACATGTTCTTTAAGTAATTGCTGGGTTTCTGATCGATCAATCATATGTTGTAAGGTCTGGATGAGTTCGTTCCAAGCGAGCGACCAATATTCCTCTGACGGATTAGCTGAGAGGAAGAATTGACGATAGACCGTCAGTAATTCGGAAACATCCGTTAATGGTTCGACTTCTAAGCGTTGATTAAACCGACTAACTGCTTTTGTAAAATAACTTGGTTCAAGTGTCAGTGCCATATAGAGTAATTTGGGCGCATTTTTAATTTCGCCTTGGTCGACCGTCTCAAATAATTCTTGAATCCATTCTGGTTGTGGTTGTGTCATAATCTTTTTCCTCCGTTTAGTAAATTTGTTTACTATACCCGAAAAAAGATTAGTTAAATCATGTCCTCCTTAAATCGCTCCGATTCGTTTCGCGGTTTCTTCTGAACATAAAACAATCAGCGTTCCGTTTTTTGGAATCGATTCATCCAGACGTTGGTTCAAATCAAGCCGTTTTCCGTCGGATAAAATCGTCACACCTTCCTCAAGTAAGGCATGGAACGCATCGCGGTATGTCATCCATTCCGGTCTTGTCGGAATCGAGAACATCCCCTCGCCATCCTTCGTCAACAAGTTTGTCACGACCTTCGTCACACCAGGATGATGCGACGCGAGAATCGCCATCCGGGCAATCGTCTCGTCGCCGAGCAAGACTTCATCGACTTTGACCTGTTCGAAACTATCGAGGTGTTCCTCAAGCATCATCTCAACGATTGTATAAATGTTCGGATTCGCCCGTTCGATGCTTGACGCAATCAAGAGCGTCCGTCCATCCGCATGGACCGGTGGAATCGAATGATCGGCGAGGACGATCGCACGAACCGCTTTTTCAATGTGTGCTCGCTCGAGCGTTGACGTCAGTGCCGGGTCACCACAGACGTAATGAAACCGTGGGTGACTGAATGGCTCGCGCTCTAAATCATCGACGAGGACGACATCCGTATGTTCGAGTAATGACTCGATGACGTGCTTCGAACGGCGACTGTACCCGAAGACGACTGTATGCCCTGTTTCCTTCACTTGCAACAACCCTCTTTCCTTTTGATTACGAATCAACTGAACTCCATCGACCAGTTTTGAGATTAATCCACCGACGATCCCGATCCCGAAGATGAAGACGAAGATCGTCAGAATCCGACCGGTATCGGAATTCGGGAAGAAGTCTCCGTATCCGACTGTGACGACGGTCGTCATCGTCCAGTAGACGGCACGGAAGTAGGATCCGAACGTTTCCGGTTCCAGCGCATACATGATTCCTGCGACACCGAAGACAAAGATCAAGGACGCATACCCAAGCGTCCGCATCCGTAGAAACGAGACTTTTCGTAAAAAACGTAACCAGACCATGTTTTTTTCATTCCTTTCGAACAATCTGGTCTCTTGCCCTGTCAATAAGGGCGAAGGAGGTGATACACATGACACAAGCAGAAGAGATCAAAACGAGTCTCGTCATCGTCTTCGAACGCAAAGACAAAGTGACAGCAAACGGCGATGCCGTCGTTGCTCGTCGCCGCTACAACGGCTTACGTTCGAATCTTCCAGCAGACGTCGTCGCTTCGATTGGTCAAGCGGTCGGCAATTTGCTTGAAGGACGTTACGCGCTGACGGAAATCAGCCGTGACTACGCTTTACTGAAGGCATAACCCATCCCCTACATTTCATGAAAGGAGTGACCACTGATGGAACATACGATCGTCCTGACTTTTGATACGGTGACGAAAAAACCGTATCGCTTACGCATCGCTGGTGCGAAGGAGAACGCGACTGTTGCTGAGATCAAAGCAATCGGAGATTTGTTCGTCGCCCATGACCCGTTCATGAACGGCGTCACACGCCTCGCGTCCGCCGAATTACAAAACAGTTCAGAATCGCCATTCGTCTTGTAAGCTTTTTCAGACCATCGTCACGGGATTACGTGACGATGGCTTTTTTTTGGTATACTAGAAACATCAACCAGCTGAAAGGAAGTCAATTTATGGCCAAACGCCCACTCACTCCTCGCGAATGCGAACTCGTCGTCTGTAGTCTCTACGTAATGGAACTCATCCCGTTCGAAGGTATCATGGAACGTCTCGAATCCATTACGCTGCGAGACATCATCGGCCCCGTCGCACGTGGCGAATCGACGCGGGAGCAAGCTGCTGACGCGCTTGACCAGTACATCAAGGTTCGACGTCGCCGGTTCCGTAACGTCCCACCAGAGCACCTCTGGTCGCTTGACGACCGGATTGAACAGGAAGCACTGCGGATGATCCGCAAGCGCTCGCCACTCTCGGCAGGAGAAAAGCTTCAGCCGAAAGCCATTCCCCATGAAATGGGTGATACGGTCGAGATGAAAGTGACTGAAATCCAAGATCGCAACAATAAAGTGACCTTGATCGGGAAAGTCGGTAATGTCACGGCGAAGCTCCCGGTCGCGAACCGTCAAGCCTATAAAGGCAATAAGACGATCTCCGCTTGGATCACGGGTGTCGAAAAGAAACCCGCCTTACTTCATCTGTCGACATCTGATTACGGCAAACACCAACCGTCGGAAGACGTCAAGGCAGCATATGCGACTGCTGTCGCAGCGTTACGTCTTTATTTCGAGACGAACGAACTCCCGACGACCGAAGAAGTCGATCTCGCGAAATCATTATTCCAGCGGATGATCCGTCGCGATCAAAACGATTGGTTTACGGTATACGTCGCAATGGGTCGCCCGCAACTCGATCACGTCCGCCGCTGGGTCAAGGTCATTCAGATGCTCGCCCGCTCACTGCGCGGAGACGAGGAAGCGACACAACAGCTCGCTTCACAGGAAGATCGTTTCTTCAAGGATGCCTTATTGCGTGCCTGTAAAGCAGCAGAGAAAAATTTCACTTCTTGATGCTTTCGCCTTATGATGGATCGATTCCTAGTTAAATCTAAAAAAAGAACGCTTCGGACCGGATAACTTTTTCCGGTGCAAAGCGTTTTTTCATTCGCTGATCATTGAATCGCAAAATCGTAGATACTTGTTCCTTTTTTGTGATTTGCATCTTTGATTTCACCTTGATACATCAGGTGCTCATTCTTCAGATCAATCACGGACATTTGGAATCCATCGTTCGTCTCGGATGCGAGATAAAGCTGCATCTCGTCCGTTGAGTCCAACCAATCGATCTTTTTCATAACAAGCGGACTACTGACGCTATGCTCAGATAATTGCTTCGCTTCCAAATCGAACTTCGACCATTCGATTCGCTTCGTTTCCCCTTCCGGTAGACGGAATCCGATTAAATAACGACCGTTCGCATATGGTGTATAACCGATTTCTTGCTGATTTAACTCCTTGATGGACTGAGCGCTTTTTCCGTCATCGAGGAAATAAGATAGTTTGGTGTTCTGTTCATCGCTGTCAGACGGTTGTTCCGTGTAGACAACCTCATTTTGATGAATCGCTAAAAATTGGCGAGAATGGTTAGGCGTCACTGATTTTTGAAGAACGATTTCTTCGACCTGGTCGCCTGCTAAATCGAGCACAAGGAGTTTTGTTTCCATGGGCTGATCGACACGATCGAGTTGAATATAGACCTTCATCGCCTGTTTATCAACGACACTTGCTTGCAAGTCCGTCCCCGTCTCAAGTTTCGTCTCATATTTAAATGTTTTCTCAAACATTTCCTTTGTCTTAAACGTAAACATCTTAAATTGCAGTCTATTGTGTTTGATTTGAATCGCATACTCCGATTGTTCATCTCCACTGACGTTCGTTTCCATTTGCGTCGTGAAAGTATAATATTCGTCTGGTAAAGCCGTCATTCCATCCTTACGGAATAGTTGTCCGACGTATGAGTTTGACTGTTTTTCGATGTCTCCATTTGCATTGACATCATAAATCGTCGAGCGCATGCCTTTCGTCTGTAAACGTAAATTAAAATTTTCGATTTCCGAAGATTTTCCACTGACGGTCTTAAGGGACAAGTCTGCGCCTTGGATTGAAAGCGTATAACCGATGTAGCTTCCGATTGTAACGAGAATGATCAATCCATAGATCAGAAGGTGACGATATCGTTTCATGAGATTTCTCCTTTAAACGGATAGGCGCGTCTGGACTAACCGCAGATTTTTGTACGACACATATAACGTCAAGAGCACAACGTATCCAAAATAAAATTGCATGTGCAATTGACTCAAATCGTTCGAAATAGCTGTTAATGTCACACCTATGACGAACCAACCACCAATTAAGGCAACGCCATGTAATCCGACGAGTAAGAACGCTTTTCCTCTACGGAATGATCGTTCAAGTAAAACTGTCATGAAGACGAACGAGATGACGATGAATGTCATCAGTAAAATGAATAAAATGTCAGTTGGGTACATCGTATAGAACAACTTCATGTAGAAGGAGTATTCGTTGATGCTGGCTGTGACCTGTTGAGCATCTGGCAATAGCCATAAGTAAAGATTGCGACTAAGTAACAACAACACCCACTGGATCCCGATCAGACTAGCAACGACGAGAAGAACGGCCGTCAGTTTTGATGCAACAATCGCCCGGCGTGAACCAGGTAACAACAGCAATCTGTAGATGTATTTCGTCTCGCCCATCCAGTCGCGGTACCAAATCCAGAACGCGAACAAGAGGATCATCCCCATCGCTAATACGATGATTGAATCGTAAAAATCCGTTGCCTGTGCGAAGGTCAACGCACCACCTGCTCGCGCGATCGCATCCATTTCTGATATCTGATCAATCCGCATCGTTTTTTCGATCGTGCTTTGATAATCGTAAATCTGATAGAGCAGTGACGCGATTTCCGCGACAATCAATCCTGAAATCAACAACACCAGTAATTTCATGCTCCGTTTCAGTTCTTCATTCGTTAATAATAACCAGCGTTTCATCCTTGATATACCTCCCGCATCCGGTCCTGGACCGATTGATGATGACGTCCGCGCAGCTCATCCGTCTCTTTGACTTCGACGATTTTCCCGTCCCGTAAGAACAACACTCGGTCAATCACCTGCTCGACCTCGGCAATTTCGTGAGTCGTCATCAGGATGCTCCGTCCTTCCATGAACTCACTTGAGAAAATCCAAGCAATCTGTTCCTTCATGAAGAGATCAATTCCTGCGAGCGGTTCGTCGAGTAATATGTACGGTCGATCGAGGGCGAATCCTAAGACGAGATTGAACTTCGCCTTGTTCCCTTTTGATAAGTTCGCCATTTTATCCGTCGTAAACAGCTGGAACGTCTGCAGCAGTCGTTCCGCTGTCTCTTGATTCCAGTCTGGATAATGATCCGCCATATACGTGAGCGCTTGTCCGATCGTCATATAGCTCGGCATCGTCTGAAGATCAGGCACGAACGCGATCTGGTCGCGCGACGTTTTACCGTCGACCGTCACCGTCCCGGCATCTACCGGAATCAGACCGAGAATTGCTTTTAAAATCGTCGACTTCCCTTCCCCGTTCAAGCCAATCAGACATGTCACTTCGTTTAGACCGACAGAGAACGTCACGTCACGTAAGACCTGTTTTTTTCGTCCGTATCGCTTTTGTAACCCCTTCACTTCAAGCACTAGAATTCCCCTCCTCAATTCCTACCATTGTATTAAGACAATAGTACATCTGTTAACTGTATGGTACATGCCATACAGTCTAGCGTCAACCTGTTTTTTCCTGCTATCATCCAGAAAATGAAAAAGAGCCGGACAATCATGTCCGACTCCGCGAGTATTTCGACTTCATTTCTACTTTTTATATCCGGAAGAAAGGAAACCGATTTGTTCACTCGAAATCACTTCCCAGGAAAACGATTCGAGATGAACAAAAAAGAGAGGACGCCCTGATGGACGTCCTCTCTGAACACGTGACTGGTGTTTCAATAAATATCAATCGTTGACTCCAGTGCTCGGCATGTCCGACGCACGGTCGGTAAGAAGTCGGTCCGTTTTGCGACACCGCCTTCAATCTGTACATGCTGAATGCCTTTCGTCCGCTGCATCGCTGTTAAGACGGTGACCAGCTCGATGAACCAATTCGAGATCAGTTCGACGACCTGTTCGTCAAAAGCGGCAGCACCATACACATCATACCCGTTCTCGCAGAGATGGTTCGGGAAGCGGGCTTTGAACCGATGAATCAAAGTGTCCGTCGTCGGAATTAAAAATTCATCATAGACAACACGTTGTTCGGCATCAAGCGTTTGTTCTGTCACACCATCCATCATCAAATGTGGCTGATTGCCGATATTCAATGTCCAACTCGTCTTCTTTCGCTCGCCAGTGGAAGTGATCGTTCGCATGGTTTTATCCATCTCCTTTTGATGTGTAAGCGTTTACCTTCTCATTCTACCTGTCATTTGACCTGTTCTGCAACCGTCAACTTGACCAATTTAAACGATGACTTCGCTTGACATTCAGTCTACCAAATTCAACGCTTTTTGACGATGTCAGGAATTAACATCGTCCTTGTAAATGTAGACGGCAATGAGGTCGATTAAGACATGGATGATGATCAGCGGCCAAAGTGTCTCGAGTGCTAGGTACAAGTAACCGAACCCTGCCCCAATCAGTCCCGTCACGAGGATTGCGAACCACCCTTGATAACGATGAGCGACACCGAACAAAATTGCCCCGATCCAGACGAAACTAACGTCAGAAAACGGTAAAAATAGTCCGAGCGTATGAAAGAGAAACCCACGATAAATCAACTCTTCCGTCACACCTGCCATCAGCGCGACCATCTGGAATCCGGTCCGTTCCTCCTTCGTTCGTGGCAAAATTAGCTGTTCCGCCTCACTTTGATAGAGTGGCAACAGTCGTTTGCGAAACGCCGGAACGGTTGCTGTCAAGATGAGGACGATGAATAGAAAAACGATCATTCCAATCGTCGCGTACCAGACGGGACCACTTGGGACAAAAAACGTTAACCCGACTTCTTGCAATGTCGTACCACTGATCAGCGTTCCACCGACAAGCAACAGACATAAGATCCCGCTTGACTGGACCATCGAGGGATAAAATTCCTTGCGTGGGACGATCGTCAAATCGACCGGACGGACTGCCGCGATGATTGAAAGGACGACGAGCAATCCGAGTAAAAAACCATTTACGAAGAGATACATGACTTCGACTCCTTTTTTGATTCCACACTCCCGTCACAGAAAGTGCTATTAGACCCTACTAAAATATGATACCATTCAGTGGAATCCTATATAGAGGAGAGAACAATATGCGAAAAGTTTTTCGAATCAGCATCTTGTTCGTACTGTTCGCCCTCATCGTCAGCAGCTTCATCTACTGGCAAAATCGGGAACGTGTTCAAAATGAAATGTATCGTACGTATTATGGACAGCATGGCGTACCTGCCGAGAACATCGACATCTACGAACAAGCCGCGGCACGTTACGGCATCGACTGGAAGCTACTCGCCTCCATCCATCGCGTCGAGACGATTTTCTCGAACTCGTCAGCGATGCAATCGTCCGTTGGCGCCATCGGTCCATTCCAATTCATGCCGAAAACATGGGTCGGTTGGGGATACGAAGGTGGCACGTCGCTCGGTGACATCGAGCATGACGGCATTGACGTCACGGATCCAAAATCCATCGAGAAGTATGGTGGTCTTGGAGTTGACGCGGACGGCGACGGGAAAGCCGATCCGACAAGTCTCGTCGATAGCGCCCACACGGCAGCGAAATACCTGAAGCAACACGATGTCACACAGACATCCGACCGAGACACGCTCGCGACAGCACTGTTTGAATACAATCGCAGTGAACAATATGTCTCTGACGTGCTCGCCCAATACGATCGTTACCAGCAACAAGTCGAGGCGATCGATGCGAACGATCTCGACCTCAAGAAGAAGACACTCGCGTTCTTCCTTCGCATCAGCTCACGTTTGACCAATTAAAAGGAGGCACCACCCATGACACCAGCCGATTCTTCCGAACTCTTGATTGAGGAATCGTCGATCCGCGTCCAGACGACGTTTGATCGAGACAAGACGAAACGCTATTTACGCAGCTACATCTTTGACGACATCGCAGAAGGTACGCACGTCGCCGCTTTAATCTACACACCACGGACGACGGACGCCTTTCTCTCTGGAACGACGACACAACGTGCGTACAATTTGATGAAGAAATATGTCAGTGATCCTGTTAAACA
This sequence comes from Exiguobacterium acetylicum, assembly GCF_022170825.1. NCBI lineage: Bacteria > Bacillati > Bacillota > Bacilli > Caryophanales > Exiguobacterium > Exiguobacterium acetylicum. The sequence continues at coordinate 1,284,569 of NZ_CP081878.1, read as the reverse complement.
ATATGACATCATCAGTTTGATGCCCGACCTGCTCGTCAGCGAGGATCTGCCGTTCGCGCAAGCGAGCTTCGATGAGACGAACTATGAGTTCGTTGCGAAGACCCTTGCCGATGTCAAAGCAAAAAATGGCGTCGTCCTTTGTGGCTGGGGTTCTCCTGGTCGTCTGATGCACCATTTGCCGGCTTACGAAGATCTGTTCAATGAATATGCCGATATTTTGTATTGCTCCGGTATTACGAACAAAGGCGAACCAAACCATCTGCGTTTGACGATGGACGACAGCCCGATGATCACGTACAACGACATGAAACAAAAAGCGAAAAAATTACGTCGTAAATGACACAAAAGACCCTTCCATAACGGAAAGGGTCTTTTTTTGAAACATTTTCCAAATCTTTCGCGTATAATCAAGGTCTACATACTACATAGCAAGGAAGGTCATACAATGGCATTTTGGGATGAAGAGTTACAAGAAGAAACGATGATTTCAGTTAATGAAGCAGACATTAAACGAATCGAGCAAGCCGTTAACGGTCGACTTCCTGCCCGTTACCTCGAACAGATCCGGGAACAAAATGGCGGTTCTCCAGAGGCAATGGCCGTAATGGTCGAGTTCGAGAATACATGGTCGGACGAAGAAACGGGATTACACCTCCCACTCCGCTCCATGACGTCATTATCATTCGAACGGTATCTGAACGAATTGTCGGTTCTTCGGGAATGGGGTGTCGAAGGAAACGTCATGACGTTCGCAGAAGGAGAAGGTAGCTATTTTTGGTACTTCCACTACACGGAAGCTGCTGAGCCGACTGTCTGGTGCCTCGACATTTCGGACGAGACGACACATTTCGTTGCGGCGACCTATGACGAGTGGTTAACGAAGCTGAGTCTCGATGTTCCAGAAGTAGTTGAATCGGATGTCGTATTTCTGACGTTACCTGAAATCAAGGACATCCTCCGTGGTGAGGATGAGAACGAAAAACTCCTCGCCTACTCCCACTGGATGATTCTCGATGAAGAACAAGAAGAACTCATCGAAGCATTTATGACACTAATCGAACGAAACGACCAGCCTGATTTCCTCGACTCCTATGCGTATTACCTCATGGAAGTGTTGACGAACAACCCTGAGTTGTTAGAACAGAAACGAGCCGACGTCACGGCTTTGATCCTCAGTAAAGGTGATGCTCTTGATGCAGAGGATCTGTTGTCTTGGATGGACGAAGAAGAAGAGTTATGACCTAAACAATAAAGCCAGTATTCCTCGTCCATACGGATGACGAATACTGGCTTTTTTATATGCCTATCAAATCATTTAAGACAACATCAACTCAAGCAGGCAGTCGACGAGATCCTTCTCCAGTTCAAGTGCTTGCAACTGGTGCATCATGTTGACCGGGTCGAGCTTTTGTGACAAGAGACGGTACAAACGGTCCTTCAGGTCATAGCTGATTTCCGCTTGATCGAGGAACGTATACAACCGGTCCATCTTGTTCTCGTTCGTCGACATCTCGACTTGAAGTGACAACGTGATCGTATCCGTCACTTCACCCAGTTCAACGCGAAGGGACTGTGTCGCATGATCATAGTGGCCGGTTACACTCTCCCCGTCGCGTTGCACGTATCCTTCACGGACTCCACGTAAGATCAATGTGATCGAACGGCTCTCCGGCAATAAATCACGATGCCCGGTCGGTGCTGCAATCGTCAGCTCACGTGCCCCCCAGTCGAGCGCAAACGTCGTCTCGACGTTGACACCGTCGCGGTGCGCAACACCTGAACTGTCGTCTTCAAACAAGGTAAACCGGTTCGATGCGCCTGGGAAGACGACGACTTCGAGCTCTTTTGGATTATGCAGGGCATTCGACTGTTCAAGATGACGACCGAGTGGAACGATTGCGCCGGCTTTTGCGAGTACGCCTTGGTCTTCGAGATAGCGGAACAAGCGTATTTGCTTGCCGCCACGGTACCGATGCCCATTGAAGAAATCGAACCATTCGCCTTCCGGTAACCAAGCTGTCGTAGATGTCATGTGCAATTTCCGATGCATCGGTGTGACCATCGGCGCGACGATCAGTTCCGTTCCGAAGTAAAACTGATTCGGAACGTTGTAGGCTTGATCGTCTTCCGGGTGCTCATAATACATCGGTGAGACGAGTGGTAACCCGTCAAAGTGATTGCGGGCATTCATCGTATAGATGTATGGCACGAGCTGGTGACGGAGTTGCAAGTATTTCTTCATAACGTTCGCTGCATCAGTCGAATAACGCCATGGTTCTTTTCCGTTGAAGATGCTCATCGTACTGTGGAGGCGCATGATTGGACTGAAGACACCGTACTGGAGCCAACGTGTCGATAACTCATCATCTTTTTCCCCGCGCTGGTGACCGCCGATATCATGGCTCCACCACCCGTAGCCGATGTTTGACGCTGTTGCCGTGAAATACGGCTGGAATTGAAGCGATGCCCACGAGATGATCGTATCGCCCGAGAAACCGACCGGATAGCGGTGACTTCCGGGTCCTGCGTAACGGGAGAAGATCAACGGTCGATTGCCGTCGCGCGCGATATCAAGCGCGTGATAGTGATTGAGCATCCAAAGCGGATCGAGTCCCTTCATCTTCGAGTTCGCGCCCTGTTGCCAGTCGATCCACCAGAAGTCGACTCCATCCGCTTCGTGCGGATGATGCAGCTTCGTGAAATAGTTCTCGATGAACGTTCGGTCTGAGAAATCAAACGGGATCCGGACATCTGATTCAGGATCGACGCCCATTGCGACCGCCATTGCTTCATATGCTTCCTCAAAGCCACGGACACCGTCGGCTGGGTGCAAATTAAGCGTGACCATCCGGTCGTCGTCTTTCAACCATTGTAAGAAGCCGCGTGGATCTGGGAACAAATCACGGTTCCACGTGTAACCCGTCCAGCCGCTCCCGTATCGTTCCGGGATGTCGGTGACGTGCCAATCCATGTCGATGACACTGACCGAGAATGGAATGTCCTCCGTTTTGAAGCGTGTCATCAAGTCCTTGTACTCTTTCTCACTATAACGCCAGTAGCGACTCCACCAGTTGCCAAGTACCTGACGCGGTAACATCGGCGTCGGACCTGTCAGGTGGTAGAAGTCACGCAATGCCTGTTTATAGTCGTGACCGTATCCGAAATAGTAGATGTCATGCGTACCGGAGCGACGCGGCTCGACGAAGTGATCTTCCGTCAGGACGAAGGCGTTCGAGTCGTCGATCGCTGCGTAGCCTTGGCGTGAGAGAATCCCTTCTTCGAGCGGGATGACACCGTCTGCATGATCGAGTGTCCGCGCCGTTCCTTTTAACGTCCGAAGTGGTCCACCGAACGTATAGCGGCTGTAATAGGTACTGAAGTTCCCTAGTACATCGATATAGAGTGTGTTCGCAGCGAACGGTCCCTTCGTATAATGCAGATGGACATGCTCGGTGATGATTTGCAATTCTTCCTCGTTTTCGACGATGCGGTAAGCAGGTACCGGGAAATCACGATTGAAGACCGTTTGGGTCGGTCGATCCTCGAACTGTCCATCCGCCGCGTATTCGAGTCGAATCATCCGACTCGTCAATACCGTGAAACGGTAGACATCTCCTTGGATAATAGCGTCTGGTCGTGCTTGTGGTTTCATGTCGCGCGTGTAGAAATGGGATTCATCAATTGTTCGCATACGGGTTCGGGACTTGCGCCCCTTTCACTTCCTTCCAGGCTAAGTAGTGTGCAACCGATTACACATCTAGTGTATAAGAGTTCATGTTCCCACTTCAAGGAAGAATCAACCCAAAAATGTCCCGCATCAAAAAATAGATGCGGGACATTTGGTCATAATAATGGTGAAATCAAACGTGAGAGTGACTCGAAAATTCGGAAGCGGAGTGGTCGTTTGACGTAATCATTCGATGATAACTGAATCGAAACATCAAAATCAGCGATGAAGTCGCGCTCGAGCTGCTCGGTGCTTTCCGTGTCATATAAAAATGCCATCAGTTCATAGTTGAGGACAAAGCTACGAATGTCCATGTTCGCCGTTCCGACGGCACCGATTTTCCCGTCGACGAGGAACAGTTTCGCATGAATGAAGTGACGGTTATACGTATAAATCTTGACGCCATCCTTCAGAAGTGGTCCGAAGTAGGACCGAGTCCCGTAATAAGACGTAAAGCTATCGCCTTTACCTGGTGTCAGGATCCGAACGTCGAGTCCGGCACGGGCTGCGAGTCGAAGCAAAGTCATCGTCTCGTTGTCTGGAATCAAATACGGTGTTGCGATCCAGATTGAACGCTGCGCCGAGATGATGGCAGCAATCAATGCATTTCGAATCGCAGGGTCCTTTGAGGTCGGTCCGCTCGTGACAATTTGAATCGCCCCGTCTGTCGCGACGTCGTGTTTCGGGAAATACTGACGAATCGTCTCATCACCAGCAAACGTTTCCCACGTATCTTCCGATTCGATTTGAGCATAGATCCAGTCGTCAAGGAACGTCGCTTGCAACTCTTTGACGGCACGCCCTTCAAGACGTAAATGCGTATCGCGCCAAAAGCCAAACTTCTTACTCTTGCCGTCGTACTCATCTCCGACGTTCAATCCACCCGTAAAGCCGACCTTCCCATCGACGACAACGATCTTCCGGTGATTCCGGAAGTTTGCTGTGAAGATGAACAACGGACTCGAAATTGGATCGTAAGCTGCGATGTGTGCTCCAGCGTCTCGAAGTGGGCGCAGGAAGTTCTCACCGAGCATATAGCTCCCGAGTCCGTCATACATGAAGCGCACCGTCACGCCCGCTTCTAGTCGCTCGATCAATGCTTCCCGGATCGCCTTGCCCGTCTCATCATTACGATAGATGTAATACTGGATGTGGACGTGATGCTGTGCTTGACGAATCGCGTCAAGAATCGCCGGGAACGTCTCTTCTCCATTCGTCAGAATCTCACTTGATGTATGAACGTCCACACCGCCACCACCGAAGTTACGAATCGTGTTCGCAAGCTTCAAATGATTCGGTGGCAACTCACTGACAGCAAGCGACCGGACTGGACGGATCGCTTGTTTGAGCAATTTCCGTTCATCGTGTGAACGACGATTCCGGCGACGTCGTCGCGGGTTACGACCAAACATCAACCAGATGATAACACCGAGAATCGGTAAAAAAATCAGGACGAGAAACCAAGCAATCGTTGATTCTGCTGTCCGGTTTTCGATAAAAATGATCATGATGACGGCAAGTGGCACGACCGTCGCTGAAATCGTTAAAACATAAAATAAATAGCCGAGTTGATATAGTCCCCAAATGATACCACCGGCGACTAAAAATACGAGTGCGAATTGTAAAATCCGGTTGCGCACAGATTTTCCTCCTTCAATTAACATACCTTCACTAGTATTCTTTCCCCATTCACTATGAAAATATAACAAAAAAGAGAAACCGCAGATACGGTTTCTCTAAAGATTGACCTCTTATGAAAAGTTTTCTTCGTACATCTCACGACCGGGAATCGGATCGTTCAGAGATGCCCAGTCTGTTTCCTCTGCTTGGACGAGACACGTATCAAACAACGCTTCGAGTTTCGCTTGTTCTAGCCCAATACCAATCAAGACGAGCTCTGTCCGTCGATCCTCGTCTGATGCAAAGCGACCAGCATATTCCATGTTCGACGCATATCCTGCTTGATGGAACAAGAGTGCCATCTCGGGACGAGTTGCGAGGAACAAGAAGCCTTTCGCCCGGACGACTTCTTGCGGCCAGTCTTCGATCAAAGCAAGCAAACGCTCAGGGTGAAATGGGATGTCCCGCTTGTAGACGAATGAACTGATTCCGTATTCTTCTGTTTCCGGTATATGTTCTTCGGCATTTAACTCACGAATCCAACCGGCACTTGCTGCTGCTTGTTCGAAATCAAATAGATCGACGTCGAGAATGTCTGCTGGATCAACTTGACCATACGTCGTCTCGATCAATCGAGCTACTGGGTTCAATGCCTTTAAGTAGCCGATGACGGTATGGCGTTCTTCTGGTGTCAGGCGATCGACTTTATTTAAGACGATGATGTCCGCAAACTCGACTTGATCGACGAGTAGATCGACGACTTCACGGACGTCCGTCTCATCGACTGCCTGTTTCCGTTCAATCAATGATTCGCCAGATTCGAAGTCCTTCAAGAAACGGTACCCATCGATGACCGTAACCATCGCATTGATTTTCGTGACCTGTGATAAGTCAATCGCACTGTCCGGATCTTCATACGTAAAGGTCTGAGCGACCGGAATCGGTTCCGAGATGCCACTCGACTCAATAACGATACCATCGATATCGCCTTGGTCAACGAGGCGTTTGACTTCAAGTAACAGATCATCACGTAACGTGCAGCAGATGCAGCCGTTCGAAAGTGTGACGAACGATTCTTCTGTCCGCGAGAAACCACCCTGTTCAATTAGTGCTGCGTCGATGTTGACTTCACTCATGTCATTGACGATGATCGCAAGGCGTCGCCCTTCGCGATTATGTAGCAAATGGTTCAATAATGTCGTTTTACCGGATCCAAGATATCCAGATAAAACGGTGATCGATATCGGTTGCATCATCATTCATCTCCTAAAACGTAATCATTACGCTTTATAGATTAACCGACTTTTCTATTGACGTCAATCGGAATCATTTCGATTTATTTTTCATAAAAGAAAAAAGCCGACGCTTGTCGACTTTCTCCATCACTCATTTTTGAATCGGTAAATTCCATGTCGTACCAATCAAATCCGTAATTCGCATTGCTGCCTCGTGGGAAAAACCAGCAATCGTATAATGATTCGTGTCCGCAATCACATGATACATTCCGTTCGGTAAATGGTCTGCAAACGCGGCATGAGCCGTATTGATTTGTTCGGTCAATGCCGGATTCAACCAACTTTCTGGCATACCACCTGCCCAGTCTGAGGCAGACAGAACGAGAACTGGCTGTGTCACCTGTTCGATTAATAAAAGGATTTTTTGATTGTTTTCCTCGACCGTCTGCCATTCGTCAAGCGTTCCACGCCAGTGTCCGGGCGCTGCAAAATGCCGCCACATCGGTAGTTGATCGGCTTCTGGTAAGACACTGAACATCTTTTTACCAATTTGATCAGGAATCATCCAAGCAATCGGTCGGATATGACTAAGGAAATAGAGAAAACGATTCCACTCCTCTTGCGTTCGTTCATACCAGTTCGGTAATGCCGCATCGACATCTGGATGCGATGGATCGAGTAAGACGATACCACGAGTCTCGTCCGCAAACAGTTGACCACTCGCGAGCGAGATATAGGCACCAAGCGAGTGACCGATGAAAACGTATGGTCCTTCGACACGAAGGATCCGTAAGACGTCCGCGAGCTCATCCGCTTGATGTGAAAAAAGACGTTTATTTTTCCCGCGACTCGAGCGACCATAACCAAGACGCGAGTATTCAAAGACCCGTCCCCGTTTTAATAATTCAGTTCGTAACCAACCCCATTGATGCCGATTCGACATCATCCCGTGATCGAGGACGAATGTAACGTCCCCGCTTCCTGTTAACCGGGTATCAAATCGACCGGCTGGTGTTTCAACGATATATTCCACGCTATCTCCCTACTTCCATTCATTCAAATAACGATATCTTCAATTCGTATCCGAGGATGTTCAAATAATCAAATAGCTGTGATCGATGATGATAGAGATGGACTGCAGCTTCAATCGCCCATCCATTCATCGAGTCGTCAACACCCCAGTACGTCGGACGCGTCATAAATCCAGTCGTTAGTTTTTCTTGATAGATACGAAACGCCCGATCGATGCGGTCACAGAGCTGATCGCGCGTGACCTGCTCTGCGTAAAATGTCTCCATTGTTTCCGCATTCGCTCCGGCTGCAATCAATAAATCGGCTTCGAGCAACACAGCAAGATGAACCGCCACTTCCCCAACGGTCCGTTTACCAGGAATTGGCCGTGCGTCCCAATCCTTCGCCTCAATCTTCTTAAATAAGACTTTCGACGTTTTGACACCCACTCCGACATGGCGAATGAGCGCACGTTCCCAGTCAGTCATACGCGTTCCCCCAAGCGATTGCACGATGTTCGAGTTCCTTGACGAATGCATCCTTTCCGGCGATATAAGCTTCGATATCATACGGATATGTTGCAGCCAACTGCTCTTTTAATGTCCCATAAGCATTAGCTTCTTCTGGATGCGCACGCAAGTAGTCTCGGAAAACGAGATGCCGCTCGATTTCTGGATTTCCTACCGCATACAGATGAATATGATGCGTCCGTTCGTCTCCGCCTTTTCGGAAATAGCGTCGTCCGGGCATCCCGAACTCACCCTTCGCTTCGTAACCGAGTGCTTCCATTGATTCGTTAAACTGCTCGATTTCATCAAGAGAATTAACGACAGGTAAGATATCGATGATCGGTTTTGCTGCGAGTCCTGGAACAGAGGTACTTCCCATATGATGAATGCGATGTAGACGTGCCCCAAACACGTCTTGTAATCGTTTTGCTTCTCGTGCGTATTCACTTTCCCATTCTGATTGATATGGTAACACAATGACTTGTCGCATGTACGTCCCTCCTCTCGTCTCAGTATGCCAGTTTTTAGGGTAAAACAAAACGACCTTCCGCTTTGGAGGTCGTTTTATTAAACGTGATGTTAGCAATTCGTTAATCCTATAGATAATCGTGCAGTTTCGCAGGTCCACCAAGTCGAAGATCAGCGATGATATGCTGGGCATCGACGATCTTTCGAACTGGGAAGTCAGCAAGTGGCGCCATGACATGTTCAAACAACTGAAGGCGTGCTGGTCCACGGTATGCTTCTTTCACCTCAAGATCCGTAATCTGACTGCGTGTCAGTTCAGAAATGATCAACTCACCTTGATAGCCGCGGTGTTGCTTGAGCATGAACTGTGGCGCACCAACAATCGACTGTGCTTCTTCGATTGCCATCGGAACATATTTGTATCCCATCGTCGCTTGAGCGACACGGAGTGAATGATAGTCAAGTGTACCAACGAGGACATCATTATCGAGATACAATCGGGGAGAACCATACTTTTTCGGAAAAGCAGCTACTTCACGACCAGATGCGATCGCCGGCTGATTGTTGACGTACATCGAGAGGTAAAACTCGCCGATTTCTCCTTGATAACGTACCGGAATGACTTGTCCGCACTCGAGATAACTACCCAGTCCTGTACTATCGGGCATATTGATGATTTCAAACTTGATCTGATTGCTCAGTACTTCAAGCGGTTCCGGAACGACTGCTTGTAACGCTTCGATATCCGTCTCATAGATGATGTTCATGTATTCCCGGTTACGAAAGAAGATATCGACTGCCGGAAAGACCGGAGCATTGATTGGCGTCGCAACAACATGTTTTACATCTTCCTGTCTCATCTGAGTTCCTCCTTTAATCGTTCAGTAAAGTAGCAAAGCGTGCGACACTTGTTTCAAAATCAGGAACCATCTTCGCAGCTTGCGCTTCTTCGACGATTTCTTGAATGAGTGAGTTGAACGGTGTTGCGATATCGTACGTGTTACCGTACATCGTGACGATCCCATTGATGTAACGAATCTCGGTCGGTTGCCCTTTTTGTAAGTCCTGCAACATGCTCGCTTCTAAGTCTCGCGATCCGTGCATCAATTGTGGCACGGTGATCAATTTTTCATCGATATCATCCAGTGTCGCGTAGGTTGCCGGCTCAAACGTACTCATCGGAGCGAACGTGATGCCATGGGCGTGACCAACTTGAACGACTTCCTGCATCGTATGAAGCGCTGCCCGTAATAAGATGGGATGATCGAGCACGTCGCCATACGTCCCATTACACGCAGCAGATAACCCACTGAACGTACTATTGATGACGAGTTTTGACCATTTCGTTCCCGAGAGATTATCGGAAATTTCCGTACCACCGATGTGATCGAGGATACCTTTCAAGTGAACGATTCGGTCTGTTGTCTTCCCATCTAGCTCACCGATTTGCATCGCATACGTCTTAAAGTGTTCGTAGTTCGACGTCAAGCGTGACTCGCCTGGTCCAACGTACGTTGCTCCGAACTCGACCGATCCCGCGATGATACGTTCGCTTGGAATCTGTTGTTGAATGAACTCTTCCGGCACACCGTTTTGCAAGGAGACGAGGATCCCGTCTTCCTTCAAGATTGTCCGCACTTTTGCCAGAACCGGTTCATTGTAGACCTGCTTCGTCAGCAATAACACGATATCGTACATATCCGTGATGTCATCCGGATGAATCGCATGAACGGATTGCGTTAGATCCGGTCCAATGACGTGTGCGCCTTTCGTATTCAATGCCTCGATATGTGCGCGATTCGTATCGATCAGATCGACACCCGCACTTTGTTGACTCAAATAAGCTCCCATAATGGTTCCAAGTGACCCTGCTCCGTAAATTCCGATTTTCATTTCTATCACCTCTGGTATTTACGATATACTGGTTTTATCATAAACAGAAATATATATAATTGTATATTTTGATAACCTGTAGGTTATGTCAGGAGGATATCATGGAACTCTTACATTTGAATTACTTTCGTCACGTCGCGGAAGAATTGAACGTGACACGTGCTGCCGAACGATTATTCATCAGCCAACCTGCCCTCAGTGCAACAATCAAGAAACTCGAGCGGGAATTGAACACGACATTATTTCATCGAAAAGGCAGAACGATCAGTTTGACTGATAATGGTCGACTGTTACTACAGTCGGTCGAAAAAATCGAACACGAACTGACACGTGTTCAGGAACGAATGGCACGGAATGATGCATCAACGGAAACACCACTCAGTCTTGCTAGTTCGCACGGTCGCTTCATCCAATTGATTCTACGGGAGTTTCTTCTCCCGCAAACGGCTCCCTTATTCAACTCGGACATCCTCTCGAACCGTGAAATCCTGACCGGTCTGCTCCGTCAAGAATTCCATTTCTCGATCAGCTTCATGGAACTCAAACATCCGCTCATTACGAGTGAACCTATTGTTGAAGAGGATATCGTCATCACTTATCCAGCTTCCTATTCAGAGAAAGAAGCAATCCAGGCGCTATATGCAGATGCAACCGAGACTGCCTTTTTATTCCCCTCCCACAATAAGGACTACAACCGCTTCATCCAATTGAAGATGGCGGAACTGAACATCTATGCCAATACCACGCATTACATCGATGACGTCTCACTTCAGCTCGCCTTACGCCAGCAACGGTATTTCAGCTTCGTTCCTGTTTCCGTCTGTCGCGAGATGGAGCTTCCCTTCATTACGGACGATGTATTTACCGTTACGTCGCGACTCTATATGTCGCATGCGACGGATCAATTGACGGTAGAGCAAGCAACTATGTATGAACGTGTCAAACGATTCCTGCTCTCACAAGGCACGTTTTTATCCAAATAAAAACGGATGCCTGCATATGCAGACACCCATTTTTCATATTACTTCGTGATGAAGTAGCGTGATTGATCGAGATGATCCTTCGCTGTATAGATGTTGAGTTTGTACGAACCGTTCGTCAATGCTTGACGCATCTTCAAGACGTAGTTCCCGTGCTGATCCGCTACGTCTTGTGCGATCAATTGGTAACCAGACGCTGTTTTTTGGTAAAGGCGGACGATTTGACGTTTTTCGACTTTACCAGTCAACGTCTTTTTACCTGACCATTTTTTAACCGGATACGTGTTCTTGATCGTGAACGACGCTTTTTTCGTGATCTTGTTCGAGATGTCTGTCGACTTGACTGTGTACGTGCCCGTCGTTAGACCCTTCTTGACCGCAATCTTGAAGCCACTTGCTGTCGTTTTTGCTTTTGCAATCTTCGTTGATCCTTTGTAGAGCGTGACGTCAAGACCTTCCGTTGCTTTACCACGAAGGACCGTTGATCCGTAGACTGCTGACTTTTTATCAATTGCTGGTGTTGCAACGACACCAGTTCCGACAGTGACGCTTGTTTCTGTTTTCATGAAGCTAAGTTCTGAGACAACCGTCAACTTGTCACGCAATTTGAGCGGACGTGTTGCGACTTCGTATTGACCCGCTTCGTTTGCAGTTGCCGTACCGAGGACTTTATCACCGAGTTTAACCGTGACTTTTGCGCCCGGAACGGCTTGACCTGTGACGACTTTTGCACCTGGTTTGACTGCTTTTGCCGAGACTGTGAAGTCTTTCATCGGCACGTTCATGTTGAATGTAAGGAACGTACCCGTTTCACCTGGACGCGTTTCACCTGTGTTCGTGATACCTTCGTACCGTTTGACGTACGGTGCCGCTGCAACCGCTGAATCAAAACTGACCGTCATCGGCTTACTTGCAACGAGTGACCAGTTGTCATCGGCTTTATAATCAACTGGTTGTTTTGCTTTAATGAAGTCTGAGATGACGTTACGTGTTTCGTATGCTGATTTGTAGACGATATTCTTACCGCCGCCAAGACCTGGGAACGTCGCACTACCTGCACGATAGTTGTTCGTCGCGACGAGGAATTCTTGATCATCTGCGATCGCTTTCCCTTGATACTTGATATTTTGGACACGGCTTGCATCCTTATTGACAACAACACCGTTATAGTCGAACTTCGCTGGTTTCGTAATATCGATTTCATATGTCAATCCATCGAGAATATCGAAGTTGTAGCTACGGAATTCTTTATTCAATAAGTTCGTCTGCTCACCGTCGACTTGGTTGAACTGACCCGCTGACATTTCGAGCCAGTCTTTGACGTCTGCACCGGTTACTTTGACGACTTCCAGTGTATTCGGGTACACGTACAGATCGGCAACATTCTTAAGTGCGATCGGTCCTTTTTTGATTAATGTGTAATCTGATGCGTTGACTTGGTTACGACCACCTGTCTTAAATGGTGCACCTGCTGACAACAATGGAAGATCTTTATATTTCGCAAGATCCGCATTTTCCTTGAGTTGTTTCTCGACATACCATTTTTGAGCGTTCGTGACGAACTGAACTGAATCATCATCTTGTGCGAGGGCGAAGAAGCTCTGGATATCGTCGTTGATCGTCCCGACTTCTTGACGAATGTAAGCGAGTGTTCCTTCATGCGCTTTTTCGATCAACTTAACGGCGCCTGCATCTGCTGTCGTGTCTTTCGTGACGTCTGCTAGTTTTGCACCTGACGTATCAACCACCCATTTGCCGTCAACTTGCTTCAACTGAAGGTCGATGACACCGACGTTTTTCCCTTGCGTGTTCGCCATGACGACCGGTTTGCCATTGATTAGACCATTTGCCGCATCAACGTTCGGTAGTTTGTTGAAAGCAGAATCGGCTGCTGGGAATTTCCCGTGCTGATGACCTGTCATCAAGACATCGATGTCTGCGACTTTCGTCAACGCGTAGCCGACATTCTCATCGCCATCTTTTTGATCCGTCGTATCCCCGATACCTGTGTGTGCGAGTGCAACGACGACGTCTGCGCCAGCATCTTTTAATTTTTTCGCTGTTGCTTTAGCAGTCGGGATGATATCTTCAGCCGTGACTTTCCCCGTCAGGTTCCCCGCATCCCATGCCATGATTTGTGGCGTGACGACTCCGAACACACCCACCTTGACTGTTTTCATGTCACCGTTCTGGTCCTTGACTTGACGTTCGATGATTTGATAGTCTTTTCCATCTTTGTTGTAGTCCGCGACGATCGGCTTTTTCGTGACTGCATCCAATACGTTCGAGTTGACGAACTTGATTGAACCGCTCGAAGCACTCATCGCTGACTTGAGGAAATCAAGACCGAAGTTGAATTCATGGTTTCCGAGCGTGACCGCATCATAACCGAGGTATTCCATCAATTCGTACATCGGATGTTTGCCTTTGTTTCCTTTGTCGTACTGGTTCTTCACGTAATCACCGAATGGCGTTCCTTGAAGTGTATCTCCGTTATCGAACAAGAAACTGTTCGTTGCGCCCACTTCCGTTTGTTGTTGTTTGATGACCGTAGCGGCTTTGACGAGACCGATTGTTTCGTCCTGCGCATCCTTGAAGTAATCGTAGTTCATTGAGTTCGTATGTAAATCCGTTGTTTCTAAGAAGCGTAACTTGACGACACTGTTGTCGGCAGCAAGTGTCTTGACTTGAACGACTGGTACGAGCATCGGTGCGATCAACGTCGACGCGATGACAAGTTTGGTAGCTTTTTTCATATGGATTTTCCCCCCAGGATGTTTTGACTGCTTCATTAATTTAGCATGGTTCGATTATAGCTAATAGTCCTTTCAAATAGGTCGGACATCCGTCTTATTTAACCTACTTAACTAATTCCAAATAATGGCTTTACATTGTTGATTTCCCCTTTACAAATCAGGTGTTAATGGTAAAAAAAGGTGTTTTACATCATTGTATGATTCATATAAAAAAAACGATACTTTTTCAGGATTTAGTCCTGAAAAAGTATCGTTTTAATTAATGCAGAACGTATCTATTCATTCTCGACTCCTATAGGAAAAGAAAGCACGCTCTTCGCTTTCGTCAGGATCAGGTGAGGCCCGGTAGTCGAAACGGAGTTTTGGATACCACGGCTTACCTCCCGCCTGTGGAAAGCGAGGATGACAGTAACGTTCGTCGCCCGGATTCATGGCACAGGATTTTCACTACGCCATGTTCCCTTACACCGTTTTCTCTGGTTTCCGTCGGACGACATAACCGAGAATACCAGCAAGTAACGCAAGTCCTGCGGCGTAAAGTACCGTCCATCCTGCTGTCTGTTGAGCAAATTCGAACAAGACGTCACTGCGCCACTTCATCGCGAATTGGACGTATGAAGCTTGACTGACGATGAAGCTAATGACACCGATCGCAATTGCAAAGACGAACGGATCGATGATCGACTTGAAGCTTCGGATACTACAAACGAAATAGATCGCGAATGTCACGAGCAATAATACCCAATACCCACTCTCACTCGAAACATTCGGTGGTGTCGCTCCTGCTGATTCCGCATCAATCACTTGGATCGTCTGTCGCGCGACACCGTAATCAACAGAATCGAGCTTCAATTGTGTCGCTGACAAGTCAGGGCGTTCTCCACCGAGTAGCGTCAACAGTTGTTCGGTCACCCGATCCGTATCAATCCCGTCGACGACTTTTTGAATCGAGTCATTGAGCTGATCCGTTGAGGTTTCACCGTTCAACATTGAGACAGGAACTTCTGCGTTTGCTCCAAGGACGTCTGCTTGATAGACGACTTGACCGCCGTGGATCCAGTCGTACATCCCACCACTTCCGGCGTTCAAACTTGCGACGGTCAGTGCTGTCCGTAGTGAGGAATCTCCGTCGTACGCCGCTTCATCTTGCACTGTGAAGACGAGTTGCAGAGTACTTGCGAACATCAAGATGAGCAGACTGGCACGTCCAGCAGCTGTTAAACCGGATAACTTCTGCGGGAAGAACGCCATCCAGCCAAGTAGACTGACGACGAGGAGTGGTAAAATACCATTCATCGCGTAGCCGTCTTGTAGCGCAAGGAACGGTACATCATTTCCTCTTCCGGCAAGTACGAACCAAATGATACCGACCGTCAAAAAGAAACTGACTGAGCGAATCGTCCAACCAAGACGACTTGCTTTAATCCGTAATACTAAAAATAGCAAAGTGATCAAACCGATGCCAAATACGGAGTAGAGTAACGTCCCGTAAGAGACATCAAACGTAAGTGGTGCGAGGACTTGTTTTAAATCGATTCCGAACAATGATAAGACGTCTCCGGCAGAACTCGCATCAAGCACCTGATTGATGATCCCTTCCCGGACCGCACTCGGCATCGTAATCGACAGCCCACCAACGAACAGGAGCATGAGCGAGACCGTAATATCTGTATCATTCCATGAGACATCCGCCTGTTGCATCTGCGTCACAAGATCTTGATAGTCTGAGGACGAAGTAATCTGTGAAGTCAAAAATGCCATCGCGCCATAGATGACACCGAAAAAGATGAGACCGATGAGGACGCCATACAGGACATCCCAGACGGAAAACCGTCGTTGTTTCCTTTCTTGCCTTGGCTCCATCCTAGTTCCTCCTTTTATGTCTGATGTTTGAATATTCCTGCTTCAGCGAAACCAAAAACATCAAATTCATTCAACAGCCATTATATCCCACCTTTTCTCTGACTGTCTCCACTGATTTCCAAAACAAAAACCGACTTCTCAAAGTGAGAAGCCGGTTGAACGATCTGGTGCCATGGTATTTTTTCTCTATTAGATGCCTTCGTATGCTTGTTCCATGATCGTCCGTAACTCAGCGACAAGCGGCATCTTCGGATTCGCTGTCGTACATTGATCCTCGAAAGCATCAACTGCCATCTTATCGAGTTTTGCCTCGAAGTCTGCTTTTTGAATGCCTTGCGCCTTGAATGACATCTTGATGTTGAGACGTTGTCCAAGATCAGCAACTGCTTGAATGAGTGACTCGACCCCTTGTTCCGTCGTTGCTGCCGGAAGGCCGAGGTAGCGGGCGATGTCGGCATACCGTTCATCGGCAACGAATGACTCATATTTCGGGAATGCTGCTAGTTTTGTTGGGCGTGACGCGTTATAGCGAATGACGTGTGGCATCAGGATCGCGTTCGTCCGTCCGTGTGGCGTATGGAACTCCCCACCGATTTTGTGCGCAATTGAGTGGTTGATTCCAAGGAATGCATTCGCGAATGCCATCCCTGCCATCGTTGACGCATTGTGCACTTTTTCGCGTGCTTCCGCGTCAGATCCGTTCGCGTACGCTCGTGGCAAGTAGTCGAAGATCATTTTGATTGCTTTGAGTGCCAGTCCATCCGTGTAGTCGTTCGCAAGAACTGAGACGTACGCTTCTGTTGCGTGTGTCAAGACATCCATCCCCGTATCAGCGGTGATCGAAGCGGGAACTGTCATGACGAATTCTGGATCAACGATCGCGACGTCTGGTGTCAACGCATAGTCAGCAATCGGGTATTTGACGTTCTTCTCTTTATCCGTGATGACGGTGAACGGTGTCACTTCTGAACCTGTCCCCGATGTCGTCGGAATCGCAACGAACTTCGCTTGACGACCAAGTGTCGGGAATTTGTAGGCACGCTTACGGATATCAAGGAATTTTTGACGTAAGTTTGAGAACGTTTCGTTCGGCTGTTCGTAGAAGAGCCACATTCCTTTTGCAGCATCCATCGCTGAACCACCACCAAGGGCGATGATCAAGTCTGGTTTGAAATCACGCATCGCTTGAGCACCCGTCTGAACAGTCGTTACGGATGGATCCGGTTCGACTTGGTCGAAAATCCGGTAATTGACGGACTGCGGCAAGTTTTGAATCACTTTATCGGCATATCCGAATTGCACCATCGTCGGATCAGTGACGATCATGACGCGTGAGACGTCAGTCATCGACCGTAGGTACTGGACGGAGTTCTTTTCGAAGTAGATTTTTTCAGGAACCTTGAACCATTGCATGTTCACGCGTCGTTTCGCCACCTTTTTGACGTTGAGTAAGTGTTTCGCCGTTACGTTCTCTGAAACAGAGTTTTTACCGTATGATCCACAACCAAGTGTCAGTGATGGTGTCAACTCATTGTAAAGATCACCAATCCCTCCATGAGCAGATGGACTATTGACGAGGATCCGGCAGGCTTTCATCCGGAGTCCGAACGCTGTCATCAAATCATCGTTCGTCGTATGAATGACGGCTGTATGCCCGAGACCACCGATTTCAAGCATTTGTTCAGCAATCACGAACGCTTCTTCGGATGAAGCGACGCGGTACGCACCGAGAACGGGACTGAGTTTTTCGTGAGACAGTGGTTCTGCTGCTCCGACGTGCTCGAGTTCCGCGACGAGCATGACGGTTGTTTCCGGAACGTTGATTCCGGCTTTCTCTGCGATCCACGTCGCTGGTTTACCGACAATGTCCGCGTTGACAGCACACGTATCGGTTTTGATGACGAGTGTTTCGAGACGTTGTTTTTCTTCCGGCGAACAGAAGTAACAACCGAGTGCTTCCATTTCCGTCCGGACCGTTGCATAAATCTCTTGGTCGACGATGACGGCTTGCTCAGATGCACAAATCATCCCGTTATCAAACGTTTTTGAGAGAACGAGATCGCTGACTGCCCGTTTTACTTTCGCAGATTGTTCGATGTAGCATGGAACGTTCCCTGGTCCAACACCGAGTGCTGGTTTCCCCGTTGAGTACGCTGATTTAACCATTCCTGCTCCACCTGTCGCAAGGACCATGGCGATGTTTTCGTGGTTCATCAAGACTTTTGTTGCTTCAAGTGATGGTTCTTCGACCCATTGAATACAGTCTTTAGGTGCGCCTGCTTTGATTGCTGCGTCGCGGAGTGTTTTCGCCGCTTCAACGGAACATCGTTGTGCCGATGGATGGAACGCGAAGACGATCGGGTTACGTGTCTTAATTGCAATCAACGCTTTGAACATCGTCGTTGACGTTGGGTTCGTGACCGGTGTGACACCACAGACGACACCAACTGGTTCAGCGATGTATGTGATGCCATTTTGAACATCTTCTTCAAGAATTCCGACTGTTTTTTCATGACGTAGACTATTATAGATATACTCTGTCGCGAACATGTTTTTAATCATTTTATCTTCAAAGACACCGCGTCCTGTCTCTTCTGTTGCGAGACGCGCAAGCTCGACGTGCCGTTCCAGTCCGGCAAGTGCCATATCACGAACGATCGTATCAATTTTTTCTTGATCGAATGTCAGTAATTCTTGTAACGCACGTTGCCCTTTTTCAACAATTTGTCCGATTGCTTGTTCGACCGGTGTTGCCGTCGATTTTGTTTTTTCTTTCACAGCCATGAGTGGTTTCCTCCCTGTCGTGGAACGAATCTGAGTTTGATTTGCCAACCATTATGTCAGGAATGCCAAGCTGTTTTTCAATAGTTTGTGCTTTCCTTCACAAATCAATCATAACTCCTTTTTCCTATTTTGTGCATGACTATCCTGTGAATTCCCTCACACTATTGATAGCGTTTACATACGTTGTCTGGTCTACCTTCTAGTCATTCCGTTCTAGACACGACAAACTGTGCGATTTATCACACCTCGCATTTTCCTGACTTGATAGCCGTTTCGTCATCTTGTATTCTGATATGGGGTACATATTAAGAGCTACCACTAAAGGAGGACACTTGAATGTCAGTCGTACAGGAAATGCTAGCTTTCAACGAGCGATTCGTCGCCGAAAAACAGTATGAGCAATTCGTCTCGGATAAGTTCCCAGACAAAAAAGTCGTCATCTTGACGTGCATGGATGCCCGTTTGACGGAGCTTCTTCCACACGCACTCGGTTTGAAAAACGGGGATGCGAAGATTATCAAAAATGCCGGCGCTATCCTATCGCATCCATTCGGTTCCGTCATGCGCTCGATTCTCGTCGCGTTGTATGCACTTGGTGCTGAAGAAGTCGTCGTTATCGGTCACCACGATTGTGGCATGAGCACGATTGATCCTAAACACATGATCAGCGAGATGAAGGGTCGAGGTATCGACCAACAGATTCTTCACACGCTTGAAGTATCAGGTGTTGATTTGAATCAATGGTTGCGTGGCTTCACGTCAGTTCAAGAAAGCGTCGCTCATTCGGTCAGCCTCGTGAAGAACCACCCATTACTGCCACCTGGTACGAACGTCCACGGACTCGTCATCGATCCAGGTACCGGTAAACTCGACGTCGTCGATTGTTGATCACTCTCTGTTGATCACTCTCTATAGAAGAAACGCAAATAGAATTGGATAATTTACTCTGCTTTAAACTAAAGATAACGTGCCATTTTCTCGTATCAGAGAAAGATGGCACGTTTTTTCGTATGAATCATTTTCAGTGATCAAAACGCTTCTCACTTCAAGCTTCAGGGTATAAAAGAATCTAACTTCTTGTGGAAAGCTAAAAAGCGTATCATTCATCTTTTGATTACGAGGTCAGACTTTTACTCTTGACAGCATTCCAACATGGCTGTAAGATACTTTAGTATAGTACAGTGATAACAAAAGAAAGTGTGGTTTTACTGAATGATAAACGCCGTATTGTTTGCCGTCTTTTTACTATTTATTTTAGCGATCTTCCGCGTCCACATCGTAGTCGCGATGGTCATCAGTGCGTTTGCCGGCGGTCTCGTCGGTGGTCTCGACCTGACTGAGACAACAAAAGCGTTCTCCGATGGTCTTGGTGACGGGGCAGAAATCGCCCTTAGCTATGCATTGCTCGGTGCTTTCGCTGTTGCACTCTCGAAAACCGGATTACCGGATGCACTTGCACACGCCTTGATTCAACGTTCACGCGGCGATGCAAATGCTTCTTCTGTCAAAAAACTAAAAGGATTCATCTTGTTTGCGATTCTCTTACTTGCGATTAGTTCACAAAACGTCTTACCGATCCACATCGCATTCATTCCAATCATCATTCCGCCGCTTCTTGGTCTCTTCAATCAGTTGAAGATGGATCGTCGCCGGATTGCAATCATCATGACGTTCGGTCTTGTGACACCGTACATGTTCTTACCAGTCGGTTTCGGAGACATTTACCTCAACCAGATTCTACTAAAGAACTTGAAGGCAAATGGTCTCAATACAGCAGGAGCATCCGTCATCGAAGCGATGGCGATTCCGGCACTCGGGATGGTCGTCGGTCTCTTAATCGGTCTATACTCATATCGTAAAGAACGGACATATGAGATGCGTGACATCGCACCGGACGATTATGAAATTCCGGTCATCACGAAAACAAAGCTTGTCTTAAGTGGTGTTGTCGTCATCGCGACCTTGATCGTCCAACTGCAAACCGGATCAATGATTCTTGCTGCGACAACAGGACTCATCCTCTTCTTGTTGCTTCGTCTTGTTCGCTTCAGTGAAGCAGATGACGTCATAACACGCGGTATGCGCATGATGTCATTCATCGGTTTCGTCATGATTTCAGCAAATGGATTCTCAAACGTCTTGCGTAAGACGGGAGATATCGAGCCACTCGTCGAGAACTCGAAATCGTTGATGGGCGATTCCCAACTCGTTGCAGCATTCGTCATGCTCTTGATCGGTCTTCTCGTCACGATGGGGATCGGCTCAAGTTTTTCAACTGTTCCAATCATTGCAGCAATCTTCGTTCCACTTTGTATCCAGTACGGATTCAGTTTAGAAGCGACGATCGCTATCATCGGTACATCCGGCGCACTCGGTGACGCGGGTAGTCCGGCATCTGACTCGACACTCGGACCGACAAGTGGTCTAAATGCCGATGGTCAGCATGATCACATGCGGGAAACAGTCATTCCGACGTTCCTTCACTACAACATTCCATTAATCATCTTTGGTACGATCGCTGCTGTCGTATTATAAAAACAAGACGGGTTCGCTGTCATAGCGAATCCGTCTTTTGAATTGTCTCCGTTTTTTTCCTTTTCATTTTACCGTCAGTTCTCTAAAATAAAGGAATGAACTGATACAAAGGAGTTGTCTTACGTGTTATCTCAAGTCGTCAACCAAATTTTGCTTTCGCTTGCCGATCTCG
Source organism: Exiguobacterium acetylicum (assembly GCF_022170825.1). NCBI lineage: Bacteria > Bacillati > Bacillota > Bacilli > Caryophanales > Exiguobacterium > Exiguobacterium acetylicum. Next base: position 1,263,016 of record NZ_CP081878.1, on the reverse strand, counting down.
GATATTTCGGCATCGCCCTCGGGTTGATGATTGAAATCATACCGAGTGAAATTGTCCTCTCTTACGGTGGATTCATGATCTCCCAAGGAACAATCGGCTGGCCGCTCGCCGTCGTCGCTGCCGTCATTGGTGGATTGTTCTCGCAATTATTCTTATACTGGTTCGCGCGCTATGGCGGTCGTCCCCTGATCCTGAAATACGGAAAGTATGTCCTGATTTCAGAACACCATCTCGATTTAGCCGAGCGTTGGTTCTTGAAATACGGACAAGGGGTCATCTTTGGCGCTCGTTTTATTCCCGTCGTCCGCCATGCTATCTCGATTCCAGCTGGTCTTGCAAAGATGGATCAGACGAAGTTTTCCCTCTATACAGTCCTGGCGATCATTCCATGGTCGATTCTCTTCTTGTACCTGGGTGAAACGCTCGGAACGAACTGGCTCTCGATCAAGGAAGTCGCAGCACCTTACACGAACGGTGTGTTGATTGCTGCTGTCGTCTTAATCATTTTTTACGTCATCTTTAAACGCCGTCAACGAACGGTTTGAACAACTAGCAGTCTGTCTTACGACGGACTGCTTTTTTAAACAAACAGGAGGTCCTGCCATGCTCACATCCCCACTCGCCCATTTCCCATTACGTCGTTTGACCGCATCCTATCGTACAGGACGTCCAGTCGCGACTGGCATCACTGTCGACGGTCATATTTTAATCGTCGAAGAAACCGTTGACGAAACACGAAAGAAACATGTTCTTTCTATTCATCAGTTGATGGACGATTGGCGGAAGACGACGATCATTGAAAAAAATGAGATTGATTTTTCGCTCGTCGATCGCTTTCCTGATGGCCGTCTGCTACTCGTCGCTTCTCGTTGCGATGATGATGTAGACGGTACTTGGTTACCGAATGCTTTTATTTATGATATTCAAGGAAACCTAGTCAACCAATTTTGTTTAGACGATGGGATCCAAAACATGCAAATTGATAAAGACGGTTTAATCTGGGTCAGCTATTTCGACGAAGGTATATATGCAGATGCAGCAACGGGCTCAAATGGCGCTTTCGGTTTAGTCGCTTTTGATGACGCTGGTGAAGTACAGTATAAAAATCGTCAGTATCCGATCGATGATTGTTATGCACTCAACGTCTGTTCCTCAAAAGAAATCTGGTTCTTCTATTATTCCGATTTTCGTTTCATTCGAATTGGTCAAGATGAAGACCTCGTCTACGAGGCACCTACAATCGCCTTTTCTCAGTTCGCTCGATATGATGACTATATTCTTGCTGCAAATTCTGATGAAGTACAATTGTTAGAACGGAAAGGAACAGTTTTAGAAAGTGTTCGTTCGATTCGTTTTACGAACGAGCAGGGAGAAATCCTGTCAGGTGACCTTACAATGCGTAATGATCTGATTGTTTTATCCACTTCGAATCAGCTATTTTTCGGTAAATTAGAAAGACACCTTTCAGCTTTACTAGCCAACGAATGAAAGCTGTTACATGTTTGTTTCATAAATTCCTGATTCTTGAAACCTCCATTTCAAATTTTCAAAAAGACTAGCCGAGTCCTATCCGAGGATAGTATACTCAGCGTTATAGTTATTCGGGCAAGTTGTCTGAACATTATGACGTCACAGATTTTTTTGGGGGAAATGATGAGTTCGAATTTGAAACGCGATTTAACAGCACGACAAGTACAAATGATTGCACTTGGAGGAACGATCGGGGTCGGTCTGTTCCTTGGAGCATCAAGCACAATTGCTTGGACAGGTCCATCCGTCTTACTTGCGTACATGCTAGCAGGAGTCTTTATCTTTTTTATCATGCGTGCACTTGGTGAGATGGTCTACACCCATCCTCACAGTGGTTCGTACGCAAAGTTCGCAAATGATTATATCCATCCAGCCGCTGGTTTTTTGACAGCAAGCAGTAACATCTTCAACTGGGTCGTCGTCGGGATGAGCGAAGTCATCGCCGTCGGAACATACCTACGCTTCTGGTGGCCGGAACTTCCGACTTGGATTCCAGGGGTCGTCGTCATCGTTCTCTTGACGCTCGCGAACCTCGCTTCGGTCAAGATGTTCGGTGAACTCGAATTCTGGTTCGCCTCCATCAAGGTAATAACGATTCTTCTAATGATCGTCGCCGGATTCGGAATCATCTTCTTTGGTCTAGGAAATGACGGAAACCCAGTTGGCTTCTCGAACCTGTGGGCGAACGGTGGATTCTTCACGAATGGTTTCACCGGCTTCTTCTTTGCCCTCTCGATCGTCTTCGCCTCTTACATCGGTGTTGAGTTGATCGGCGTGACAGCTGGAGAAACGAAAGATCCAGAAAAGAACATCACAAAGGCGATCAATGGTGTCGTCTGGCGGATTTTGATTTTCTACGTCGGATCCATCTTTATCATCGTCACGGTCTATCCGTGGAATGAGTTGTCGGATCTCGGCAGTCCGTTCGTTGCGACATTCGCGAAAGTTGGTGTCACGATTGCTGCTGCTATCATCAACTTCGTCGTCATCACAGCCGCGTTATCTGGGTGTAACTCAGGGATATTCAGCGCAAGTCGGATGATCTATGCATTGGCAGAAAAAGGACAAGTACCGTCCTTCTTCTTGAAAGTCAACAAACGTGGAATTCCATTTTATACGGTCTTCGCGATTTCCATTGGGATTTTCTTCGGTGTCATTCTTGATATCACCTTACCGCTCGTTCTCGGGAAGGATACAAATATCTTCGTATATGTCTACAGCGCTTCGGTACTTCCAGGGATGGTACCGTGGTTCGCCATCTTGATTAGTCATATTCGTTACCGCAAAATTGAAAGTGAACGAACGGCTTCACATCCATTTAAGATGCCAGGAGCTCCTGTGACGAACTATCTATCAATTGTTGCACTCGTGACAGTACTCGTCGGAATGTTGTTCAATGACGAGACACGCGCTTCCATCTTAATCGGTATCGCCTTCTTGATTTTAAGTACGATCTATTACGTCGTAAAAGTACCAAAAATCGAAAAGTAATCGTATTTCTCTTCCTCTCATAGCAATATGGGAGGTTTTTTGTGTTTTCTATTTTTATATTGACATCACTTTTTATTCATGATAGCAAATCAAATACGAACCAATTCACCTTAGAACACCAAATTATTCATGGTTTTTTCGTTAAATGTCATATTTCATTTACTATTTTTTTAATAAAAAGACCAATTTTCAGAAAATATAATCTATTTACCCAAAGTGTATTTTGATGTTTTAAGGTCTTTTGAACGGGAATAAACTCACCATACACATAATATTTCATGTGTAGAACATCCTAACTAAAATATTTTTACGAAAGAAAGGAGAGATGTAACATGAACGGATTCAATCGTTTCCTACTCGTTCTGATCGGCATTCTCGGCTTGATCAGCGTCGGTCTTCTTGTACTCGGCGTTTATGATGTTCCACGCCTCAGTCCTCTGATTGAACAGTGGCAAGATCAACAATGGTACAGCTACACGATTTTATCGCTTGGTGGCTTCCTAGCATTCGTATTTGTCATTCTATTATTCACTGGACTGCTTAGCCGGTCTAAAGGACAACGCCTTCTGATCCAAACCGGTGACGGCAATATCACGATCTCAAAACAGACGATCGAACGAACGGCACTTGAGTCGATCCGCGGCATCAACGGGGTTCGATCCCCACGCGTGAACGCGGACATCCACTCGAAAAAAGAGACAGTCGCTCTCGAAGTCGACTGCTCGGTCTTTGGTCAAGAAGGATTACCAACAATCGGGAAAGACATTCAAGAACGTGCCAAACATGCAGTCGAATCATTACTTGAACTGCCCGTCACAAAAACACGTGTCCGTATTAGCGACACGAAGACAAAAACGTCTGAACGTGTCGTCTAAGACAAGGGAGGAGGAAGATCATGAAAACGAGCGAAGCACTTCGTCCGTATCGCTACCGACTACTCGGTGGACTAGTCGGACTAATCCTCGCCATCTTGTTCTTGACGATCGGTTTTGGACCAACGTTGTTAATCATCGTGTTCGCAACAATCGGTTTCTTGATTGGTCAATGGCGAGACAATGCCCTTGATGTCGAGGGATGGATTCAGTTCTTTCAACGGGACTGAACGTAAAGAACAGTAAAAAATCAGTTAACAAACATTAAAAGGAGAGATTTCTCATGGCTAACGAAATCAACACGAAACAAAACGAAAACGAAGTAGTACGCGAAAACAAACTCACATTCGAAGATCAAGTCATCAAAAAAATTGCTGGTATTGCATCAAATGATGTCAAAGGAATCCTTTCAATGAGCGGTGGCTTCATGAGTGGGTTGACAGACCGCTTCCGTAGCTCAGAAGACATCACAAAAGGAATCGACGCAGAAGTCGGCGAACGACAAGTCGCACTCGATTTAAAAGTCATCGTCGAATACGGTAAAAACATTCCATCGATCTTCCAAGACGCTGTAACGAAAATCAAAAAATCAGTCCATGATATGACAGGACTCGATGTCATCGAAATCAACATGCATGTCGAAGATGTCATGACACGTTCTGAGTTCGAAGCAAAAAGTAAATCGTCGAAAGAAGAGGAAGAAAAACGCGATTTAAAATAAGACCCTTAATTAGATAGCCGCACGAAATGGACCCGTTTAAAAGCGGGTCCATTTTACTTTTTCAGTGCCCCTCGTGCGTTCAACGCAGCAAAGATCACCATTGCGATACTGAGAACAGCAGCTACAATCAAACCTTGCCAGTAAACGGACCAATCGATGTCCGGACGAGTTAACACACTGCGCATCCCTTCCATGATATAGGTCGTCGGATTGATTGTCGCAGCAATCTTGAGCCACTCGGCCTCAATCAAATCTTTCGGTACGAACGTCGTCGATAGGAAAATCAATGGGAAGAATAAGAGTGTTCCAGCTTGTGCCGCTTGTGCGTTACGAGTCTTCAAGGCAACACCGACCGAGTAACCAGCAAAGGCAAGTCCGAATCCGAGCGCGAGTAAAATCGTCAAGAAAAAGCCGCTGATCCCCACTGGAATCGATAGACCGAGCAAAAAAGCCATTCCGAAAATCAATAACGTTTGGACGAATAATTGCAACATACCAGCTAACATCGGTCCGAGAACAATTGCGGTTCGTGAGACCGGTGTCAATAAGAGTCGAGCAAAATAACCGCTCTCGATGTCCTTGACGAGCGCTTGACCAGCACCCCCTGCTCCTCCGACAGCACCCGAGACGATTGAGACAGGCAGAATGAAGTTTAAATAATCGACACCATCGAATTGAGGTAAGTTCGAGATGCCAGAAAGACCACTCGTATAGACGAGTAGGAAAAAGACACTAATGATTAAGTTCGGGATAAAGGAGAAAGGATTGCGTAACGTCACGAGGAGACTCCGCCGCATCAAAAACCATGTTTCTCGTATCATGTCACGATTCCTCCTTATAGGCTTGCCCCGTCAAACGAATGAAGACATCATCAAGTGATGGTTGTTTGACGACGAGTGACGTAGCGACCATCTTCCGTTCGTCAAGAAAGCGGACAACAGCGCGTAATGTCTCCGTTCCATGCGATGGAATGATTAGACGATCTTTTTCCTGACGACCAGTAAATGTCTCTAAGACGATTCGCTCATCCTCTTTTTCAGTAAGCGTCAACTCGATTCGTTCCTCTCCGTTTGCTGCCTTCAGTTCTGCTGCCGTTCCTTCGGCAATCAATTGCCCTTCGTTGATGATCGCAATCCGGTCTGCCAGCTGATCGGCTTCTTCCAAGTATTGTGTCGTCAAAAAGATCGTCGTGCCGAACTCTTCATTTAATCGCCGGACCTCGTTCCAAATTTGCAGACGGCTCGCAGGGTCTAGCCCGGTCGTCGGTTCATCGAGAAACAGAACGGTTGGTTGATGGACGAGCGTCAAGGCGAGATCAAGCCGTCGTTTCATCCCACCGGAGTAAGTGCCAGACCGTCGTTGTCCGTCCTGATCGAGTCCGACGAGTCGTAGCAATTCCTCTGCCCGTATTTTTGCTTCCGTCTGACTTAATCCGAACAATTTTCCTTGTAGGACGAGTAATTCAAGCCCGGTCAAATCTTCATCGATGCCGGTATCTTGTAAGGCGACCCCAATTTGCAAGCGGACTTGTTTTTCTTGTTTGACGACATCGAATTCTTGTATCGTCGCTCGACCACCGGAAATCGGAATCAGCGTCGTTAACATCTGAACGGTCGTCGATTTCCCAGCACCGTTCGGTCCAAGAAAGGCAAAAATCTCCCCTGCCTGTACGTCGAACGAGATCCCTTTGACGACATCCTTTCCATCGTACGTCTTCGTCAAGTTCTCGACATGAATCATCTTCATTCCTTCTTTCCTCGAATTCAAAGTCATGTCCAAGATTTTCCCGTTTTTTCTGTTCGCGAATCAAAAAAGACACCTGAATCGGTGCCTTGATTGAAGCTTTAACTATTACGCTACAATCTGGTATACACCATAGACGACACCAGCAGACACTAAGAGCGTCGTAACGATTGATACCATCATCACAGTAAACCCAAATCCTTTCAAACGAACGGCTCGAGCTAACGAGAGACTAAACGAGAGCACCGCACCACTCGCAAGTACAATCGCTCCTGCGAATAACAACGTAGGGTTAATCCATGACTCTCCGATGACAATCCATGCGTAAGTGACACAGGCAAAAAGAGCGGTCATGATGAGCCATTGTTTCGATGTTCCCTTTTTCAGCATATCGGTTTCCTCCTGGTTTGCTTCTACATACTTGTTCGCCTTTTCCCATCAAATTCCTGTCATTAAAAAATCGTGCCTCCTGTTGTTAGGAGACACGATCCACTTACGACGCTACTTGCCATTTCTCTTTTAATTGCTCCATCTCTTCCTGTCCTTCGTATGACTGCATCCAGAGGTTAAAAACATCGACGACGTCCCCTTCTGACTCTCGAACAAGATAACTCTTTTCCGCCGGAATCCATTTTTCCTGAATCGTCGGTGCTGCGAGTCGTTGATCGAGTGCTTCATAATGAATTGCCTCGACCGTATCAGTGATCATGACATCGACTTCGCCTGACGCGACCGCATGCGGGATGTCGAGGTTTTGCTCATACATGACAATCTTCGCTTTTGTGAACGTCTTGCGGACGAACTGTTCATTCGTTCCGCCTGGGTTTAGACCAATCGTGACGTCTGGACGATTGATCTGTTCGATCGAAGCGAAGCGTTCAGCATCTTCTTTACGGACGAGCGGTGTCTTCTGGAATGACAGGTAACTCGACGTGAAATCACCGATGATCTCGCGCTCAATATTCTTCGTCACACCACCGACGACCATATCGAATTTGCCACTTGCGAGATCAGCCGACAGCGTCGGCCATGTTGTTGGAACGAATTCGACGTCGATACCGGTCGTCTTCGCGAAAGAACGGATCACTTCGATATCGAATCCTTCGTACTCGTTCGTCTTCCGGTTCAAGTACGTGAATGGTTTGTAATCCCCAGTCGTTCCGACGACGATTTTTTTCGTCGCAAAGACGTTCTTCGCTTGTACACGTCGTGGTTGCTCCGATTGCCATAGCGTCAGTAAGCTCGCAAACAGGACGCCACCTCCGACAACGATCCATCCCCATTTACTCATGTGCTCCCGCTCCTTTCGCTCCGACCGTCTCACGCGTCGAGACGATGTTCCATTTTTTCTTCAATTTTTGAACTTGTTCTTGCCCCTCTGCACTTTCAATCCAGACGTGGAAGACGTCTCCAAGCTGCTTTTGTCCTGGTTTCATCAAATACGCCATCTCGGCTGGTTCCCACGCCTCTGTCAGTTTCGGCACCGCAAGATCGAGTTCGGTTGCATAGTGCAATGCCTCGATATCGTCTGTCACCATGACGTCGACTTGACCGCTTTGGACAGCTTTTGGAATGTCTAAATTGTTTTCAAAGACGGTCACATCCGCCTTTGGAAAATACTTCTTCACGAACGCCTCGTTCGTCCCACCCGGATTGACACCAATTTTGACGGATGGATGATTAATCGTTGCGAGTGAATTCAAGCGTTTGACATCTTCTTTCTTTACGAGCGGAGCTTTTTGAAAGGAGAAATACGACGATGTAAAGTCTCCGACGACCTCGCGCTCGACTTTTTTCGTGATGCCACCGACAGCGATATCAAACTTGCCTGATTTCGTATCCTCCGATAATGTCGGCCATGTCGTCTTGACGAACGTCACATCAAGATCCGCTGCTTTCGCAAACGCTTGGATGACATCGATATCAAAGCCTTGATAACGATTTTGTTCCTCGTTCCAGTATGTAAAGGGTTTATAATCCCCCGTCGTTCCGACGACCAGTTTTTGGTCTTCGAAGATGTCATGTGCTTCGGCATCTGTCTGTTGGTTCCAGATCATCCAAGCAGCAATGCCTGTCAAAACAAGTCCAGCTAATAGCCATGGTTTCTTTCTCATCGTATCTCTCCTTTCTGTTTCGTCGTTGCCCATTCACCGAATATTGCTACAATTTAACCCAAATGATTTTCGGTGTGGGTAATAGTCATTATCCTACCACACTTACACGTGATTTCAAGATAATTTGACGATTTTATGCATAAAAGCATTAAAAAGATGTTTTGATGACGGTTACAGTTCTATAAGTCGTCTCCCTTTACAGAATTGCCTCGTCTTTTCCATACTGATACAGAATCATCAAATCGTGAAATGGAGGAATGGAACATGAGTCAGATTTTCATCATTGGTGCAAATGGAAAAGTAGGTCGTCAGGCTGCTCGCTTACTGCAGGATTCGGAGCACGATGTCAAAGTAGGATTACGTTCCAAGGACCAGTTCAGTGATTTTGAGAAACTCGGTCATACACCGGTCCATCTCGATCTTGAAGACGACGTCGCAACAATCACGGAAGCATTACAAGGGGCAGATGTCATCATCTTTACCGCAGGATCAGGTGGTCATACTGGAGCCGACAAGACGATGCTGATTGATTTCGACGGGGCCGTCAAATCGATTGAAGCAGCGGAAGCAATCAATGCGAAACAGTTCATCATGGTCAGTGCCTTAAATGCCGATTCGCCGGAAACATGGTCCGACAGCATGAAGCCGTATTACATTGCAAAACGCTACGCGGATCGTGTCCTGAAGGAATCGTCACTCAACTACACGATTCTTCGCCCAGGCGGACTATCAGATGAAGCCGGAACAGGAAACGTCACGACGGATCCGTCCGAGCAAGCGACTAAAAAAATTCCGCGTGAGGATGTTGCACGCGTCATTTTAGCTGCAATCGGTCACGACAAAGCGTCGAAGCAAGTCGTCACACTGCTTGAAGGTGACACACCAATCAACGAGTTGTTCTAATCCAAAAGCTCACGTCTCAATTTCCGAGACGTGAGCTTTTTTTGATCAAATGAATCATTCGTATAATTGGCGATACATCACGAGCATCGTCTCACCAATGACGGGTAACGACGCCCGAATATCGATCCAGCGCTGGGTATCGTGATCAAAATACAGCCCTTCCGTACGCATCTTCTCTTTTGTGTTGATCTCATCGAACTCAAGAAACATATCCAGCTCATCATCCGCGTTCTGAAAGTCGTTCCACGGTCCGGGACCAAAATAAAAGAGTAGTCCTTCCGCATCGTAGCCAGCAAGCTCGTTCAATGCCCATTCCAAATGCTCTTTAGATTTTGCCGAGGTCCTGACGGAGTCGGCTAGTGTTTGATGAATCCCAAATGTGTTTCCGCTAATCAAGTGACGTTGCTGATACCATTCCCAGATGTTTTTCCAGCGTTGTACGAAAATACCAAACCGAAATGCTTGAGTTGCTTCATCCCGTTCTCGCACGTCATATGACCAGGAAATCTTTTCTCCACTAATCCACATACTTACGTGAAAGATTCCCTCACGCGCTTCATCAACTTGTAAAGAAGTCCACTCTGCTTGCTGTTGCTCTAGATAAGTAAAGAGTGGAAGTCGTTCTCCCGCTTTTTCCTCAAACTCAAATTCAAATCGTTCGATACAATTCAAAATATCTTCCTCTCCTTACCTCATTCGATCACAAAGTCGATTCCACTCGGCCCTGCAACCGGAATCTCGTGAAGTAACTCATATTTTTGATTCGTAATAAGCAGCTTCCCTTTATCCGGTTTTTCAGGGTCAAATTCGATGAAGTATGATTTTTTTGTCTTGGGATGAATGTATAAGTACTTGTACCATTTGTCTGCTTCCCAAAATTTCGGTTTGATTTCCTGAACCGAGAACGCTTTACCGAACGTCCATTTGACTAAGACTTGGCGATCCCGATTTTGATTATCACGCGAGGATTGCTGGACGACTTGAATCCCTTGTGATGCATCAATCATTCGAATCGGATCAGTACTATCAAAATTCGTATTCTGAAGAAACGGATAGTACCGCTCGGTTTGTTCACCTGCCTCATTGATTCGAATCATCCAGCCACCTGTACTAGCGAAGTATGCCGTATCATCCTTTCCATAAAGTGCTGAGTAAGCATACGGTTCTTCCCCCTTACGATATACAGTCGGTTTTTTAGTCTGTTTATCCAAGAAGATCATCGCTGCTTTTTCTTCTTGTTCATTTTCGCTTCCAATACTGGCATAAGCTAAATGATGCTCTAGTTCAATCATCATCGAATTTCCTGGTTCGAATCGCGCAGGTGTCTCATAGTTTTCTTTTGTATCAAAATTAGAAAAAGTTTGCGAAAAGCCTTTTCCTTGAGACGATCGTTGCGTACCAGTTTTGTATGAATTCAATGTCTTGAACCATGTGTCCGTCCCAAAGTGTTTGATCGATTCCATCATGGGATCGTGCTTGAAATACGTCACATTATGTTGAACAAACCGTCGTTTCGTAAAATCAAATGTATGGAAGTGATTCGGATATCCTTCGCCAGAGGCATACAACACATTCGGCGTACTCGGTTTTTGCACAAGCGTCATGTTCGTAACTCCAGGATCATTGACCTGTCGTTCGTTTACTACCTTTCCTTTCATGTTGATCGTGACAATCGAACTGTAGGCAAGTTCAGGATCATTCGTTTTTCCTTGCACCTGTCCTGGGTAAACTAACATCACGGTATCTTTTTGAGGACTGAAATCAATTGCTGTAATCGAAGAACGTGGTAGAACATTTGCGGTTGCTCGATTCTGTTGCACTTTCAGAAAAATTGCTAAAAGGATACTTCCACTTACAAGACATACTAGACTAAAATATTTCCACTTATTTCGGATAAGCTTATCCATTCTATTCATTACTCCTCGACTCATTGATTGATATCATTCCTTCTCTTTAGTTATACAATGTTAAATCGTTATATTTGGTCTTTCTTACAAGACTGTTAGACGAATTGACCCACTTTACAAACTTTTATTTTGAATTCTGAATACGTCAAAAATCCCTTACGTTCATTTTAGCAACGTGAGGGATTTAGAAATCAGTTTCTATGAATTTAATCTTGCTCTGCAATGGTACGCAATCCACGTAACGTTTGAATTTTACGTTCATGGCGTTGCATCACGAATGATAGACCCGTCACGATCGCGAGATTGAACCAGATCATCTGGTCGGTAATCGGATTAAACAAGTTAATGAGTACTGCGATGATATTAACCAAAAAAACGACTTTATAAAGCTGTAAAATCCGATGTTCGTGATGGATCTGTGAATCAAAATCAGAGTACATATGAAACGGTTCATCTGAGGTCCGTTTTCTTAAAAAGACCCAGCGGAACGATGTATCGACGACTTCAATATCCATCTCTTCTAAAAACTCAAAGTATTCCTGCGACTTCGGATGCTTTGGCATGTTTTCTAACAATTCGATTCGATACGTATACCTGTTAGGTTCGCCTTCAACGAATACATAACGTCCGAGTCGAAACTTCTGTAGGTACCAGCCTTTGTTTGCCATCTCGTTTAACCATACTTCTTCTTTCGCGTAATCAGCATAAAAGCGATAGACCGTTTTACTGTTCATCTTGACTCACTCCCATCGTTTCTTGTCCATGTCGCACGAGTTCTTTTAGTCGATCTAGCTCTACCTGTAATCTCTCTCGCCCCTGATTCGTCATGATGTACTCTTTCTTTCGCCCTGCTTCTTGCTCGATGGCTTCAATCCAGCCTTTATCGACTAGACTGCTGAGTGCGCCGTACAACGTCCCGGCAGCTAACTTGACCCGGTTGTTGCTCAATTCCTGGACGAATTGCATGATGCCATAGCCATGACGGGGTTGTTGGAGCGAAAGCAAAATATAATAGACGGCTTCTGTCAATGCTGTCGCTTGATCCGTACGTGCCATTTCCACACCCCTTACTACGTCTTCCGTTATATCGCTTACCGATATACTAAAAATATCCTATTTTAACTGAATTAGCAACAAAAAAAACGTACCGCCCCCTAAACCAACAGGGTCGGTACGTTACATGGTGCAAGATTATGATAAGCACTTTTTGATATGTTGATAGTTCTTGTTACCACCTGATAAGTTGCAAACATCCGTAAAACCAAGATTTTTCAAGACATTTTGCGCTGCATTACCGGTTACCCCTTTATTACAATAGACAATCGTCGGCAATGTCGGATCTAATTCCTTCGCCCGTGTCCGCAGTTCACCGAGTGGAATATGAATCGCTCCATCAACATGATTTTTCTCGAATTGTGCTTTTGAGCGTGTATCGATGATTTGGAACGCCTTTCCACTTGCGACTTGATCGATCAATTCATTCGGCGTCATCAAACGCGCTGTTTTTTTGATGGCATTATCAAGCGCCATCCCCGTGTAAAGAACTGGATCCTTTGTCGTCGCGAACGGTGGAGCGTAAGCTAAATCGAGATGGAACAAGTCTTCCGCTTTCGCTTTAAAGGTAATCGCTGTCGCTAGGACATCAATCCGTTTATCGACACCTTGCGGACCAACGATCTGAGCTCCGAGGACTCGTCCTGTTGCTCGATCGGCAATCGCTTTAATCGTCATCTCTTTACCGCCCATGTATTCTGGACGATCTGGTTTGATATTATGCAGTACTTCAATGTCATACCCTGATTCACGCGCTTCTTTTTCCGTCAAACCCGTTTGAGCGACAGTCAAATCGAAGGCTTTGAAGATACCCGTTCCTAAAATACCACGGTGCTCCGCTTCTTCTCCGGTAATGACCATACCAGCAATCCGTCCCATCTTGTTCGCGGTGGACCCAAGCGGACGATAAAGTGCTTCACCCGTGATGACAGAGAAACTCTCCGCGACGTCGCCGACTGCGTAAACATCCGCTACATTCGTCTGCATTTTACGGTTGACTGCAATCGCGCCTGTTTTACCAAGTTCTACGCCAATCTGCTTCGCAAGATTCGTGTTTGGTTTAACGCCAACGGACAGAATGACGAGATCCGTCTCGATCGTTTTTCCACTCTCAAGCGCGACTTCAGAAACGCATTCTTCTCCGTTGAACGCTGTCACTGATTCACCGAGCAAAAGGGATACCCCTTTATCTTTTAGATGATCGGCTACGCGTTCTGCCATATCGCGATCAAGCGGCGGCATGACTTGCGGCAAGCGTTCGACGAGCGTGACTTGAATGCCCCGGTACGTCAATTGCTCAGCCATCTCAAGACCGATGAATCCTCCGCCGACGATCGTTGCCGTCTTCGGATCATGGGCGTCAATGTAGGACCGGATCGCATCGGCATTACGGACATTTCGAACGGTAAAGACATTCTCCTGCTCGACACCTGGTAGTGGCGGAACGATACTTGACGCACCGGTTGCGAGCACTAACGTATCATACGTGTCCGTGAACCGATCACCCGTCAGAAGATTGACGATCGTCGCTGTTTTTGTCGCATGATCAATCGATTCGACTTCGTGTTGTGTATGAATATCAATGTTATACCGCTTTTTAAAGAAAGCAGCATCTCGTGGTGTCAATTCATCGATATCAGCGATTTCTCCCCCAACGAAGTAAGGAATCCCACAACCCGAATAAGAGATATCTTGATCGCGGTCATAAATCGTGATTTGCATCTCTTCACTGTTACGACGTGCTTTTGCTCCAACCGATGTTCCGGCAGCAACCGAACCAATAATCATTAATTTCATATCTAGTTCCTCCTCAAAATCAATAAAGTATCAAGCTGATATACAAGCCAAGCAATGTGATGGCAAGTGTCGGAATCGTCAGGATCGTACCAATCTTAAAGTATTGTCCCCAGCCAATCTTCACGCCTTTCGTCCGAAGTACATGGAGCCATAGTAATGTCGCTAGACTACCAATCGGCGTAATCTTCGGTCCAAGATCGGAACCGATGACATTCGCATAGATGAGTGCTTCTCGAATCGTTCCGGTTGCCTGACTTAAATCAATCGCAAGGGCATCGATCATGACGGTCGGCATGTTATTCATGATCGACGACAAGATGGCTGCTAAGAAGCCCATACCAAATGTCGCAGCTGCTAGATTCGTCGCAAAGCCATCAATGATGTCCGCGAGTACTTGTGTCAATCCGGCATTTTGCAGACCATATACGACGATATACATCCCAAGCGAGAAGAAAACGATCGCCCATGGAGCACCACCGATGACCTTTTTCGTCGGTACGCTCGGTGAACGGCGTGCCATCAACAAGAAGAACAAAGCGATGACTCCAGCGACAAGACTGACAGGAATGCCAATGACGTCACTCGTAAAGTATCCGACGACAAGCAAGATGAGAACGAACCATGATAGCTTAAACATCCGCTGGTCCTTGATCGCTGTCGCGGGTACGACGAGCTGCGCGACGTCATAATTCTTCGGAATACTTTTACGGAAATACAGATATAAGACGATTAGACTGCCGATGACAGAAAAGAAATTGACGAATACCATTCGTGACGCATACTCTGTAAAGCCGATGTCAAAGAAGTCTGCTGAGACGATGTTGACGAGGTTCGAGACGACGAATGGTAAGCTTGCCGTATCAGCGATGAAGCCGGAAGCAAATACATACGCTAATACGACGTAATCTGGCAGTTTCAAGTGACGTACCATCGCGAGGACAATCGGCGTCAGGATCAACGCCGCTCCATCGTTTGCGAATAACGCCGCAACGACTGCACCGAGCAATGTCATATACACGAATAGTTTGACACCGCCCCCTTTTGCGATCCGTGCCATATGCAGGGCTGCCCATTCAAAGAATCCGATCTCATCGAGGATCAACGAGATGATGATGAGGGCGATGAAGGTAAAGGTGGCATTCCAGATGATACCCCAGACCGTCGAGACGTCATCGAGGTTCACGACTCCCGTTAATAGTGCAATCAGCGCCATGCCCATCGCCGAATAGCCGATGCCGAGTCCTTTCGGTTGTTTGATGATTAAGAATAAGGTGATCAGAAAAATTCCGATCGCTAGTAAATGTGTACCGGTCAATGCGTTCACTTCATTTCTGTATTAAATTTCGTTTTTACCGATTAACAATTTGATGCTCCAAGAAGAACGATTTGCTGTCCTTCAGGTGTTTCTTCCAACGCAAGCGTAATATTTTCACTGACGCTCTCCAAATCACGATCAATCGCAAGTAATAAGCCATCAAAGTCTTTCACTTGATCACCGTCTTCACCTATACCGAATCCAAGTCCGAAACTCGGTCCACAACATCCTTGTCCGGATTGATATAAACGGATGCCAGGTGCTTGTTCATGCTCGACTTGTTCTTTTAAGTACGTAACTGCTTCGGGTGTAATGTGCATAGTGTTCATCCTTTCGAAAGTGTGAGTAATTGTTCGTATCCTGAGACCGGTCGGGGTTGCCATGCGACGACAGCCAACTGTCGACTTAGACGACCGACTTCTTCCAACCAAACACGTTCTGATTCTGCTTTATGACTTAAAATCGGATCACGTGTAGCCGTTGCGGCGAACGATTGATTGATAATCCATGCCATTGGTTCAATTCCGGCGCGTCGTAAGTCCTCTTGTAACCGATTGGCCTCAAAAACGGGTGTTGCCTCTGCAAGTGTCGTAATGATGACATGTGTTTTCTTTTCGTCACGTAGTTGCGGTAGCAATGTTTTGATTGATTCTGGTACTTCACCTGTCGCCCGTTCCATTTCTTGATGGTAACTTTCCGTTGCATCAAGTAATAGCAACGTATGACCCGTCGGTGCCGTATCAATGATGACGTAACGATCCTTTGCTTGCGCAACGGTATCGGCAAAGGCACGAAAGACCGCAATTTCTTCCGTACAAGGAGACTTCAAATCTTCCTCTAATAAAGCATGCGCTTCCTCTGTTAGGTTACCTGCCGCTGCATACACTTGTTCCCTATAACGATTGATTTCGATCTTTGGATCAATTTTACTGATCTCAAGACGCGGATTTTGGTTTGTTTCAATTGTTAATTCAAGATGGGCAGCAGGATCTGTTGTCGTCAAAAGAACATCGTGTCCACGTTCTGACAAGGAAATTGCAAGCATGGATGCCATTGTCGTTTTCCCTACCCCGCCTTTCCCCATCGTCATAACGACGCCGGGACCGGCAACTTCTAGTTGTTCGACTAGATGAGATAAAGAGGGTAGATCGAGTTGCTTACGTTCTACTGTCAGATCTGGATAATTTGTTTCTTTCAACCAGTTACGAAGCTGATCGACTCCAATCAAACTCGAAGTGGCATAAGGTAAGCTAAACACTGGAACATCATGTAAAAAGATTGCTGGCAATGTATCAAGCGCCTCTTTTTGTCGACGTAAGAAAGCTTGATAATACATATCTGGACTGACTGTCATTGGCAATATACCATTGACGACTAAACGTGCGTTTTGAATGCCGATGGCTTTTAGTTCCTTATATGCGTGAGCCGCTTCCATCAGCGTCACGGGTTCCGCCCGAGCGACTAGTATTAACGTTGTCTCCGCCGGATTTTCCAATAGTGTCATTGCTTGTTCATACTGCGACTTTTTTTCATTTAAACCCGCAAGTGGACCAAGACACGATGTACCCGTCGTATTTTCATCCAAATAAACATTCCATGCATTCGGCAAACTGAGTAAACGTAATGTATGTCCCGTCGGTGCCGTATCAAAGATGATATGGTCATATGTTTTTTCAGCTTCAGGCGCCGCCAGTAATCCTGTAAATTGATCAAAAGCCGCAATTTCGACAGTGCAGGCACCAGATAATTGTTCTTCCATGGAACGTATTGCGTTATCCGGTAAAATTCCCCGATAAGGACCAACGACCGTTTCTTTGTATGCTTCAGCTGCTTGTTCCGGATCAAAATTCGCAACGTGTAAGTGATCAACACCAGGAACAGCGGTCGGTTCTTCTGTTAGCTTCATTTTGAAGACATCCTGTAGATTACTCGCCGGATCTGTCGAGACAAGCAACACTTCTTTTCCGGTATCTGCAAGTTCGACGGCGAGAAGCGAGGCAGTCGACGTCTTTCCAACTCCACCTTTGCCAGTCAAAAACAAATATCGCGTCAAATGCAGTCCTTCTAACGTTAGCGGTTCCATTCTCGTCACGTCCTTACTTTAATGTCAGGCGAATTTTTGGTTTCCGTTCATCTTCGACAGCGAATCTTTTTTCATCTAAACCCGTTAATTTTGCGAATTCCGCATTAGATAAGTAACCATGGCGACGAACGATGGCACCATCCACGAGAGTGATTGGTAAGATATCAACACCCTCCGCAATGGCCTCTTTGATGAGATTATTCGTAACGAACGCCGTTGGCTCATTTGCTAAGTTGAATCGTTCTATCGGATAACCTTCTTGTTTTAAAGCGTGGACCACCATCGATATCCGTGTTAATTCAGGATCAATCGACGGTCCACATAAACCGGTCGGACAACACATCGCCGGATCATAGATTTCAATCTTTTTCATTTTCATTTTCATCATAATCTACTCCTCTATATAACTAAATGGTTATAAAATATATAACGTTTTCGTTATATAATCCACAAGGGAGGTTTCCCTTTTTTTAACGCGGCTAATTCAGCAATTTTTTGCTGGAATCGACGGCAACTCCATCGCATTCAAAATAGTCAATAGTAAATCATATTGAGGATGGTTCGGGTTGATTCGAAAATGTATCCATTGTCGTTCACGTCGCTCTAAAATGATTTGTGATTGACGTAATAACTTCAAATGGCGACTGATTGCGGGTTGTGAGATATCAAACATCTCGACGAAATCACAGACACAATGTTCACGGACGTACAGCCTTCGTAAAATTTCAAGACGTGTTCCGTCGCTAAGTAGCTTTAAGAATTGACTCATCTCTTCAACACGATTTGTGGTTTCAATCACGAAAATACTCTCCTTTCGTATCAGACAGTCGTTTCCTCTTTTGCAAATCGTTCGATCCGTTTCTTGATTTGTTCACAGACACGTTGGAAGACGCTCCATTTCTCCTCTTCTGATCCTGTCGCACGTGCTGGATCATCAAACCCCCAGTGCTCATGACGGACATTCGGTGAGAGGACAGGACAATTATCACGGGCATCACCACATAATGTGACGACAATCGTCGCCTGCTTTAGTAATTCTGGATCGATCAGGTCGGAAGTTTGTTTGGAAATATCAATGCCCTGTTCTTGCATGACACGAACTGCCTTTGGATTTAATCCATGTTGTTCAATACCTGCTGAATAGACATCCCAATCCTTCAGGTATCGTTTAGCCCAACCTTCAGCGATCTGACTACGACATGAATTCCCTGTACATAAAAAATAAATTATCGGCTTTGACATATTAGAATGCCCCCTTTTTCATATAACCACAATATTATATAACACTTCGGTTATGCAACCCCTTTTTAGAAACTTTTTATCAAGCTCACAGATAATAAGACGTTCTCCCTCACTTTTTGCTGTGGAATAAAAAAAGATCGTCCGCTACATTGGTGGACGATCTTGTAGTCACATTACTTTTCTCTTTTAGAAATTAACTGTTTTCAACTAACCGATTACTTTTTACCCGTACCTCTTTCCAATAGAGAAAAAGGAACGTCAACATGAAGCTACTTACACAAAGCAGTGATAAATGAAGCACCTGTGGTCCTACTGAACCATCCATGAACAGCAGACGGCTGAAACCGGAGACTGCATTCGGAACGGGCAGGAACGTTCCAAGCGATTGATAAAACGGTGCCAGCATCTTCGCCGGCACGATGTTTCCGGCAGTCATCAACTGGAACGGAATCAATGCGACGTTGACGAGCGGCGCAATCGGTCCAAATATCGCAAAGTTCATCTGCGTGACAGCGATACAGGTCGCAACAACGAGGAGTTCGAACGCCCACAGTTTGATGAACGGTGTCGTGATGTCCGTTAATACATGTGCCACGGAAACGAGCAGTAATGGAACGACCAGAAGGACGATCCCGTGCAACAGTTGGCGACTCCAAAATAGGGACCAGATCGAATGACGCTTACTTAAGATCGTGCTTACAAGGTTGAATTGAATCCCCATCGTCATCGTCGCAATATAGATGACGAAACCGAGGACGAGCGGCAGCATCGATAAGGCAAAATCTGAAACGGCATGTTCCGTGACGATCGACGTCGTGAACGTCGGTTCGCCATTTAACTGTTTACCGATCGTTTCTGTCGCCCGCTCGAGAATCGCGTTCGCGAATTCGGCATTCGTCTGACTGACGTGTGCCGTCAGTTGACGCGTTGCATCATCTTTTTGTAAGACGAGATCGACTACATTGGCATCGAGTGCTTCCAACCCTTTCGCTTCCGTCGCCACCGCTTGAACCGTAAATGGTGCTTCCTTTAGTGATTTGACGAACGGATCGTTCACTTCACCGACAACCCCGACATTTAATTGATCAAGCCGTTCCGTCGTGCCTTGGTAACCGGTCATCCAGACGACGAGGAACAAGAGCGGGACGACGATTGCGAAGACGAGTCCAACTTTCGTTTGTGTCATTGACCAGACATCTTTCCATGCTTTCATCTTTCTATCTCCTTTTTATATGCATTACTTATAATATCATGTGCAACTATATATCCGAAGGAAAACCATTCACGTCACATTCCGGTGAATGGTCTCGAGTGTTTCCTTTAATTGTTCGATTTGCTGTCGCGATAGTCCACGGAACGCTTCGAGTTGTAACTGATCGAGCTCTGGACCGAAACGATCGACGATGTCGCGTCCTTCACGCGTCATCAAAAGGAGAACGGCTCGCCGGTCCCTTGGATCGGGTGTCCGAACGATTAATTCCTTTTTACCAAGTTTATCGAGAATCTTACCAATCGTCGTCTGATCACGTTCCGTCACGAGTGCCAGTTGTTTTTGCGAAACACCATCTTGTTTAGCAAGTTCACTTAGGACAGAAAACTGTTCTGGCGTTAGACCGAACGCTTCCATCCGTTTAGCAGCGGCACGTTTGAACGCATAATAACTGCGGGATAGTTGCATCCCAAGCGACCATTCTGATTCCTTCATCCCATCATCTCCATATAGTTGCACTACTTATTATTTATTCACTATAACGGAATGAGAGACATCACGTCAACGACTTCATTTAGCCTGTCGTTGACGGATTCCTTCGATATGCGCCTGCTGTGTAGCACGATCGACTTGTGAATGCACGCCGAGTTTTCCAGCAATCGCATCCACCTGACTCGGCGTCAATGGTTTTTCAGTCGCGAGTCGCTCAATCGTTTTACGTAAGACGTTTCGTTTCAAGACACGAACATGCGCCGAATCGACCGTGATTTTTTTCAGTTCACACCGCTCGCTGAAGACAATCAATGAATGGAAGAGCGCAGGATCTGTCCCCTCCAAAAAGCGTTGCATGCTTTTGAGATGTCCTTCATTTTGTTTGATCGGATTATAGAATCGTTGTTTAAAGCGATTCTGGAATTGCTGCGTCCATTGACGATCCTGCTCACGACCGAAAATCCAGCCACTATAGTTTTTCGATTCGAGCACGTAGATGCCACTTTCATGAATGAATGTTACGTCAATCTCCGTCGTACCTTCGCCCCGCGCTCGCGGTAAGTATGTATTAAACACATAAGTTCCGTATCCTGATACTTGGTCGAGTTGACGTGTCGTCAAGTACTCGCCCCATTTTCCTTTATCACGGACGATCCGCAAAAACGGCTCTCGTGTTAATCGATAATAACGACTGCCGTGATACGAATTGCGTTTAACGAAGAAAAACAGACCAAACGTTCCGAAGAAGAACAGCACCATGAGCAGTCCGACTTGAATCAGAAACGGCAAAAATGTCACTATCACATTGTCCACTACATTTATCTCCTTTCCATATTAACCCTTTATTTTCCACTATATCAGCATAATCAATTTCCATATCATTTTCCACTATTTGTTATGGATGTTTTCCTATGGTACGGTGGAACAAAGGAAGGTGTTCACTATGGATTCTGTCGTCACGTTCGCACCACTGATCGTATTATTCTTCATCTGGATGTCCTTATCGCAAAAAGTGGATGTCCTTATCGCAAAAAGCGGACGAAGCAAAACGCCGTCAACAAACCATTCTAAAGAAATTACAACGCATCGAGGAACATCTCGGTCTAAATGAGGTGTCTTTAGAAGAGGCAGCCTTACAAGTCGAACTGGTTCAGTTGCTCAAAGAAGGCAAAATGGTCGAAGCCGTCAAACGGGTTCGGGAATCACTCGGCTTCTCCTTACTCGAAGCAAAACAGTATGTCGATCACTTGAAAGAAGAACATGGACTTTAGTCAAAAGACCATCTGACGTATGTGTGTTAGATGGTCTTTTGACAATTAGACATTCGGTTTTATCGCATCAAGAATTAACGAAGGAAATTTCATCTGTTCTGTATTCCGAGGATCATATCGTTTCGACCTGAAAATGATACCGTCTGTACCTTTCCAGTCCGCTTGATGAAATACTCCGTTCTCATCGTAATATTCAAGTAGTCGTACTTGAAATCCAGCTTCTTCAAATACGTTCTGTAGCGTTTCATACGTATAGACGATTTTGTGACTCGCTGCTGGATGGTCAGCAGGACCCGGACCACCGACTTGAACGATTGTTTGGTAGGCGTCATCCCGAAAATAACCGTCCGGGACTGCACAGCGGACGTAACCCCCTTGCTCAAGATAGGCGTAACAGTGCCGTGCTGCTTCCTTTCCTTCTTCGAGCGTCAAATGCTCCCAGACATGCTCGGCAAGAATTGCTTGCAACGTGTCGCTCGAACACAATGTCTCCCAATCAGACCAATTGAGCAGATTCAGCTCATCTTCCTGTGTATGATACCATCCTGGATTATTATGATACGGTCCCGCCCCAATAACGATGCGTTCTTTCATGTGATATCCCCCTTCTCGCTAACTACTTCGTATTTCCCAAGGTCATCCCTGCTTACGACAAAAAACAGACGACAGAGATTCCGTCGTCTGTTGCTGTTAGTCTCGCGCCGCGAGGCGGTACAAGAGATCGAGTAATTCGATATAGAGCCAGATGATCGTGACGATCAATCCGAATGCCGCGACCCACTCCATTGATTTTGGAGCACCTGCGCGAACTTGTTGCGAGATGAAATCAAAATCCATCACGAGTGACAGGGATGCGACGATGACGATGACGAACTGAATACCGAGCGCAAGCGGTGAGCTGCCTGTCATGAATGGGAGATCGACACCGAATAACGACAGGATCAAGTTGACCGCGTACAAGACGAAGATCGAGAGAATTGCCGCTGTAACCGCCGAACGGAAACGTTGCGTTACTTTAATCATCCCCGTCGAGTAGACGAACCACATCGCAAACGCAACGACGAATGTTGCAAGGACTGCCTTTCCGACGATGCCTGGGTACATACTTTCAAAGACGAGCGATAACGCTCCGACAGCGACACCTTCAGCTAGTGCATAGACTGGTGAAAGAACAGGCGCTGTTGCCGGTTTGAAGGTAATGATCAGGGCAAGAATCAGACCGATGACAAATCCACCGATTAATGCTGGGAATAGGAACGCTTGGTTTTCTGCGAGGAAGAACCAACTTCCCCCTGCTGCTGCCGTGACGAGAGCGAGCATCAAGAAAATCTTGCTCATCGTTCCACTCTTTGTCATTGGTCGTTCTCCGACACGTGCTGTATCGAATCCACGACGCAATGCCGGGTTAACTTTAAAACGTGAAGCCATTGCATTCACTCCTTTTTATGATTCTGTTGTCTACTACGATGGTTTCCCGAAAAAGTTTCAAAATAACCATTGATCGAGCGCTTTTAATTGCAACATGACGACAGGAATCGATGCTTTGGCATCAATTCGGTACGATTTTGCCTGACCAATCAAACCGGACGTCACGAAATCTGCGTTTTCTAATGCTTCACCAATCGGACCAAATGCATCACTATCGATTTGACGATGTCGGTAATGAATGAACCGCTCGGATGCCCCTTCTCTGACTTTACAGCCATCTTCAACGTCCGGACGATTCAATCCATATTCCGCGTAATGCCAGACGGTCGTCGTGTCCCATGGTGAGCCGATATGGAGGATTTGACCGCCCGCTTCAATGAATCGTTCGATCGGTGATCCCGGACCGAAGCCGTTTTCTACTGTATGGTCGGCAACGAATATTGCTGCATCTTTCCCCCACGCAGTGACGGACCACATCGGATGATCGCTTCGGACGACACCTGGATACGTCCGAAAGACTTCCGGTACGCGCCCGATCCCGCGCGTGACCGTTTTTGCCGGATCATAAGCAGGCATCTCCCGGCGGATTGTTTCCCACCATTCTTCAGGCACAGCCGGTTGACTCCAGTTCTTCGGGTCTGAATTATCCGTACTTTGCGCCGGCATCATGATCAAGCCTTCTGCTGTAACGACTTCCTGTAATGCTTCGATCAAGGCTTGAACACCACCTGGGATCCAGCCGATTTGTTTGAGCGACGTATGGACGAATAATTTCATCCCCGGTGTCACACCTAATTCGCGTAACGCTTCTTTGATTTGTGATTTCGTGACCATGTTTCGTGTTTCCATCGATCCTAGCTCCTTACTCGACGACTAGTGTAATCGTCGACCCCGTTTTTCCTTGTTTGACTTCGATTTTGGCATCAACACGTGATTTGAGTTCCTGGACATGACTGATGATCCCAACCATTCGACCGCTCGCTTGGATTGAGAGTAACGTCTCGATTGCTTGTTCGAGCGATTCCGGATCAAGCGTTCCGAATCCTTCATCGATGAACATCGTCTCGAGTGATACCCCACCACTCGCTTCTTGGACGACTTCTGACAGTCCGAGCGCAAGTGCGAGCGACGCCTTGAAGCTCTCTCCACCGGATAACGTCTTGACGTGACGTGTTTGTGACGTATAGGCATCAAAGACATTTAAATCCAGCCCATATTTCTTGAGCCCTTTTCCGGCTTCTGTTTTCCGTTCAAGCTGGAAACGACCGGATGTCATCTCATGCAGATGTCGGTTCGCAGCAAACAAGATTTCGTCGAAGTATGCCGTTTGAACATACGTCTCGAATGTCATTCGTTGTGCATTTTCACCGACACCGACACGGGCGAGTTCTCCGATGATGCCGTATCTTGCGTCCTCATCTTCGATTTGGCGTTGCAAGTTTTCCCAAGCTGCCATCAATTGATTAATGTGTGCCCGTTCCTTCTCTAGCCCAACCCGCCGATCCGTTTGCTCTGCTAGTGTATCCGTCGTCTCTTTTACCGCCGTCCGCAACACATCAAGATTCGGACGAACCTGTCCGTCCGTCTTCAAGCGAACGTGTTCCTGTTTTAACTTCAGTTCCTGCCGCTCTGAGCGATCCTGCTCGAGTCGTTCGTGGAGATGACGAAGGTCTTCGCGCGACCGTCTCGCTTCACGGAAGGCTTCAATCGTTGGGAACGCTTCTTCTGATAAGACAACACGTAGTTCCTGTTCGCGTTTCGTTAAGCGATCGCTCTGTTCCGCAAGTGCTTCAGTCAATTGACGGAATCGTCCTTGTTGTTCTGCTAAGTCACGATCGAGCTGCTCCTTCTTGCGTAACTGGTGTTGTTTGTCTTGCTCAAACTGTTTGATACGCGTTTCTGCCTGTTGTTGTTCCTCACGTAGTTCTGGTAACGATTTCGCGGTTTCTCCGGATTGACTCAAACGACCCGTTAGATGTGCCAGTTCCGATTCGATACCAGTACGGTCTTTTACCACCCTATCGATGTTCAGTTGTAGCTGCTCCATGGATTGCTCAAGTTGTTGCAGGCGTGTCTCAAGACGTCCTTTTTCCGTCTGCGATGCCGCTAACCGTGCTTCCGTCTGTTCGACTTCCCGGAGCTGTAACGCAATATCAGCGTGTCCTGACTCGTTTTCACTGGTCTTTTGAATCTCGGTCGTCAGTTGTTGCAGACGCTCCGCAATCGTCCGGTAAGAGGCTTGCAACTCTTGATGCGCCTGTTGTGCTTCTAGGAACCGCTGTTGCGCTACGTCGACGGATAGTTCCTGCGCGACGACGACAGCGTGTTGCGGATGGGTCGTGCTACCACAAACAGGACAAGCCGTTCCGTCCGTCAGTCCTTTCGCAAGTTCAGCAGCCAGTTGTTCCCGTTCATGTTTACGTGCTTCTTCATATTGGCGAGCCGCTGTTTCTTTTTGATCTCGAACGCTTGTACCACGAACGATCAATTGTTGTCGTTCTGCTTCCAACTTGTCATGTTCAGCGTACTTCGTCGCTAGCTGTTGTAAGGTAAATCGACGTTCTTGTGCCTGTAAGCGTTCCACTCCGACGTTTTGCAGCGGACGAAGTTGTTCTTGAACCGTCTTACGATCCACCCGTACTTGTTCCAGTTGTTTTCGTAACGTTTCCGGATCGAGTTGTTTTAACCGTTCTGTAAGTTGTTGTTGCTGTTGTCGCAAGACGGCTTCCGCTTCTAAGCGTTCGCGCTCTTCCTGAATTTTTTCAAGGCGACGATTTAATTGTTCGATGTTCGGTTCTTCGGCCAATAACCGCTCGACTTTCGCTTGTACAACCGCTTGTCGCTCCGTTAAACGAGTGACCTGTTGCTCCGTTTCCTGCTTCCGCTGCTTAAGTTGCGTCAGTTGTTCCTGATCTTGTTGCCACTGATCATGAATCGGTCCAACAACTTGAGCGCGTTCAGCCGCTGTTGCTTCTTCTTGCATCCGCTCAATCTCCGGTAACCGGTCGTGCAACTTTTGTGCTGTCCGGTGGAGTTGCTCTTGTTCCTGAAATGCGGATTCGAGTTGTTCGCCTTGCTGCAACAACAGTGTTTTTTCTTCAAGGATTGCGCGTGTCTGTACTTCAGCTTGACGTGCAGTTGCTAACGATTCGTCGCGTTCTGTCGTCAAGGCGTCCATCCGCAGACGTATGTCTGCTTCCGTCAGTTCACTCCAGTTCGATTGCAAGGGTAGTTCTTCGAGCTTGGCCCACTGTTTCGTCTTCGTTTCCTTAATCCGTGCTGCAAGATCAAGTGCTTGCCGGTGCAAGCGTTGCTGGAATTCACCGTAGTGCTCCGTCTTGAACAGCTGCTTGAGAATCTGGAGCTTATCTTTCGACTCTGCCATCAACAGTTCGCGGAACTTATTTTGTGGTAACAAAAGAATTTGTGAAAACTGTTTATGGTCGAGCTGGATCAATTCTTGAACGCGTTGCTTGATTTCCGGAATCTTGACCGCAAGCGGTTTCCACATCGTTCCGTCGAACCGCGCGAACTCGGCTTCATGCGAATAGCCAGTTTTGTTGACCGGATGCGGTTGACTCGGTTGGCGGATGATCCGGTACCGTTCCCCTTTAAGGGTGAACTCCAGTTCGACTTCCGTCTTTTGCTCGGGCACAGCGAAATGACTGCGCAGTTCGCTCATTTCCCGTTCACCACCAGACGTCTCACCGTACAGAGCGAATGTCAGCGCATCGAAAATCGTCGTTTTTCCTGCTCCGGTATTTCCAGAAATGACGAACATCGTCCGCCCGGCAAGTGCCGTGAAATCAATCGTCTCTTCGCCAGCAAACGGTCCAAAGGCGCGTAATGTCAGTCGTTCTGGGCGCATGTCGCTTCCTCCTTCAAGACGGCTTGCATCGCTTCCGTCGGTTTCTTCTCGCGGACCGCTTCATAGAACTCACTGAACAGATCCGCAACGGACGCATCCTTGACCTGCTCCCGCGACGCTTTGACTGCCCGGGTACTCTCGCGGACGAAACCAATTCGTTCGAGGTGTAAGATGTTCGGATAGATCTTTTTCAGCTTGCCCATCGGATCCATCAAGGCTTCGCCGTCCGTTAGATTGATTTTTAAGTAATCGTCCGTCGCTTGCGTCGCGACGAACGTCGGGTCTGTCAGTTCACTGAGACTACCGGTCAACTCTCGCAAGTCACGTTTTGGTGCAAGCGGTTCGAATCGGCGATCAAACGTACCTCCATCGTTTAACGTCAGAATATCGATGCCCTTGACGTGACTTGCTTCTGAAAACGAATATTTCAAGAGTGATCCGCTGTAACGAACCGTCTCCGATTGAATCGCCAGCGGATTATGCAGATGACCGAGCGCTGTATAGGTAAACGGTGAAAATTGGCTCGCGCTGACCTGTCCTGCCGTTCCAACCGACAATTGTCGTTCTGAATCCGTCTCGAGTCCACCGATCACAAAGGCATGTCCAACGAGGACACTCGGTCCCTCTGGTGTACAACTCGCAAGGATTGTTCGCATCGCGTCATCATGTGTCTTGATCGTTTCGTCCTTGTGCACGTATCGGACCGTCGCTGGATCCGCGAACGGCACTGGATAAAACGAGACTCCTTTGATCGTGACCGGCGTAATGACCGGCGTTAGTTTTCCGACGAGGTGCAAACCTGCCCGTTGCAATAAGGTCGTACCGAAACTCAATCGTTCGGCTGAGTCATGGTTCCCACTAATCGCAACGACCGGGATGTCTCGGTCGAGAATCAAGGAAGCGAGCGTCTCATCAAGTAGTTCGACGGCTTCCGTCGGTGGCACGGCACGGTCGTATAAGTCACCTGCAATGACGATCGCATCTGGTTGCTCCCGATCGACGAGTGCCAAAAAATCGGCCAGGACCGCTCGTTGGTTTTCGAGCATCGACTCGCCATGAACGATTTTTCCAAGATGCCAATCGGCAGTATGTATCCATTTCATCTTCATCACACTCACTTTTTAAATATAGTAGCTTAAGTGTAGCATGTGAGCGTCCGTACTGCGACGAACATCCGTTTGGAACACAAAAAGCAGAAGGCGGGTGCCTCCTGCTTTTCTTCCGACCAAACAATGGACTCGTTATTTCATCCGTTGTTTGCGAAAACGTTGGACGGAACGAATCACTGAAACGGAACCACCGATGATCGCGCCGACACCGACGACGATACCCGTTTTGAATTTCGTCCCTTGTTTTTCGGATGTATGCGTTGCTTGATTGTGTTCAAAAAGTTGTTGGAGGGGCGACGACGTCTCGACTTCGAGAATTTTCGATGCATCCTGATGCACGTCTTCTCTACGTTCGACACTACAAGGTGACAGATAGAATGGGTTCAAGTTCGTCCGGTACCGATTCGGATTCCAGTTGGCTTGTTGGACAACTGCCTGTTTCTCTTCCGTCTGTGCCTGATCCTTGATTGGATCGAATTCTTGTTTCATCTGAATCACTCCTCTTCACGTTCAAGACCTGTAGACCGATTTACGTCTGAAGTCTTATTTACCTGTTTTTTAAACATTTAAAACATATATATCAAAAATTAGTTTACCGTTTTGTGAACGTTTACCCGAAATAGGCGTGATAGAGCCGTTTTGCTTTGACGAGATCGGCTTCGCCATGAATCAATACGCGACCATCTTGGAAGGCGACCATCCGATGTTCATCCGTCGTAAACGCTAGCAAGTATGGATTATGGGCAGAAATTGCTGCGACCGGCTCGAGGCGTTGCTTCAATTGATCGAGATCCCGCTTGCCGTCCCCCCGAATCTGGACGGCATCACGACCGCAAAGTGCCGTAAAACGGACCGTCTGCTCCGATAAGTAAGGATACACCGGTCGAGTACCGCATGAGGGACATTCCGTTTGCTTCAACGATTGAACGTTGATTTGTTGGAACGTGTTCGACCAGATGTCAAAGGCAAGGAGACGTGTCCGCATGGCGTCCGTCTTACCGCTCAACCACTTCAGCGCTTCCGTCACTTGTAGAGAGGCGACCATCTGAACAGCCGGACCGATGATTCCTGCCGTATCACATGTCTCCTGATCACGTGGTAATTGATCGAGCAAACAATGGAGACACGGTGTCTCTCCCGGACGAACCGTAAAGGTGATCCCGTAACTGCCGACGCAACCACCGTAAATCCACGGAATCGAACGCAATAACGCCATGTCGTTCATCAGCAAACGAATATCGAAATTATCCGTTGCGTCGATGATCAAATCGATGCCGTCTAATAGCCACGTCAGCGATGCTCGGTCGACGTCTAACACGTGCGCTTCGATCGTTACCGTCGAATTGATTGCTTCAAGACGTGCTTTCGCAGCAATCGCCTTCGGTACGATGTGCCGTGCATCTTCCTCCGTATAGAGTTGTTGCCGTTGTAGATTACTCCACTCGACATAGTCCCGGTCGACGATTCGGACGACGCCGACACCGGCACGAACGAGTTGTTCTGCCGATGCTGTTCCGAGCGCCCCCATCCCGATGATCAGTACCTTTGCTACTGCTAAACGTTCTTGTCCTGCTTCCCCGATCGGTTGAAATCGAGTTTGACGTGAATAGCGGTTCATCGGATCAATCCACTCGCTGGACTACTCGCAACCGCATACTGTTTCTTCTCGATCCGCCCTGCTTCGTATCCTAAACGCCCCGCTTCGACTGCTAGTCGCATCGCGTACGCCATCTTGACCGGATCTTGGGCATGAGCGACCGCCGAGTTCAATAAGACACCATCTGCTCCGAGTTCCATCGCATAGGCGACATCGGTCGGTGAACCGATGCCAGCATCGACGATGACCGGAACCGTCGTCTGTTCGATGATGAACTGTAGATGAAGTGGGTTGAGAATGCCTTGTCCGGAGCCGATCGGTGACGCTGCTGGCATGATGGCGTGACAACCGAGTTCTTCAAGACGTCGTGCAAGCACGACGTCGTCCGACGTATACGGTAAGACGATAAATCCTTCTTTAAGCAACTCTTCAGAGGCACGTAATGTCTCAATTGGATCCGGTAACAAGGTTTTGTCGCAACCGATTACTTCAACCTTGACCATGTCACACATGCCGGATGCTCGTGCGAGTTTCGCTAGCCGGACGGCCTCTTCCGCTGTCTTCGCACCAGCCGTGTTCGGCAGTAGATCGTACTTCGTTAAATCAAGCGACTCCAAGAAATTCGCTTGTTGTTTATCAAAGATGTCAAGTCGACGGACGGCAAACGTCAAAATTTGTGAAGCGGAAGTGTCAATCGCCTCCTGCTGTACCGTAGCATCCGTATATTTCCCTGTACCGAGTAATAACCGTGAGTCAAATGTCTTTTCTCCAATTTTCAGCATGCTTATCCTCCTCCTACGAAATGAACGATTTCAAATGTGTCATTGTTCCGAACGACCGTCTGACCGTAAGCTCCGCGGTCGATGATTTGTCGGTTCTGTTCGACGATGACGAGCTTTTCTCCTAAGCCGAGTTGCGCAAGCATTTCCTCGATCGTTTCAATCTGTTCGATCGTATGGTCGTTTCCGTTAATCGTAATGTTCATCGGACTTCCTCCTTCTGAATCAATCGTAATGCTGCTGATAATACTTCCGCTGTCGCCGGCGCGAGTAAAATACCATGTCGGTGATGCCCCGTCGCTAGGAAGATGCGACGCGCAGACGCGGCGACTCCGATATACGGTAAGCC
The DNA here is from genome assembly GCF_022170825.1 of Exiguobacterium acetylicum. Classification (NCBI taxonomy): domain Bacteria; kingdom Bacillati; phylum Bacillota; class Bacilli; order Caryophanales; genus Exiguobacterium; species Exiguobacterium acetylicum. Next base: position 1,232,142 of record NZ_CP081878.1, on the reverse strand, counting down.
GGATATCGTTTGTGGTCGTACGCCGGACCAGACTTCTTCGATGACCGCGTCGCGAATCGGCGGATAGAGACGTTCTGCTGCTTGAAGCAGTGACGTGACCCCCGCGACACTCACGCCGACCGTCTCATCATGCGGTAATTCCGTCGCACCGATCAAAATCCGTCCGTCCGCTTTCGGTACGAGATAGACAGAATCATCGAACAGAATCGAGCGTAACGGTCGTCCCGCGAGACGGACAGCAAGACACTCGCCTTTGACCCCATACGTCGCAATCGAAATGCCGGCTGTCGCGAGCAAGGCTTGCGACCCCCGTCCGGCAGCGACCGTCACCGTTCGTCCTGTCCACATTCCCGTCTTCGACTCAACCTTCACGACGTCATCGCTCTCCTCGATACGCGTGACATCCACCTGTTCTTCGATTGGTATCCCCCGCTTGTGTAAAGCAAGTGTCAATGCCTTCGTCAGTCGTCGCGGATCGATTTGACCGACCGATGGAAATAAGTACTCTTCTTCGTCTCGTTTTAACAAAAACGGTTGTTCCCGGTAGCCACAATCGATGCCTGTCTCGCGCGCGAGGCGTCGCGCAAGTAACGGATACAGATGGCGACTTCGAGCGGCAAGCGCATGCAATTCATCACGTAGCTCGATGTCCGTCGCAAGCATTCCGGCAGCTGCCCGACTCGTTCCTTGCCCGCATGTTCCGCGCTCAAGGACAAGAACGGATTCGTTCTGACAGGCGAGACTGTAAGCAAGCGTCAAACCGATGACTCCACCACCAATGATGATGTGATCCGTCATACCCGTACCCCCTGATAACGCTTGATCGCAGCAAGTGGATCCGTTTGACCGAGAATGCCTGACAAGACGGCGATTCCGGTTGCACCGGTCGCTGCGATCTCAGGAATGCGATCTGGTGTAATGCCGCCGATTGCAATGACTGGTTTTGTCGTAAACGTAACGACTTGTTTGAGAGCATCGATTCCCCGTGATGGGAGATCCGGCTTCGACGACGTCGGATAAATATGACCGTACAGCAATCGATCGGCACCTTCCGCTTCTGCTGCAAGTGCTTCTGCCAGTGAATGAACGGATTTTCCGATTGTCAGATTCGGAAAGTGTCGTTTTACATCGCGGACGCGTAAGGAATGTCGCGTCAATTGCACACCGATGCCACCGACATGGGCAACGTCGACACGGTCATGAACCGTTAACTGATCAGGCGAATATCCTTGCGCAAGGAGCGCGTCAATTAAATCGAGCAACTGTCCCGCTGATAAAGCCGGTTCCCGCAGATGCAATTGATCCGTATAAGGTTGAAGGGGTCGAAAGATCTCAACTTTGTCACGCAGATCGATCGAACCTGTTGTAATCAGATGTAAACGCATCGCTTTCTTCCTTTCTAGACGAAAAAGGACCACTCCCGATGTTGAAAGGAGTGGTCCGAAAATGCGCTGAAGCGCTAAGGATATCTAAGGTTTCGAGCCACTTCCCTCCGCTAGTACGAACTAGATCAGGTTCAAAGGGTCCGGATACTTCCGTCTCAGTCTGCTGGGAGACTCCCCTAGTGTCTTTTCGTGTTTAGTTGGCTTGCCCCATTAGTCTAGCATGAGTCGCTTTACTTCGCTAGTCCTAGTTGAGCGCTTCCACTTGCTGAACAAGCTCCGATTTCGTCGGTCGCTCTTGCTCCTGACTATTGGCATACGTCTGCTTCAACTTCAGGATTCGCATCACTTTTGCATCGAGCATCTCGGTCGTCAGCGTTTCTTCTTTGATGGCTTGCATCACTTCAGCATGGACCTTCGTATAAGCACCTGCATCTGAAAACATTGCCATGTCAGCCCCATTGACGAGTGACTGCCGCGCTGCTTCAGCGAGACCATATTGTTGCGTGATCGCTCCCATGACAAGATCATCCGTAATGATGACACCCTTGAATCCAAGTTGCTGACGCAAAAGATCAGTCAGGATTGGCTTCGAGAGCGAGGATGGATTCTGATCGTCATACGCGGGATACAGAATATGGGCGACCATCACCATCTCGGCACCCTCTTGGATCGCTTCTTGAAACGGTAACAGTTCCGTCCGCTTCAGTTCTTCCTTTGATGCCGTCACTTTCGGCAGTCCGACATGGGAATCGACACTCGTATTTCCGTGACCCGGAAAATGTTTGACGACCGGAATCGTGCCCGTCTCCTGCATTCCGTGCATCAGTGCTGTACCAAAGGTCGCGACGGTCTTCGGATCAGCACTTAAGGCACGGTCACCGATGATCGGATTGTTCGGGTTACTGTTAACGTCTAGGACTGGTGCGAAGTCCATGTTGAATCCATAATACTGCGATACATGACCGAGCGTACGTCCGACGTCTTCCATCTTCGCCGCATCTGCCCCTTGCGCCATGCGTTGGCTCGTCGGCAGACGTAATCGTTGATCCGGTACCCGGCTGACCCGTCCACCTTCTTCGTCAATCCCGACGAACGCATACGGTTTTTGGTTCGTCTCTTGGATCGCTCGCGTGAACGTCAACAGTTGCTCTTCTGACGTGATATTTCCGCCGAGCAGTAAGACACCACCAATTGCGTGCGTCCGCAACAACTGCCGGTCTGCCGCTGAGAGTTCCGTACCAGCGACGCCGATGTAGAGGAGCTGGTCGACTTTTTCAGACGTCGACATCGCTGCCAGTTGTTGTTTTCGTTGTGCGTGTTGTCGTTCTTCCTTCGTCGGCTCAGATTTCGGTTTCTTCGCCTCGGTCGGTTGCTTCGTTTCTGGTTGTGATGATTTCGTTGGTTCCGTCGTCTCCTGCGCACACCCTGCAAGCAACAGACAACCGATCAGTACGGTTTTCTTCACAAAGGATCCTCGCTCCGCACACCATTAATCGAATAATAGACGGAAATCTCAGCGTTCAGGGATTGTGAGACCGAACAATATTTATCTTTTGATAACGAGATGGCACGCCGGACCTTATCTTCCGGGAGATCGCCTTCGAGTCGGTAATGAATCGAGATCGATGTAAAACGCCGTGGATGATCCTCTGCTCGTTCTCCTTCGATATCCATTTCGAAATGAGTGATCGTCAAGCGCATCTTCTCTAAAATCGAGACGATATCGATCCCCGTACAGCCGGCAACGGCATGTAGCAAGAGCTCGGTCGGTCGTGGTGCTTGATTTTCACCACCGTTTTCGGGTGCTGCATCCATCGCAAGATGGTGACCTGATTCCGTTTGTCCACTAAACCCCATCTGTTTGTTCCATGTCACTGTCGCTTGCATCGTTTCCACTCCTTTATCAGTAGTCTTCTTTTGTAGTATACGCAAAAAACAGAAACCTTGGAAATTCACGCGCTATTTCGAATAATGGTTCTTTTCCCGGAATCTTGTTTTGCGATACCCGACGAAATCGTTTCGTGCTATCCTGTTACTCATAGTTTCGCGCGCAAGCGCTAGAATTGAGGAATCATCCATGTCACCTACTACTCGTTTAAGTCGACGCGATTGGCTCTTGATCGCCACGTTGTCGCTCCTGACGTTCGTTCTCGGAACAAGCGAATTCGTCATCGTCGGGATCCTCGCTGAAATCTCCTCAGCCCTTGATATTACGATCGCAACAGCGGGTACGCTCGTCTCTGCTTTTGCCATCTCCTTTGCGATTGGTACACCAATCGTCATGTCGATGACCGGTCATTTAGAACGGCGTCGTCTGATTCTTCGTCTGTTACTTGCCTGGGTCTTACTGAATCTTGCCAGTAGTTTTGCGCCAAGTTATGAAGTGTTACTTGCCACCCGCATTCTGACAGCCATCTTAACCGGTGTCTTGATCTCGCTTGCAATGGTCGTCGCAAGTGACGGTGTGCCGGTCGCGAAGCGCGGTGTCGCCGTCTCGTTCATTTTCGGTGGTTTTACACTCGCGAACGTCCTCGGTGTCCCGATTGGTACGTTCATCGGTCAACACGCTGGATTCGAAGCCACGTTTTGGCTGACGACAGTTATGGGATTGATCGCGTTTCTCGCTGTGTGGAAGATCGTTCCCGTCCAGCAATCAACAGGTTCCGGTTCGATTAAAGAGCAGCTCGGATTGTTAGCCAATCCACGAATCTTGATCGCCTTCTTTATTCCATCGTTCGGCTTCGGGGCAACGTACGTCGTCTACACGTACCTCGTCCCGATCCTCCAAACGGAACTCGGTATCGCGAAGACATGGATCAGTCCGATCTTGCTCGCTTACGGTGTCGTCTCGATCTTTAGTAACATCCTTGCCGGTAAAATCGCTAGCAAAAATCCGATGGGACGATTACGATTCGTCTTCGTCGTGCAAGCAATCGTCCTTGCTGCCTTATACTTCACGACAGCATCGCTCTCACTTGGACTGTTTAACATCGCCTTGATGTCGTTGATGTCGATTCTACTGACGACTTCGACACAGATCTACTTGATTGATCTCGCTGAAAAGTTCAATCCGGAAGCAAAAGGACTTGCCGCTTCGTTGATGCCAGTTGCGAGTAACGTTGGGATTGCTTTTGGTTCGGCACTCGGGGGCATCGCCTATGCGAACGGACCGATGATGAACACGGCACTCGTCGGTGGACTTGTTGCGCTTGTCGCTGCTTTATTGACCGCAATCAGTCATCGCCTCGATCAACGGTCGTGAAACCGTTACCTTACGCTTTTTTGTAACAGGTCGATGACGGTTCAATGACGTTATGATGATAGTTCCCATCTGACTGATGATTTTTCAGTATGATGGGGACTATGTTGTAGTAGAGGAGTGTCTGAAAGTGAAAGCATTACACATCATCGGTCTCGGTCTGTTGACGATCATCCGACTCTGGCTCGGAATCCAGTGGTTCATCGCTGGAATCGGCAAGTACATCAATGGCTTCGATGCGAAACCGTTTCTCGAAGGAGCACTCGTGAAGTCAACTGGCGAAGACGCACTCGTCAGTTCCTGGTACGCGACGTGGATTGAGCAACTCGCCTTACCAAACGTCGGGCTGATCAACGCCTTGATTCCGTTCGCGGAACTCGTCGTCGGCATCTTGTTGATTCTTAGTCTATTGACGGTTCCCGCACTCATCGTCGGGAGCATCATGAATCTCAATTACTTACTTGCTGGGACGATTGCGTTGAACCCGGTCTTCCTAGCAGCAGCTGTCGCCTTACTTGCTGCAGGACGCTACGCGTATTACATCGGCATCGATCACTGGATCATCCGCTGGTATCGCTCATCGCAGCAACCGCACCCCCTTGACCGGATTCCGGTCTAACGAAAAAACTCTCCCGAACGCGGGAGAGTTATTTTTTTTGCTGCTCGAGAATCGTCTGCTGTGTCGGAACCCCACCGACTGAGACCGTCCGCTCGAGGAACAGGTATGGTTTGCCATCAACTTCAAAGCGACGGTCACCGAGATAACGCGCCGAATGTCCATCCGTTGCGAGTTTTTGCTCGATGGCTGCGGCGTGTTCGTCGAGTGAATAAAACCGGTCGTCAAATGTTAGCGTGATGTTTTTCTTACGGTACCCGAGTAAGAAGCTGTAGTAGAACCAGTACATAACTCCTGCGAAGACGACAAAAATCAAGAATTGCATGTGAGTTCCCCCTTCGTATAGTCTTTATACGTTGGAAGAAAACGGGAGGTTTCAAATTAGGAGTGGACATTGGTTACTTTTATTAATTTGTTGTGACTTCATTTAGATAAATATTATTTTTCGAACCTTGTTTCTGAATATTAGCTTCGTAAACGATTTCAGATGTCAGCGGATTGATCACCAATGATTTGACCTCATCTTTTTTCGTTCGATAAGCGAAATAGATATGGTCGTGGTCTACAGTAAAGCTCGTATGGGAAAAATCTTCTTCTGATGTAGGCGATTCGAGGTTAATCGTTTTGGTAATTAGTCGCTCTGACTCAACATCATAGATTAACCATCTTAACTTTTTCTTACTCGATGGTTTCAGAGAGATTTCAAGAAGTCCTAGATAATTTTTACCATCGTTTATGACATTTGATTCGTTGACTTGATCGAATTCTTTTAATACTTTTGTTTGTTGACCATCTTTTACGACGGTTTCAGACAAAAAATCATCAGGATATTCCAATTCTTTTACTTGATCGACAATCATTTTTCCATCGTAAAACGATCGAATCGTATCACCTTTTCCTAAACGGTCAGGTAATTTGATTTTAATCATCGTTTTCTTTTTTAAATCGATTTGATAGATATATTCTCTTTCAATCTGTCTATTAAGAGGGGTCGCATCAATGAGTAACTTGTCCTTTGTTCGTTGAAACGGAGAAAAACGTAACTGTTTATTCATTTGATCTTCAGGCAGCTTAATCGTTGTGCTCGTCAATTTCTTAGTCTGCGCATTCCAATACTGAAGTTCAAGTTTATTTTCGCTTAATCTATTGATTCCATATGTAATCGAATCTTTTGTAAACACATGTGTATCATTCTTCCAAGCGAATTGTTGGAACGATCGTGGAGCATCGGTCCAATTAGATTCATTATAAAAAAGTAACGAAAGTATTGTTTGACTATCCTTCGTCATATCCCCATTCATCGAAATACTATATTCATTCGGATTTTGTCCCCACTCACTAAGACTAAGTTGCATGTTTCGGACGACTTCTTCGTTTGGATCACCTTTTTTTGTTTCAACGACGAATTTCGTCTTATCGAACGAAAGTACTTGTCCCACATAAATTCCTAAAGACACGATAGAGATGACGCCTAAAAGTAAAACATATTTTATCGAACGCATAGTGTCCTCCTTAAACCGTAATTTTCCATTTTAATAAACGTAGACTTCTCCAAATCACATAAGCAAAATAGAGGACGAACAACCCAATCAATACAAGCGTCTTTTCTGAGTTCAACAATAATTTAGTTTGCTCTAAGAAATAAAGACCTGTCACAGTAAAAATAACCACGATGAAAATCTCGACTCCCATTCTCAGAAGACCAGTCCATTTACGATAGGAACGTTCAATTAAGACAAGTAAAAATATAAAACTAACAACGAACATCGACAACGCGATAAGGATGAGTAAGTTCGTCAAATTAAACGAAAAGATTTCGCCTAACGTACTTCCTAGTGTGCGATGACTGTCTTTATCCAGATAGTCAACTCGGACAGACCAATTAAATAATAGATTTCCGAATTGGATCAAACACCACTGGATACCGAGAAAACTCGTGATGATCAAAAGTAATGTCGTCCACTTCGAGAAGAAAATGCTTGCTCGATTTCCTGGAAGCATCAATAAACGATAGATATATTTCGTTTCACCAACCCAATCCCGGTACCAAATCTGAATTGTATAAATAACGACTAACGCCATACCAATCAATGTCATGTAACTGAAAAAGGAGGTTGTATCAATGAACGAAATTTTTCCAATGTCGTTGAATGCGTCATACAAAGTAGCAGTATTCGCCTTCAAGTAATCTTCGATTCTGCGCTCATGTAGTTTGACGTTTACAACGACCGATACCAGCTCAATCGCTGCCATCACAAGCACGACAATCACATAAAGCTTAAAGCTCCGCTTAATCTCTTCGTTCGTCAATTGTATGTATTGTTTCATCGCAAATAGACCTCCCGCATCCGGTCTTGTACCGACTTCCCGTACAGTTCTCGCATCTCTTCTGTCTCATGCTCATCGATGATCCGACCGTCCTGTAAGAAGACGACCCGGTCGATCAAGTGCTCGATTTCCTGAATTTCGTGTGTCGTCATCAGGATACCGCGCCCCTCCATGAAATGACTCGAAAATAGTCCAGCAATCTGTTCTTTCGTAAATAAATCGATTCCGGCGAATGGTTCGTCGAGCAATAAGTACGGACGATCGAGAGCAAATCCGAGGATCAAGCTGACCTTCGCTTGGTTCCCTTTTGATAAGTCTGTGATCTTGTCCGTCGAAAGTAGCTGGAAGACCCGCATCAATTCATCTGCCGTCGCTTGGTTCCAGTCAGAGTAATAATCCGCCATGTACGTCAGCGCATCACCGACCGTCATATAGCCGGGCATCGTCTGGATATCCGGAACGAAGGCAATCTTATTTCGGTTAATCTCGCCATCGACGAGAACTGTTCCCGCGTTAACTGGGACAAGACCTGCGATTGCTTTCAGGATCGTTGATTTCCCCTCACCGTTTAGTCCAATCAGACACGTCAATTGATCCATCGGAACAGAAAACGAGACGCCTTGAAGAACTGGTTTTTTACCGTATTTCTTTTGTAAGCCATGGACTTCAAGCATCGATCTTCCTCCGTTCCGTTTCCTGATACACCGTCTCGACTTTTGAGACGACCTCATCGAGTGGGATTTGAATCGCCTTGACGGCATCGATGAATTCAGAGACGGCTTCTTCCAGCATCTCAGCACGTACTTTTTGGACGACTTGTGGATCGCGTGTAATCTTACTCGGGACATTCCGTTCTGTCGTAATCAATTGCTGCTCCTCCATCTCTTTGTATGCTTTTTGTGCGGTATTCGGATTAATTCCGAGCTGTGCGGCGATTTCGCGGCGGGACGGGATCTCTTGCCCGCTTTGCAATTCCTCGGTCGCGATTCGTTGTTTGAACCAACGGACGACCTGCAGGTACACCGGGCTTCTTTGGTCGAACTGCATCGGTAGACCTCCCTTTCCTGTTTAATGTATTAAAACAATAATACACTTCTTCTCTGTATCATACTCACCATACAGTTTGACTGTCAAGCTGGTTTTTCATTTCTGTCACGAAAAAACCACCATCCTCGATTTGGATGGTGGTTCTGATCAATTCAATCAGTACGGACTCGGATCTTCCTGCGGTGTATCCGGAATCTCGGTTGGTTCTGGGAACGTATCCGGATCTGGTTGACGGACCGGATCTTCTTGTGGCGTATCCGGCACCTCGCTCGGTGGTGTCTGTGGGATTTCGTCCGGTTGATGATCTGGTTCGCGTTCAGGTATTTCGTTCGGATTCTTCTTCATGTTGTTTTCCCCCTTAAGACGTGATGTAGTCGCCGCCGTTGATATGAATCGTTTGTCCTGTAACGTAGCTTGAATCGCGCGACGCAAGATACACATAAGCTGGTGCATTTTCCGACGGTTGTCCCCGGCGTTTCATTAACGTATCTTCCCCGTGCGCCTCGACTTTTTCTTTCGAGAACGTCGCTGGAATGAGCGGTGTCCAAATTGGACCGGGTGCGACGGCATTGACGCGGATTCCCTTCTCAATCAAGCTCGAAGCAAGTGAACGTGTCAATGTCGTGATGGCCCCTTTCGTCGCCGAATAATCGATTAACGTTGGTGCCCCGCGATAAGCTGTTACTGATGAGGTATTGATGATTGTGTCTTCCTTATGCAGATGCGGTAACGCAGCTTGAATCAGATAGAACATCGAAAAAACATTCGTCTCGAATGTTTCCTTCAGTTGTTCTGGTGTGATTGAAAGGAAATCATCCTGTGGAAACTGTTTGCCGGCATTATTGACTAAGATATTCAATTGACCGAATTCTGCAATGACTAGATCGATGATCTCTTGTGCATTTTCAGGTTGACTGACATCTTTCGCGATTTTTAAGGCTTTAACCCCGTAACCTTCAATCAACGATTTTGTCTTTTCAGCGTCTTTGCCTTCATTTAAGTATACGATCGCGACGTTTGCTCCCTCTTTCGCATAAGCGACAGCGACAGCACGACCGATTCCACTATCCCCGCCTGTAATCAGCGCAACCTTCCCCGTCAGTTTTCCTGAACCGACATAATCCGGATCATCATAGATCGGTTCCGGCTTCATGGCGTACTCGACACCTGGTTGTTGTTCTTGCGTTTGCCCTCGTGCCTCCTGATGCATCGCTTCGAACTGTTCTTCTCTCATGAACGGTCAGCTCCCTTGTCACTGTTGGAATGAACTACATGATTAACCATTCCCTTGCGATACATCTATAAACGTTCTTCCGGAAAAGTCAGATGTCATTCGTCAACAGCGTTGGAAATACATTCGCTCGTAGCATCTCCGAGAGTTCACTAGGATACAACGTATAGTGCTCTAAATCTTCGAATGGCACGAATCGATACTTCAATCCTTCACCTTCAGGACCATAGAAGTCTTCTTTCAAGAGTGGTAGCGGTTCTCGACACGTCACTTCATAAAACATCCCGAGTTCATGAAATTGATGATCCGCGTAATGAAAGAAATTTTCATGCAAGAAACGAAAGATCGGCAGCTCGATTGTCTGCCCTAATTCTTCTAACAATTCACGTTCGATCGCTTTGGCACCACTTTCCCCAAATTGGACACGCCCTCCTGGCAATGACCAAAAATCATCTTCTCCTTGACGATGAATCAAGAGGTGTCCATCTTGAATGAGTAGCGCCACTGCGCGAATGTTAAGCTTTTTTTGATTTACTGTAAACGTCAAATCCATCTTAAAACCTACTCTCTTCTTATTAGAGTCCCATACTTTCTCATCATTTCCCATGATTGCATTTTGTCATCAAATTCATCTCGTTGTAACACGGATTCATCTTGATTTAAAGGGATTTTGAGATTGAATACATATTCAATATTACAACAATTGTTATTAGAATATATTTAAGCAATCGAATTGAAACACAAAGGTCTGATGTTTGAATGCTATACTCTCGTTAGTCAAATGACCGCATCACTCACTTCAATACACACTAAACGCATCCACTTCTATAGATGTCATTCCGACGACAACAAAAGATATTCAACTTAGGAGGAACATTCATGAAACGAACAATCACGACGTTAGCAATGAGCGCCCTCGTTGTTTCAGGTTTTGCAGCTACGGGTACAGGTAAGGTTGAAGCCGCTTCAGGCTCATCGTATAAAGTAAAGATTAAAGCAGACGGACTCCGCGTCCGGACTGGTCCATCGTTGAAACACCGCATCGTCGACGGCGTCAATGCGGGTCAAACATTTAAATACCTCGGTCGGACAGGAAACTGGACGAAGATCATGCATAAAGGCGAAAAACGCTTCGTCTATTCAGGTTACGTCAAGAAGTACAGTGTTTCTAGTAAGTCAGCGAAAAAAGCATCATTCTCTTCGTCGACTGGATTCATGCGTCCGACAAGCGGATCAATCACGCAAGGCTACGGAAATGCTAGCGGTAAATACGGCTACACGTTCCATAACGGTATCGATTTCGGAGCACCTACTGGAACACCAGTTAAGGCAGCAGCTGCCGGAAAAGTCATCAAGTCGTCATATCAGGGAGCTTATGGTAACCATGTCATGGTCCAACATAAAGTGAACGGTATTTCGTACACAACGGTTTATGCTCACTTAAGCAAACGTTCTGTATTCGTTGGTCAATCGATCCCGAAAGGCGCAAACATCGGAGCTGTCGGTAGTACGGGTAACTCTTCTGGATCACACTTACACTTCGAAATCCACCGTGGAAGCTACGTCTACAGCGGTTCTTCAGCAGCAAGCAGTGTCAACCCACTCGCTTTCTTATAAGCACTTTCAGGTACCTCATTCGGGGTACCTTTCTTTTGTTTGATGGGCATTTCATCTTATCCAATTCCATCCAATCTTGTCAAAGGATTTTATGGATAATTGGATAATGAATAAAATTAAGTCCGTTTAATATAATTTATTGAAATAATATCGAAATGTGAATGTAACATTTAAACATTTTCGTAAATGTTATACTCATCTATGAAATTTACATATCGGTTTAGTCATACAGATTACATATTCAGGAGGAATGAATCATGCATGGTTTTTGGAAAGGTGTTTCGGCGACAGCCATCGCCGTTGCAAGTTTTGCATCGTTTGCTATCCCACGTGCGGATGCAGCAACGACGTTCTATAAAGTGAAGGTCATGGAAGACGGCTTACGTGCTCGGACTGGTCCGTCGACATCATACGGTACGGTCACAAGTTTCGAAAAGGGTGATACATATAAGTATCTCGGACGGACAGGTAACTGGACGAAAATCCTCTATGGTTCAAAAAAAGTCTATGTTTCTTCTACATATGTAAAGAAATATTCTGTAACACGTATCTATAAGATTAAAGTCAACGTCGACAATCTTCGTGTTCGTAGCAGTAACTCGACAAGCAGTTCAGTCGTCGGAAGTGTCGATCAAGGAGAACGATTCCGCTACCTCGGTCGTACAGGGGATTGGATCAAGTTCCTATACGGAAGCGATAAACGATTCGTTCATGCGGACTACGTCTCGAAATACGCCGTTCTGACACTGACGAATAGCGGTGGTGCTTCGAAAGCGTCAACGTCGACTTCAAAGAGCTTTGCGACACCAACGAGTGGTCCGATCACGCAAGGCTATGGCAAAGCGAGTGGCGTTTACGGCTATACGTTCCATAACGGTATCGATTATGGCGCAGCAAAAGGTACTCCGGTCTACGCGACAGCAAGCGGTAAGGTCATCACGTCTCAGTTCAAAGGCGCATATGGCAACTACGTCATGGTCTCACATACTGTCAACGGATCGCCGTTCATCAGTCTGTATGCACACATGAATAGCCGCTCCGTCTCAGTCGGTCAAACGGTCGCACAAGGTCAAAAGATCGGTACAGTTGGCGAGACAGGTAACGCATTCGGCACGCACCTTCACTTTGAACTCCACAGAGGCTCATACGTCTATAGTGCAACGTCTGCCGGGAGCAGCGTCAATCCGCTCGATTATTTATAATAAAAATCGCCCCGACCACATGACTCATCTGAGTTGTCATGCGGTCGGGGCTTTTTATATCTTTTAAACGGTAGCAAATGCAGTCTGTTTCTCTTCAATCGTCGAGGCGATCGCACGAGCTGCGGTTTGTCCGCCATAAATCGAACGAGCGAACGGTCCGACCGTCAAATCAGCAAGACTTCCTGTCGCAAATAAATGCTCTCCCCACTCAAAAGTCGATTCATCCAGCAAAGGTGTCCGGCAAGGGGATAATGGCAGATTCAACTCTTGCTGTACAGCTTCGAGCCATGATCCTTCGACGACCATCGGACGGATACCCGTTGCGCAAATAATCGATTCAGCGGTGATGATCTGACCATCCGTCAGCTTTACTCCGCTTTCGACTTCCTGCTCGACTTCACCGGTGATATGTGTGACGATCCCTTCCCGAACGAGATGACGGACACGCTGAATCAGATCCTGTGTTGCCGTGCCCGGGCGCCGCTCCTGTATGATCAACGCGCGTCTCTCGCTCGCAGATAACAACTTGAAAGGGGTAAGTCCTTTCGGTCCCATGAATTTACGATCGGCATCAAACGAACTTTTTTCGAGTGGACGTCTTGAGAGAAGCGTCACCTGTCCAGGATAACGTTCGGCACATTGAATCGTATGATGCAGAGCACTGATTCCCCCACCGATGATGATGACCGGAGGTGTATCGTGCTTTGAAAAGAAAACGTGACGCGCTGAGTTCGCCCATTCCGGCATGACATGATGCTCCGATTGCCCGAGGGCGAGAACGACACGGCTTGCCCGTAATTCCCTCTCCCCCAACGAAACAATCCAAGTTCCGTTTTCTCGTCTTAGTCGCGTGACTTCCCCTTGTACCCAGCTCACCTCTACTTCGTTTTGCTGTGCTAGTCGAAGGGCATGGTCGTTGAACAGTTCCAAGGATGGTCGTCCGTATGTATCCTTGAATGCTTGATGTGTATACTCTTGTTCTTCAGCATGATGTCTGAGACTTGTCGGATTCGTCGAAGTGTGGTGAACACGTGTTGAACGTAGGTAAGGCATGCCAATCCGTTCGGTCTGTTTCCGCCAATTCATAAGTGGTTGCTCATGACGGTCGATGATCCGAATCATCTCTCGGTCGATCCCTTTTTCACGTAAGGCATTAAATACCGTCATGCCATGAATTCCTCCACCAACAATCACCCATTCATATCGATCCGTCATCACAAAAACTCCTTTACCTGATTTAAATCGTAATCATTACGTTTTATAACGATAGCGTGTTTTTGAAAAGAATTCAAGCAGATTTCGACAAAGACTCAAAAAAAATCTGCTTCCCCTCATCATGAGGAAGCAGATTTGAACTCATTAATCAGGAAGAAGCATGTTTCGCTTGATACGCTTTCGAGTAGCGATCGGCTGCAATGATCGCATCGGCAACTTCGTCAGCGGTGACATTGAATCCGCTGTGGATCGTCTCTCCTTCAGCCGTTGCTGCCTCGCCGACTTTGACGATGTCCTCACGCGACGCATCCTTTAGCTTGACGTCTTCGAGCGTCACCGGTAAGCCGAGATCCATGTAGAGCGCGATATACCGCTCGATTTCTTCTTGTGGATGTTCTTCGAGCGCCAGCTGAACGAGTGTACCGAAAGCGACCTTCTCCCCATGCGTCAAGTGATGGATCTCCCCATCCAGTGCTGTGAAGCCATTGTGAATCGCGTGCGCCGCAGCTAATCCACCACTTTCGAAACCGAGTCCACTGAGCAGTGTGTTCGCCTCAACGACGGCTTCGAGTGCCGGCGTGACAACTTTCGCCTGGACCGATTCATAGGCTAGACGCCCGTGCTCGAACAAGACTTCTTCACAACGTTTTGCGATCGCTTGCGCCGCAATCGTCGGTCGCCCACCTGCCATCGTTTGTCCACCAAAGGCAACGACGCTCCGGACTTCGACCCATGTCGCAAGGGCATCGGCGATTCCGGACGCAAAGAAGCGCGCTGGTGCTTGCGCGATCAGTTTCGTATCGACGAGAACGAGATCGGGATTCTTCTTATAGAAGCGATAACTTTCGAAAATCCCTTCGTCGGAATAGATGACGGACAAGGCACTTGTCGGCGCATCGGTCGAAGCAAGCGTCGGCACGATGACAACGGACACGTTCAACTCATCCGAGACCGCTTTTGCCGTATCGAGCGTTTTCCCGCCACCGACACCCATGACGAACCGGACGTCCGCTGCTTTTGCTTGCTCCGCGATTCGTTTTACTTCATGCCGTGAAGCTTCCCCACTAAAGTCCGCTTTCTCGATGCCGACGTTTTCGCTCGACAACGACTGCTCGACGCGTTCCTTGACGATTTTCCAGACGACATCATCCGCGATGACGAGCGCTTTTTCACCGAACGGGCTCACATATGTACCGAGCCGGTCAATGACATCCTTTCCTTGGACATACTTTGAGGGACTAATGAAGACACGTTCTGACATGTTTCAACATCCTTTCTGTAAGGGACACGATGGTCAATGACATACAGTAGAGGAATTTCCTTTTCTGCTGACGTTTAAACCCCATCAAGCCGAATCATCTTGACAAAACGGGTACTCTTTCAAGTGATTGAACAATAAGACGTCGATCTTCTTTTAATCGCTTGTCAGGATCAGGACCGAACCATTCGAGGCTTGCCGTCAAGTGCTCGAGTTGACCCGATAAGTCTTCAAAGAACCGTTGATAGTCAACGATGCCTTCGAACAGCGGAACCATCCCTTCTCGTGATCCGCTTGCTGCGTATACATTCGATGGTTCAAATACCGAGAACTGATCCGTTTTTGCAACGGTCTTCAGATGAAGGTGGTCCACATATGATGCCAGTCTGACATATGCTTCAACGGGGTCCGCCTTTGACTCGATGACATGTAAGACATCGAAGTTGATCCGACATGCTGGGTGATGAATCGCCTGTAGTAAACGTTGCGTTGCTTCTACCGTATCCGTCGCTGTGTTTGGATGAAATTCTAGTAACAAGCGTTGCCCTGCTGCATCAAGAACACGGCAAATCCCGTTCAGCCGATAAACGAGTTGATCCCATTTAGCGTCGGATAAAGTATGGCTCGCTTCATTACCAGCAAAAATCCGGATACGCTTAGTTCCAATTCGTGTAGCTAATCGCGAGAGTCGTTTTGTCTCCGCAAGTAGTTCTGACATCGGTCCATTTAAATTCAAGTAATGACTCAACATACTGACATTCAGATGGGATGACTTTAGCCGATCGACTTCTTCCGTTCTTAAATGTTCAGCATGAACGCCCCAGATATCAATGGCGTCAAAGTGTTCTTCTGAAGCAAATTCGATTAAATCATTAAATGAACGCAGATGATGCCGATAGCTGATCGTACAAAGTGCGAGTTTCATGTTCAATCCCCTCCTGTCGTTGAAACGCATGGAACGTATCGACGAGTTGTCGTTTAATCGCACGCTCACGACGCTCCTGTTCTTCAAGCAATCGTTCGATTTCCAAATATACTTCCACTTGCCCTGTCAAAGCGTATTTGACAGCCCGATGCTGGATGACAGAATATTGATTGACTAATGTTTCAACCTCATCCGTCCATTCTTCAAAATCAGATGTCTGTAAATCACGTCCGATCGTTTCATATAAATAAGCAAATGCATGCTCATAGGCATATTTTCGAATGGCAATGACCGGCAACTGCTTTAGGGCATTCGGTAATCCCTCAGGTTGGTCACGATAGTGATGCACAACACGTTTGACTGCTTCAGTCAACGGATGTTGTACGTTTATACAGCTCATGAAATACGCACTTACTGTCGTTGCGTCCGGTATTCGGACATCAGTACTTCGAAACGCAAACCCACCAGCGACAGCAGGATTACGTACTGCTTCAAGAATACGTGCTCTGTCTATTTCACCTTCATACCGGAAGTCAGGATCAAGCATATGCCACACTTCCGGATTTTTTGTCGCCTCTAACATGACGTAGTGTGGAAACACGTCGTGGTGAAATTTATTTTCGCGCTCAGGCAAACTGGCTAAATCCAACATGACGATCACGTTTTCATCTTTATCCTTCTGTTCGATTCGTTTAATCAGCTGAGCGATGTTTTCATCTTTTGACTGTTCGTGGTCGTACCATTCTTCGACTGGGATTCCATAAAGACGTTCATACCAATCAAGCATCTCCTGATGGTTGATTTTCTCATCATGATGGGAGAGGACATAATCAGCCGACAAGGAAAACGCAGCATCCCATACGCCAAAGTAATAGGGACGATGGTCCGCGTCCGATCGTTTGATCGTCTCGCAGACGCAACTGACGAGACAGTGTACTTTAATCATGTATGACCTCCTGTAAAACAGACATCAACTCTTCTACTCGCATGTTGGGGAGGGCTGACATGCGTTTATCTGGAATCACTAACCCGTGCTCTAATTCAAGATGAAGCAACAAATGAATCAAACGCATCGAATCCAGTCCTAAATCATCTCGTAGAGAGTTTGTGGCAGAGACGGCGACGGGTGACGACCATTCAAGTTGTTCGGTCAGTATATCTTCGAATTGCGCAATCGTTAAACGGGACATGCTTGTTCCCCCAATCGTTTTCTACTGACTTTCCCATTCGCAGATACCTCGATCTGCTCGACGAGTTGCCACTCCGTCGGTCGTTGATGTGGTGCGAGATGCTGCATGCAATGTTGTTTCAATTCTTTCTCCGATGCCGTCGTCACGAGTTGAGCGCAGACGCGCTCTCCTTGAAACGGATCCATTCGCTTAAAGACAACGACAGCTTCGACGGTCGGAAGCTGATGCAAGACATCTTCGACTTCCCCTGGATAAACCGATAAGCCAGATACATTGATCATCTCATCAAGTCGGCTCAGAAAATGCAGCCCGTCTTCAAAGTACATCAAATCCTTCGTTCCGATTCGTTCGTTTTGTTGCGTAACGACTAATTCTGCCGGTCGTGCCTTCGTTCCGGTTTGAATCTCAAGGTGCTCTAACGGATATCCGATGGCTTGTGGGCTCGTCGGATTCGGATGAAGTGCGATACAGCCGATTTCTGAGCAACCGTATTGTTGGAGTAAATGAGAGGTCTTCCGTTCAATCGATCGGAACCATTTCTCTGGTAATGTCATCCCGGAAATCATCACTGCATGGATTGATTCCGGAAACAAACTCATCGCATACGCCAGTCCCGGTGCCGTATAAATGATAGCGTCCGGATGCAATCGATGAATTGCTAAGACGTGACGTGGCGAGAAGTCTTGAAGGATGACCGGTGTTGCTCCGCGTTTTAAAGTCGCGAACACTCCACATAGTAATCCGAACGAGTGCGTCGTCGGACAAGCAACGATCGTCGCTTTCGTCGTCAGCGGAAAACTGTTCGTATAGGCATTCAGTTCCGTCTCGATCGACTCCCATGTTCGGTAAATGACTTTTGGTTGTCCCGTCGTACCGGAACTGAATTGAATCAATCCACCCGCACGTTCTTTTGCTTCCGGAAGCGAAATGATGGTCTCTTGATAAATCAAGTAGCCACATCCGGCTTGCCTCGCTAATCGTTTAGCACCAGAAACCGGCGTATCCGGATGAATAGGCAGGATCGTTCCATTCATTCGGCGCATCGCAAAACAGAGGGCTAACCACGCTTTTGTATCTGACGTACAGATGGCTACGGTCTTCCCTTCCGTTATGAACGATTGCTGCGCCAGTTCATGTGTCGTCAATGCTTCTTCTGTCACCCATTCCTTCTCAATCCATAGCATGATCGTTTTCCTCTCCTCGTTGAACTAGTGAATTTTTGACATCGATTTGATTCGTCAAACCAAAGCGTGGTGCTAGCAAGGCTTCAGCCGTCAATCGTGGTGCATACCATCCGATCCGTTCTAGTCGATCTCGATCAATAGGTAATCTCTCAATCGTCTGATGAATCCAGTCAAAGAACGTCGTTTCACTTAAATTCTCCGTCTGTTTAAGTTGATACGCTAGTTCCGTCAAATGGTAGACGAATAATGTATCGTACAGCAGCTCGCGTAAGGCAAGCGGATGTGACATTTCATAATACGTATTGATCGGTGCATCAAAATCAGGATGTAACTTCTTAAAATCAGGAACATCCGCTGGGTCGTAGAGTAGTTCGCTAACGAATTCGATACTGTCATGAAAATCGCGTAGCATGATCCGTTCCGGCCATCCATCGCGTAAGACAAGTAACGTATTCTGGGCATGTGCTTCGACACCGATTCCTTTCTCAGTGACGAGTCGGATGATCGGTTCGAGGTAGACGACGAAAAATCGACGGAGCCACTTTTCATGACCGTATCGTTCCAACCATGGACCTAGAAAATGACGTCCATCCACCTCGATTTGAGCAAGTGCTGTCAAAGGAATGACTTGTTCTTCTGCTTTTACATGAACTAAGACGTTTTCTCGAAAGACACAACCGACCCGGCCAGCAAGTGGACCGCTCGAGCCGACGCATGAAGCGAATTCAGATAACAACGTTACTGGTAATTCGCTCGCCTGTTTTTTCAACCAATCGGATACCGTAGGAGCTGCCACGACATTCGGCACGGAAAACGTCCGAATGGCTGATGTTTGCTTCAAGTCGAGAGGTAGTTTGATATGCGGTAGTTCAGGATGACCTGGGCAAAAAACGGTTCGAATCGACTGCGTCGCTTGAACGAATACTCCGCCTTCTCCTAAGTCGACACCCTCGACTTGCGCCACTTCCTGCTTGATACGTAACCATTGCCATGGGTGGACAGGAAGGATCTGATAATCGCCTCGATTCAATTTTTCTAGCCTATCCAAAAAAAGACGTAGCTTTTGCTCTCCAAGTATTTCTCGAATTGGCATACGTCCGTTTCCTTGAACGAGAGAAGCCGGCAAGGCGACCCAATGTAACTGGAATCGATTGCCCGCTTCAGGTCCGTATGCTTCATGATCAGCTTGCGAAAAGCCAATCCTTGATTTGAAACAAGGATGGTAGGGATGCCCTTCGATGATGGTCTGCTCCAACTCTTCATAATCCAAGCCTGCTCGGTGGATCCGTAACCGATGCCGCTGCGACAAGTCATCAAAATCATGCGTATGTCGTAACTCCTCTTGAAAGTCGTCCGAGATCGGTAACTGCGTCAAGAGATGGTCAAACCAGTCGTTGACATGAGACCGATCCGATGAACGTAATGTCGAGATGTCGAGCCGAATCCGGTCGAACGGACCACGTCTGCCTTCGACTGTCACTTCACTCTCTTTTATGTGGAATGTAAAACGACGCTTCATTCCGACAATCATTTCAGTAAAAGGTAGGATCTGCTCAAATAACAAACTTTCAAGAAGTTGTTTGCAGATGCGTTTTTTGCTGTCGTAAAGCATAATTGTCCTCCTGTAACGGATTATCCAAATCAACGAAGCAAACCCGTTCCCCCTCGACTTCGAGTTCATCGAGTCCGTGTAGACGCGTCAGTAAATTCGCCTTATATGGAAGTGTCGGCGATTCTAGCAACATGAAAAGCCAAGACTTGCCTCGCCCTTCTAGATTTTTGACTCGTTCTTGACACCATTCGCGTAGGATTTCTAAAGCAATCTCCTCTTTTACTAACTCGTCTGCTGCCAATCGGTCGATGACACTCGCCAGATGATTCCAAATCATGTAGTACGTCAGACGCTCAGCAATGACTTCTTCTGGGTAGAACAACGTCGTATCTTTCAGGTCTGGTTCGAGCAGGATAAAGGAATCCTGATTCGTGTCTGCTAAGTAATAGCCCTGATTATCCCGGACGTGGTATCGAACCGGCCACCCGTCTTCGAATGTGATGAGACTATTTTGCTGATGTGCCTCAAGTCCGATTCCTTGTTCCTCGTAAAGAGTAACGATCGCGCCTAACGTCAGCTCGAGGTATTGTCTCCACCACTGGATGACATGTTCCGGTTCGATTGATCCTGACTGCCGAATGAGGCGCAACATGAGCGATTCCGAATCCGGTAATGCCGGTTGAACGAGTGCCGCAACGTTTACTGCGTGGGGTGCAGAATCTCGCAGGATGACTTCGAATCCAGTCTCTTCTTTAGTCCGGATCGCTAAATAAGCAGGGTCATGGATGAGATGAAACGTATCTGGCAGCGACAGGTGACAAAACAATCGATACATCAAATAACCAGCATCTAATTCGTGCCGCTTGTTGACGCGTCTTGAGTTCGTCACTTGGACAGGTATGGATAACTTCAACATATGACTTCGGTCGAGTGCTTCAACTGTCCGAATCGACGAAGTCGCATTATATAGTGGTCCAGATGCGCCATGATAACGGAGAATACCTTGCTCGATCCATTGCTCAACTGTCGGCTGACGCAACAAATACTCAGCTTGAAGCGGATGGATCGGAACGATTCGTTCTTGCGCCGTCACTTGGATCGAGTTAGCCAGTTGGTTCCCCATCAGCTGACTAATCGTCTCGTAGCTACCTGAACGCTCCTCGAGCAATGTCTCATGTACCGTGAAATAGTGAAGTTGAAACGGCTGACGGAATTCAGGCGCATACGCTTTTTGTTGCCAGTCGGTCATACCGACTCTACTTTTTGGGGTCGGATGGAACCAATGACCACACCACAAGCGTTGTTCATAATCGATGAACGTCTCTTGCTCTTGTGCGTTCAGTTGTTCCTCCAAAATCAATTGCACTGTCCGGTGACTATCAAGAACACGGAAGAGTAAGTCCGTTTGATCCGGATCTTTTTGTTGAAGCTTGATGCAACAGGTGATGATACAGGACATGGCTGACACTTCCCGCCATCCGTTCTTTGTCTCTTCACGGATCATCCCGATCTCGTGTCGTCCGATGATAGCGCGACGTTTAATTTCGATGAGATACGGCTTCATCCAATAAAAAGAGGATGTCTCGGATGCATCAATCAACCTCTCGTTGACCCATTCTCCTGGGTTCACTTCTCGGATGTAGCTGTTCATGAACGATTGAAGCGTCACCTCGGTCGCCAGTCGCTCGATTTGTTCTTCGCAAGTTCGCACGCTCTACTCCTCCTCTTATTGAAAATCATTCTCATTCCATATCAATAGAAAAACGGGTTTCCCCGTTTTTGATGGTGTTTATTCGCACTTATTTTGAGTAAAAGATTTTCAAGTTCCTTCCATCCTTTTCACGTACGATTGAATCCTAGAAAGCCTATCTCGTCGTGAGATTTAACATAGATCAAACCGAGCGATCCTTCTAAGATACATACGACAAGACGACGTTTAGGTTCATTCGTCAGTCTTATCTGCCTCATCGTGAACTCCATCTGTAATGATAATCATTATCAATGATGAGTAACATGGATTTTCTTTTCATTTTTCATGGACAAACAAAACAGTTAAGATCGCTGATATATGTATGCAATTGACGCAACATATGCATCCGCCCAAGTGGTCCCCACGGATCCCAGTCTACACTGTCTGGCTGAAATACTCGTCCCATCCTTACGGCGCGAAGCATTTGCCACTCCTTCGTTCCTCGAACTCGTTCCACATCTGCCGGTTGACTCCACAACACAAACAGACCATCAGGATCCAACTGTTGTAATGTTCCTAAGTCAATTGTTATGTAGATAGTTTGCGGAAGTCCTTCTACTGCTCGTAGACCGATTTCATTGAATAAAAAATCTAACATCGTATGTCCTGTACTCCCGTACAGTCGGATTTCTGAGTCTCTAATCCAAATGACTGCCCATGTCACATTCTGATTAAATTCGAATTGTTGCTTCACAACTGTTTCAAGCATCTCGACCTCGTGGATGATGGCTGTCGTTCGCTCAAGCGTATCAGTCGCCTTAGCAACCGCATGTAGGTAATCTTTCCAGCACCTCTGTTTCGCAATATCAATGACCGGACAAGATGTCAACAGAGGGGGCGACTCACCTTGTATCGGTGTCCGTAAAACGAGATCAAGGTTTGATGTCTCGAACCATTCCGGTAAAATCGTTGTTGACGCGTCATAAAGTCGCGTACCTTCGATTTCGCTTAAATAGTCTGGTACACCGTTCGAACGATAGTGCGTCGGAAAAGATGGTGCGATGACAGGTTGAATGCCAAGTGCCAATAAGTGATCTTGTAACAATGCCTGACTCCAGATTCCGACGCGTGGAATCAACCGTTTTCGGTACTGCCTTGGAGATACTCCCTCCCGTTTTTTAAAGAGACGGCTGAAATAAAATTCATCATTGATGGATACACGTTCTGCAATCTTAGCAATCGTCCAGTCCGGATGCGCAATCATCCATTCCTTCGCTCGTTGCATTCGCAATTGATGCATCAGTTCCTTTGGTGATTGATCGTAGTGCTTTTTGAATTGGCGCGAAAATGTCGGCAGTGACATGTTCAACTCACTTGCCAAGTCACTGACTGTTCCTGATTTCCCAAGTTCTTCTAACCATAAAGACGTCACTTCTTCAAACGTCTGCTCCTGACGACGTTCACTTAGTTGCTCCAGCAGTTGATACAGATAGCGGCGCTGTCTAAGAGACCCGGGCAATGTTTCCGGACACCTGTGCATTCGTTCTAAGCACTCCACTAGTTCATTCGTTGGTTGTCGGTAGATTGGAAATGGCGTCAGCTCGACCTCTAACTGATACAACAGACAATGCCCCTCCTGGACGATGAATCGTTCACCTGATTTCATGACGAAACAGGCTTCTCCTGCCTCTACACGTTTTTTCTCCGTGTAGGTAAAGCCAGCGCCTTGTACGACGACGATCAAGCTCGGACGTAACGCCAATTGTCCTCCTGTTTGTAACGCATGTTTCCTCACTCGAAATGTATTTAATGCTTCTGTCATTTCCAACTCACTCCTAAAAAACATTTACTACCTGATGTTTTTTCGTAGATAAACTTTGAGTATTCCTAATTGATAATGAATATCATTTTCGTTAACACTATAGCATCACACTACCGGTTTTTGTCAACAACTGTTGCCAAAATACGTTCTACTGTCACAACAAAAAAGTCCCTTCACCCAGTGTAATCTGAGTGAAGGGACTTGATTTTTAAGCTACCCGCGATGACGACTGTGTTTCCGCTGTTTTCTTACCGACGATGGCTCCGATCACCCCACCAATGATAGCTGGAACGACCCATCCGAGACTGACGGAAGCAAACGGCAATACCGCATTGAACACGTTCGTGACGACTGAGACGTTGATCCCTGCTGTCTTTAATCCATCAAACAAGCTGACGAGGAATGTCATCCAAAGTGCCCCTTGATAAACGGCTGGTTTTCCTTTGAAGAGTGGATGTAAGAACGTCAAGAAAATCAGACAGATCGCCAGTGGATATAGCGTCATCAAGACTGGTTTAGAGACGGCGAGTAATTGATTCAGACCGATGTTCGCAACAAGTGCGCTGAATACCGATAGACCAATCGTCCATTTGACGTATGAGATTTTCGGCACGAGGGCTGAGAAGAACGAGGCACACGCCGTGATCAACCCGACACTCGTCGTCATACAGGCGACTGTAATCATCAGACCGAGTAAGATCGCACCATACTCACCGAAGTAATGATCCGACACGGCAGACAAAATCTCCGCTCCGTTTGCGAGTTGACCAATCTCCGAGACACTCGACGCACCCATGAACGCAAGCGCCGTATACGTGATTGCAAGTAAGGCTGCGGCAATCAATGACGCTTTCGTACAAATCAGCAACAACTGTCGTTTTGATGTGACGCCTTTTTCCTTGATCGCTGCGATGATGATGATACCGAAGACGAATGCCCCGAGTGCAT
Source organism: Exiguobacterium acetylicum (assembly GCF_022170825.1). NCBI lineage: Bacteria > Bacillati > Bacillota > Bacilli > Caryophanales > Exiguobacterium > Exiguobacterium acetylicum. The sequence continues at coordinate 1,207,673 of NZ_CP081878.1, read as the reverse complement.
CCAGTGTCATGTATCCTTCTTGGAAACCGTTAAAGAAGGCATTCGACTGATATGTCTTCAAAGGATTCTGAAAACTTCCGATTGGATGAAGGACGGCGACGACGATCAAGAGACCGATGAACGTAATCTTGATTGGCGTCAGTACTTTACCGACGACATCGACGATCTTTGTCGGGTTCAACGATAAAAGACAAGCGACCGTGTAGAACAAGACCGTGAAGATGAGTAAAGGCCAGTGGCTCGTTGACTCACTGAAGAATGGCTTGATGCCGATCTCATATGAGACCGTTCCGGCGCGTGGAATCGCGAAGAATGGTCCGATTGCCAGATACAAGATGACCGAGAAGCCGATTCCGAACATAGGATGAACGCGTGACGCCATCGCTTGTAGATCGCGTTCCCCTGAGTACGCGAAAGCGAGAATCGCTAGCAATGGTAGACCGACACCGGTAACGAGGAAACCGGCATTGGCGACCCAGACATGCTCCCCTGCGAGCTGTCCGAGCATCGGTGGAAAGATGAGATTGCCTGCCCCGAAGAACAAGGCGAAGAGCATCATACCGATGACGATGATAAATGATGTTGGAACAGTTTTAGACATAATAAACCCCCACTGATGATGATCGACTTGATCCGCTCCCTAAGCAGATGAAGTACTTCGTTCGAAAGAATACCATACGTTTAAGAGCTCGTGCTAGGAGTTTATCTGGAGAATATTCTGAAAATTATGCAGAAAGTTTGATATAGCTTGTTTCTACATAATTTGTTACGTCTGTGCGTCGAAGCGTGAAACCGGATTCATAAGTTCATCTGACGGAGTAGAAGCTTTTACTTCTTTTAAAAAAGAAGATAATATAAATTGTCCACAATGATGACTCTCACCAATCGACTTAATTCGTATGCAAAGAATCAAGTCTCCTTTGTCAGCGACACTTATAGTGAATAGTGAAAGGAGGGGAATAAATATTGCTCGATCAATTAAATCAATTGATGCGTTATATCGATGAACATTTGACGGAAGAACTATCACCTCAAGACATTACTCGACTGACAGGACTATCCGATTATCATTTTCGAAGAATGTTTTCTTATATGTCCGGGGTAACATTAACGGAGTATATTAAACAACGGCGTTTATCAGAAGCAAATCGCGACTTGATTCAAGGTGCTTCTGTCACTACGGTCGCCTTCCAGTATGGCTTCCGTTCTGTAGAAGGTTTTTCGAGAGCTTTTCGTAACTGGTCAGGTTATTTACCGTCATTTGCCATAAAACATCAGATTCAAAAAACCTTTCCTCCCTTCACATTTCATTTAGAAATTAAAGGAGGAACTTCAATGGAGTTTAAAATCGAAGAAAAAAGTTCATTTTTTATAACGGGTGTCTCTAAACGTGTACCAATTCAATTTGAAGGGGTTAATGAATCCATCATTGAGCTTGCCCAATCCATCACGACGGATCAACGACGACAAATGAAGGCAATGGCCGATCTTTATCCTAATCATATATTGAATGTATCTTTTGATCATGAGGAACAATTCCAGGAAGAAACCGGTTCACTTACTCATATGTTAGGATATGCTACAACGCAAAAATTAACTGATTCCGGTATAGGACTTGAACAGTTGTACATCGATGCATCGACATGGGTCATTTTCCCGAATCGTGGACCTTTCCCAGCAACTTTACAAGATACGATGGCTCGATCATATTCTGAATGGTTACCTTCCTCTGGTTATGAATTGATTGACTTGCCTGCCATCTCCTTTACGATTCACGGTGACGACCCTGAACAGGTTTATAGTGAAGTATGGGTCGCAGTTTCAAAGAAAAGTAGTGAACAGTAATTCTATATATATTGGCAAACGAAAAAGCCGTCTTCTCAGCAAACGAAGACGGCTTAAATCTCACACACTCCCTTAAATTATTTGAACTGAGGGAGTGTTTTCATTTCTTTTTATTATTCCTAATTCAATCATCCTCTTACAGACCTTACGATCGTCGCAACCCCTTGCCCGCCACCGACACATAACGTCGCAAGACCATGCGTTTCACCCGTCCGCTCGAGCTCATGAATCAACGTGACGAGAATTCGCGCACCACTTGCACCGATTGGATGACCGAGAGCGATTGCTCCCCCGTTCCGGTTAAGTTTTTCGTGCGGGAACTGTAGCTCCGCATCGACCGCGAGAGATTGTGCCGCGAACGCTTCGTTCGATTCGATGACATCGATCTCGTCAAGCGTCAGTCCCGCTTTATCGAGTGCCTTTTGGACCGCTTGGACGGGACCGATTCCCATGATGCTCGGATCAACACCGGACGTTCCATTCGCAACGATCTCAACGAGTGGTGTCACGCCGAGTTCTTTCGCCTTCGCCTCTGACATGATGACGAGTGCGGCAGCACCGTCGTTAATGCCTGACGCATTGCCTGCCGTGACCGTTCCGTCCTTCTTGAACGCCGGACGCAAGCGACTGAGTTTTTCGACAGACGTTCCGGCGCGTGGAAACTCATCTTGATCAAAACGAATCGGATCGCCTTTTCGTTGTGGAATCAATACTGGCGTGATTTCCGAGACGAACCGTTCTTCCGCTAATGCCGTCTGCGCTTTTTGCTGACTCGTCGCGGCGAACTGATCCTGCGCTTCGCGCGATAGTTCATACGCATCGGCTAAATTCTCTGCCGTAATACCCATATGGTAGTCATTAAAGGCACATTCGAGCCCGTCCTGGATGATCGTATCGACGAGCGGTTGGTCTCCCATCTTCAGTCCAGAGCGTGCACCCGCGAGAACGTAAGGTGCTTGGCTCATGTTCTCCATCCCACCGGCAACGATGACGTCGGCTTCGCCTGATTTAATCGCCTGATACGCGAGATGGACGGCAGATAGACCAGATCCGCAGACTTTGTTGACGGTCATCGCTGGGCACGTCTCCGGTAATCCGGCAGCAAGTGCCGCCTGTCGTGCTGGATTTTGACCAAGTCCTGCTGAGAGGACGTTTCCGAAAAAGACTTCATCGACGTGACTTCCTGCGACACCAGCTTTCTCGAGTGCCGCGCGGATGACCGTCGCTCCGAGTTCCGTTGCTTTGACGTCCTTCAAACTTCCATTGAAATTCCCGATCGCCGTGCGCGTCGCACTGACGATGACGACTGTTTCACTCATCTGCTCCATCTCCTTATTGAATCGTATATCCACCATCAAGGACGTTCGCTTGTCCCGTGATGCCTTTTGCTTTGCGGCTCGCAAGGAACAACGCGTAATCCGCGATTTCTTCGACAGCAAGCAAGCGTTTTTGCGGAACGAGCGGATAGATAACTTCTTCAAGTACCTTCTCAAGCTCGACGTGTCGCGTTTTCGCTAAGTCTTCCATTTGATTACGGACGAGTGGTGTATCAACGTAACCCGGACAAATCGCGTTGACGGTGATTCCGTGCTCTGCTCCTTCAAGGGCTGCGACCTTCGTTAGACCGAGCAACCCATGTTTCGCTGAGTTATATGCTACTTTACCGGCAAAGCCGATCAAACCGTTGATTGATGACATGTTGAGAATGCGTCCGTAGCCTTGATCCTTCATGATCGGAAAGGCATGTTTGATGGCGATGAACGGTGCCGTCAACATGATTTTAATCATCAATTCGAACTTCTCCGTCGGAAACTCCTCAATCGGTGAGACGTGCTGGAGACCGGCGTTGTTGATCAGGACGTCGAGTCGACCGAACTGTTCGACCGTTTGCTTCAAGACGGCTTCGACTTGTGCTTCATCGGTGACGTTTAACGTCATCCCGACTGCTTCATGACCGGCCGTGCGAATCGATGCCGCTGCTTCCTCTGCTGCTTCCGCACGAACATCCGTGACGACGACTTTTGCGCCAGCTGCTGCGAACGCCTTCGAGATTTCAAGTCCAATCCCACTCCCTGCACCTGTAACAAGTACGATATCTCCTTGTACCATCAGCTTCACTCCCCTACCGTCACGCGCTCGAGTTCCGGACTGACCGTGAACCGCGCTTCCGTGACTTGTTTGACGTCCTCGACCGTATGACCATTCAGCGTCTCGATCAAGACCATCCCGTCCGGTGTAAAATCAAAGACGGCTCGGTCCGTGATGAGGCGGTTGACGACGGCGCGTCCTGTCAACGGCAAAGTGCACGCCTGTTTGACTTTCGATTCACCGTGTTTGTTGACATGTTCCATGATGATGACGACGCGTTTTGCTCCATTGACGAGATCCATCGCCCCGCCCATTCCTTTGACCATCTTACCCGGAATCATCCAGTTCGCGAGATCACCGTTCTGATCGACTTCCATCCCACCTAGGATTGCGAGATCGATATGCCCGCCGCGAATCATCGCGAACGACTCAGCACTATCGAAGTAAGAAGCTCCTGATTGAGCCGTAACTGTCTCTTTTCCAGCATTGATCTCGTCCGCATCAACCTCATGATCGAGTGGATAAGGTCCGATCCCAAGCAGACCATTTTCGGATTGCAGCATCACATGCATATCGTCCGGAATCGCATTGGCAATCAATGTCGGAATCCCGATTCCGAGATTGACGTACATCCCATCTTCAATTTCCTGAAGTGCGCGTTCAATGATGATCTCTCGTGTCGTTTTCATGTCAATCTCCTCCTCAAGCTTCCCGGACAGTCCGGCGTTCGATGCGTTTTTCATAATCCGTCCCGACGACGATGCGCTGGACGTAGACGGCAGGTGTATGAATTTCGTTTGGATCAAGTTCGCCGACTTCAACCAGTTCTTCGACTTCGACGATCGTTACTTTTCCGGCTGTCGCGACAATCGGGTTAAAGTTGCGTGACGTCTTTCGGAAGACGAGATTCCCGAGACGATCCGCCTTCCAGGCTTTGACGATCGCAAAATCACCAACGATTCCTTCTTCAAGCAGATATGTTTTTCCGTCGAACTCTTTTTGTTCTTTTCCTTCGGCAATCGGTGTCCCAACGCCAGTCGGTGTGTAGAAACCAGGAATGCCAGCACCACCAGCCCGAATTCGTTCCGCAAGCGTACCTTGTGGGACGAGATCGACTTCAATCTCGCCACTGAGGTACTGTTGTTCAAACGTTTTGTTTTCTCCGACGTACGACGAGATCATCTTCTTGATTTGTCGCGTTTGCAAGAGCAGACCGAGTCCAAAATCATCGACGCCACAGTTGTTACTGACGACCGTCAAATCTTTGACGCCCTTCTCTTGTAACGCCGTGATTGATTTTTCCGGGATTCCGCAGAGTCCGAAGCCCCCTACGACTAGCGTCGCCCCGTCAAAGATGTCTGCTGTCGCTTCCGCGAATGATGCGTATACTTTCCCCTGTTTCATCTGATGATGCCCCCTTTGAAGTCTTTAATACAAACCAGTTAAGCTATACAATCCGATCATCAAGAAGACGGTTACTGTCTTGAGGATCGTAATCATGAAGATATCCTTATAGGACTGACGGTGTGTGAGTCCTGTGACCGCTAGCAACGTGATGACGGCACCGTTATGCGGTAACGTATCCATCCCACCGGACGCCATCGAGATGACGCGGTGCATGACTTCTGGCGGTACACCGCCTGACGTGATCGCTTGCGTATATTTATCAGACATCGCACTTAACGCAATCCCCATCCCACCAGATGCGGAACCAGTGACACCGGCAAGCGTCGTCGTCGTGACTGCTCCGTTGACGAGCGGATTCGTAAATGTTTCCGAGATCCCGCTTGAGACGGACTTGAATCCCGGAAGTGCAGCGATGACACCACCGAAGCCATACTCAGCACCGGTATTCATGACGGCTAAGAGTGCGCCGCCGATACTGACGTTTAGACCCGCTTGGAAGTTCGTCTTGATTTTCGGGAAGTCATATAGCATCGCTGCGAGAATTCCAATCAATAGCGCCATTTGGACGGACCAGATCGCAAGAACAGCTGGTGTCTCAATCTTTCCGAATGCTTCTAATCCAATCGCTGAAAAGTCGAACCCTTCTGGATACCATTTCGGAATCGACAAGGTGAAAACTTTGTTCATGACGGCAACGAGTACGAGTGGGACGAAAGCAAGGACTTGACGATAGACCGGTTGACGATCCGTCTCAAGTGTCATTTCTGGTTCATTTTTCAATTCCATCTGTGGTGCGGCACTCGCAGCTGTCGCTTCGAATCCAGCGTATCCTTCACCCTCTTGATGGGCTTTTTTCTTGCGTGACTCGAGATACCACATCCCGACGACTAAGATGAACAAGCCGCCGACCGTCCCCATGATCGGTGCAGCGTAGATATCTGTTTTGAAGAACGTCGTTGGAATGACGTTTTGAATCTGCGGTGTTCCTGGCAACGCGTCCATCGTGAACGTAAATGCACCAAGGGCAATCGTTCCCGGAATGAGGCGTTTTGGGATATTCGCTTCGCGGAACAGGTTTGCTGCGAATGGATAAACAGCGAAGACGACAACGAACAGGCTGACACCGCTATATGTAAGAATGGCGCCAAGCAAGACGATAGCGAGGATGGCGCGTTTTGCACCAATCATCCGGATGATCGTTTTCGCGATTGATTCCGCGATACCGGACATCTCGACGACTTTCCCGAAAATTGCTCCGAGAAGGAAGACCGGGAAGTAAGCTTTAATGAACCCGACCATCTTTTCCATGAAGATATTCGAGAAGAAGGGTAACACCCAATCCGGGTTCGTTAGTAAGACGGCGAACAAGGCACAGATCGGTGCAAAGAGGATGACCGAAAAACCACGATAGGCAACGAACATCAATAAGGATAAGGCAAGAAGAATGATGACTAGTTCCATAAATAGATCTCCTTCAATTTTTAGTAAGCGCTTTCATTATCGCTTCTTCCTCATTTAACAATGTCGTGTCTAGTAAGGTCAATTAAAATCGCAATATCTATAAGTACAACTTATAGAACGCATAATTTCACATTATAGACACATTTCATACCTATAGAATATTTTTTTAGAAAACAGGAGATTTTCCTTTTGTGGCGTATCTATTTTAAATAACGCTTATTTTTTGAAAGGATGGACGATTTATGAAAAGCATCCTTTTTGACGTCTTGCATAACGTGACGCTATTAATGGCTGGTTTCTATTTACTTGGGAAATTATCTCCACTTCCGATCACCCGAGAATCTCCGCGTATGACCCGCGTGTATTATGGTCTTGCCTTAAGTGTCATCTCATTACTACTCATGCAGATGACGATCGAAGCGGCTCCCGGTGTCATGGTCGATTTACGCCATATTCCAGTCATCGTCGCTGCCTACTTCGGTGGTGCTATCCCGACGACAATCGTGACAATCGCGATCATCATCTATCGATTTAGTTTAGGAACGAACTTAGCTGCTTTTACTGCCTTTGGTTTCATCGTTGCCGTTGCGCTCGGGACGAGTTTGATTGTGCGCGAGATGCCGCCTTACGCGAAACGGACGTTTACACTCGTCACGATTTACGCGACTGCTTTGCACGCTCTGGTCTTATGGATCGTCTTACCGAAACAGATTCTTTTACTCGAAGTGATGGCAGTCGTCATTCCTGCATCGTTCGTCAGTAGTTGGCTCGCCCTACTGATCATCCGTGATATTCGGTTAACGAAACAATCATTACGGATGCTCCATCAAAAAGCCCAACTCGACTTTCTGACGGGTCTGAATAATTCACGTGCCTTCAACGAATACTTTACGGATGTCAAACAACGGTTGATTCTAAACAAACAATCAGTTGTATTATTGACGATCGATATCGATCATTTTAAACAGGTCAACGACACGTATGGACATGAATCAGGCGACGAGGTGTTGCGACAGTTTGCTTCGCGACTGCGAGACGGTGTCGCCGAGAGTGGTTACTTATCACGTAACGGCGGCGAGGAATTTTCTGTCCTGTTTGAGGCTGTTCCGCTTACTGAAGTCCTGCCTTTAGCAGAGCAATTACGTGAACGGATTGCTTCTAGTCCGTTCCGACTAGCGACGACAGAACTATCGCTCACAGCATCGTTTGGTTTAGCCGCCTACGATGAGACGACATACCAGATCGAACACCTCCTGCTGGATGCCGACGCAGCACTCTATCAGGCGAAACAGCAAGGACGGAATCAAGTCGTCTTGTTTTCTACTAACGCGGAATCTGCCGTCAGCTTTCAAGAATAACGATGGACGTCACCACGGAAATCCGCTACCTTTAAAGAAGAGGTAGGTGATTGGCATGAAGTTAGCAAAAGGTCCCTATATCCTGATCGGCCTCATTTTAGGTCTCTTGTTCGGATTCATTGGTGACAACTTCTATTTGTATGTATCAGCAGGTATTCTTGTCGGAGCTCTGCTCGAGTTATATGTTGCATACGAACAACGCAAGAAAAACAAAAAATCATGATGGAGGTACCAGCATGACATTCAGTGATCTATTCCTTTCGACCCTCTCGTATATCGGTGTCGCAACCGTACTCCTTGCGATTGGTGTCGTCCTGTTCGAAGTGACGACGAAATCAAAGGAGCTCGAACTTATCCGTAACGGTAAGAAAGCTGCCGTATACGCATTCGGTGGACGTATTCTTGGTCTCGCCATCGTCCTCTATTCGAGTATCTCAAACTCTGTCAGTATTCTCGATATGGTGTTATGGGGCGCGCTCGCGATTGTTTTACAAATCGTCTTGTTCTATCTCGCGGATTTGTTGATTCCTCGTTTGAGCATGACGAAAGAGATTGATGCGAACAACGAAGCAGTTGGTTTATTGCTCCTCTTCTTATCGATTTCGATCGGTTTGATCATCGCAGGATCGCTTACATATTAAAAACAGATCGTGTTTCATTAAAAAAACACCCATGAGAGAAGAAAATTGTCTTCTTTCATGGGTGTCTTTTTTGATCCAACCCTATTTCTATACGCTTATTTAATAGTTGTAAAAGTCTTATCCCATTCCAATAACTTATCGAACTCAGATATCTTAAAATCCTTTGGAAGATTCGTTAGATCGATCCATACCCATGAACGAAAAGCTGTAGCCTTCTCGTCATCCGCTCCCATCACAATCACTTTTCCAGCCTTCATCGATCCGTCTTTCATTTTATCGACTAGCTTTGCCAAGTCTTTTTTCACCGTGTATTGCGCTTTCTTATGTACGTTCACCATGATTTCAACATGCTGCATCGACTCTTCGCTCAATTCTGTATATCTCATTAAATTATTCAGTTTTACATCATCTATGAATAATTCTGGTGGAGAGTTCACCTCAATCCTAATAAAGTTGTTTCCATACACCTCTTTTGCTTGGTTCGTAATTGCCTTACGAATATCACGTGACCAAATTTCTTCCCGATATGTATCGTACAATTCGTTATCATTATGGTACGTAGCGTAGAACGAAACATTATCCTCCTTATCCGGTTCGTCCGTATTAAAAATCGCCCCATACTCACTTCTAGTCGCGTCGTAACGAGTGTACTCTAGGTCAAATTTCGTTTTGTATTCTCGCTCTAAATCTACTTCCAATCGTTTTCCGATTTCTTTTTCTTTGATTGGATTTCCATTCATGATTAAAATAAATGAACCAACGATAACAATAAAACAAGCGATGATCACGATCCAACCAAACTTCAACCACATACGCCTCATTTTTCTTAACCACCAATACATACATGTGCCTCCTACTGTTTGTTCCATGGATTATTTTCTACAGTATTCATTCCTAATCGCTGGTCGCTTCGAATCAGTTCAATTCTGTCTAATACTTCAATTGCATATTTGACAATAAGCGATATTTCATACACTAAAACTAAACGGCTGAAGTCCGTTCACTAATTGGACTCAAGCCGTTTAAGCAATTCGTAGCTGATTTCGGTTATTTTTCAAGCTCCTCCAGTTCCGTCCGCGAACGTGGGAACCCGTTCGCTTGCCACTCGGCTCGATAGATGGAATCGAGTTTCGTCAATCCGATTTCATCCGGATCCTTCGAAGCATCCGGGCTCGGATCCTGATCGAGATGCGCTAAATAGTCACGTAACGCATCCGTCTGTGTTCCCTGTTCCCGTTTCCTTAACAGGAGTAGACTTGTCCCAGCAATGATGCCGGCACCGAACAAATACCGTTTTTTCAAGCCCATATGGTTTCCTTCTTTCTTTCCTTAAACCAACCCACCGCCGTCACGCAGTCGAGGATGCGCGATGCGTTTGACTCTTCCCTCTTCAACCGTCAGGACATGATCGGGTTGTCGCTCGAAGTAACCGGTCTCAAGCACCCCAGACCAGCTCTTGACTTCTTTTGCGAACAACCGAACGTCCGAGATGGCTGATAAATCAACATCCAGAATCATGTGACCTCCATCTGTAACGAAGGGACGATCATCTTTCACGCGTAGTGTTCCGGAGACATGTTTATCACGCAACCGCTCGAGCACATACGGTAAGGCAAACGGATCGAGTTCAACCGGTAACGGTCCACTTAAATGATGAACGAACTTTGAAGAATCGGTCAGATAGAGCAATTCACGACTCATCAGTGCGACGATTTTTTCGCGAAATAGCGCACCGCCACCACCTTTGATCGTTTGAAACTGACCGTCGATTTGGTCGATCCCGTCGATCGTCACATCGATTTCCATTCCCTCTTCCAGATCGATCAATGGAATCTGTAAACGTTCAGCAAGCTCTACCGTCGCAAGTGACGTCGCTACGCCTTGAATCTGTAGCCCCGCATGTACGAGTGGACCGAGCGCTTCAATGAATCGTTCGGTCGTCGAACCGGTCCCAAGCCCAACTACCATTCCATCCTTCACATAAGCTAGTGCCGCTTCGGCGACTAATTGTTTCTCCTGTTCATACATCCGCATCCCTCCTCACTTAGCCTTTTCCCGTTTCGATTCGTCTTCAATCGACTGGGAGAGATGATTCCGTCAAGGTAAGGTACTGCTCAATCGCCTCTACGAGTGGTTCTTGTGCTTCGACCCAAAAGGCAACAGAGGTCGGATCGGCGTTTAGATGACGTTTAACGATTTCATCGATCGTCGCTTGTCCCGAATCATGCATGACCGCTTCAAAGACTGTCGAAAATTGAAGAGGATCAGCTTGAACCGTCCGGTACAGACTATTACTCAGCAAATAACCGATCGTGTAGGGAATGTTATAGAACGCGAGATTCGGATTGAACAAGTGACTGATATACATCCATTTGTAGCGCGCCGGCTCAGGTAACACCGGACCGTAGGCTAAGCGTTCTTCGTCTTGCAGGAGTTCACTTAACCGATCGGCACTGACCGTACCTTGCTGACGTTCCGCATAAAAACGTTGCTCGAATCGGAACATCCCAGGAACGATGCTGGCATATTTCAGCCCTTCCCGAATCTTGACTTCAAGCAAAGCAAGCACTTCATCCCGTTCCGTCGTCTCTTTGATCGCAGCATCGAGGACAAGATTTTCCATGAACGTCGAAGCCGTCTCCGCGATGCTCGTTCCTTTGACTTGATTTAAATACGGTTCGTCTTGCAGTAAATAATTATGATAGGCATGACCGAATTCATGAGCGAGCGTCGCGACGTCCGGATAACTGTCGCGGTACGTCATAAAGATTCGACTCTCTTTGGCAATTGGAAAGGCAGCACAAAATCCGCCCTCCGCTTTTCCAGGACGATTCTCTGCATCGACCCAGCCTTTACTAAACACTTTTTCCGCGAAGGCGCCGAGCTGCGGATTCAATCGTTTGAATTGTGTCGTGACGATTGTCTGTGCTGTCTTAAACGGAACGTGACGCGCGGAGCGATAGGTGTTCGTCTCAAAATCATGCCATTCTCCCGTTACCCGCTCCGCCTGAGCAATCTTGCGAGCGTAATAGGCTTGGAAAAGTTCCCGGTGATGTTCGAGTGCGTCCATCATCGCTTGTAGGCTCGCTTCCGTGATTCGGTTCTGCTCGAGCAGCTCAGTTAATGGTTGCTCCCAGTTCCGCATCTTGTAGGATTGCAGTCTGAAGCCAGCAATCCGGTTCAGAATTGTCGCAAACAAGTCAGCTTCTTCTGCACACGTAGCGTCAATCGCTTTCGCTGCCGCTTGACGCGCTAAGCGGTCAGGCGCAAACATTGCTTCGTGTAGTCCCTGACCGATTGTGACCTGCTTCCCGTCTAAGTCAACACGTAATGCCATAAAGCGCTGTTTGTAGAGTTGCCCCCAGCCCTGGAATCCGTCCACACCCAGATCTTGTAACAATTGTTCCTGAACAAGCGGTGCACGACGCGACTGGATGTCACGGCGTTCATTCAAGAAAAAGGCATACGGTGAACCGGCAACAAACGCTTCCCAATCTTCTGTTGATACCGCTGCAATCTGCGTATCAAGCGCTGCTGCCAGACTACGCACCGTTGCTTGAACGATTTCGATCTCTTCGAGCAGTGGATGGACTTCTGAACGCGTAACATCCTCGGCGTATAAACAATAAATGAAGTCACTCCATTCCTCGACGTCTCGCGCGACTCGCTGGTAGAGTTCGACTTGTTTCGTTAATGTAGTTGGACGTTTTATCAACGCCGCTTGTATCGAGGCGATTCCCGCTTTGACGTCATCAATTGTATACAGTTTTTCTAGTTGCCATCGTGTCTGTTGCATTCTATTTCCCCCCTATGTGTGATCTATTCGTTCTTTCATTCGAGAGAATGCTTCGCTTCTCCTGTTTTTTCCATTCATCATAAAAAAACCTCCTTCAGTCATTAACTAAAGGAGGACATTGTCATCATAAAACGAAAAAGTAGACACAGAGGAAGTGTGCTAGACTTCCGAGAAGGACGAATATATGGAAAATCTCATGGAACCCGAGATATTTGAATGATAGAACACGCGGCTTCAGACCATAGATGATGCCACCAATCGTATAGAAGATACCACCAAGGAATAATAAACCGATACCGAGTGGCGAAAGGACTTGTGCAAGCGGTGTAATCGCAAATACCATGATCCAGCCCATTCCGATATAGAGCGTCGTCGATAACCAGCGTGGACTGTTGAACCAGACCAACTTAAACGTGATTCCGGAGACGGCAATCAACATGACGATGCTAAATAAGACCCAACCGGTCGGACCATTCAGACTGACGAGACAAAACGGAGCATACGATCCGGCAATCAATAGATAAATCATCGAGTGATCCAACCGACGCCAGATGGCAATCGCCCGGTCACTGGCAAGCACCATATGATATGTTGCTGAGACGGCATAGAGCGCCATCATACTGACCCCAAAAATAATCGCTGCGACGATTGCGAGCGACGCCCCTCGTTCTAACGATGCTTTGATGACGAGTGCGAGTAACCCGACAAAAGCGAAGACTGCCCCTCCAAGATGCGTTAGTCCATTGATTGGTTCTCTCATATAAGCTTTCACTGTTGTTCCTCCTCTGATATGTAGTTTCAAATACTACATGGCGTTATATACATATTCTATCATATGATGGAGAAGTAGAAAGTCCTATTTTAACGATTTTGGAGGTTTTTTTATGACACGTTCTGACGACACGAGATACGATCGTCAATTACAGCTCGAAGATATCCCGAACATCGATCTCTATATGGATCAAGTCATCCAACTGTTCGAGCGGACATTCGAGGAAACGACACGCAATGCGGACGAGACGATTTTGACGAAGACGATGATCAATAACTACGCCAAAAAGAAATTATTCTTTCCGGTGACGAATAAAAAGTATACGAAAGAACACTTGATTCTGATCAGTTTGATTTATCAGCTGAAAAGTTCATTTTCAATCAATGATATCAAGACGATTCTTGCGCCCTTAAACGAAGGGATCGAACAGAACAAACTCGATCTAGCAGACTTTTACCGAAATTACCTTGAGCTGACAGAACAAAATACAGCCCGCTTCGAAACGGAACGAGAGGCTTTGACGGCTTCGACGACCGATCCATTAGAGCAGATTCTCGCTATGGCTCATATGAGTAATCTATACCGACGCGCGGCGGAACAGTTGATCGATACACAACTGAAAAAATAAAAGAACGGTTTCACTGCGTGGTACACTAGAAGAAAAGGCTGAGGAGGAACGGTCATGGAATTAGCGACGAATTTCTTGCGACACTTGGATGACATCGGACCAGAACTGAGAACGTACCAAGATGGTATTCTGATTGAACTGGCATTCGACCGGACGATTGGAACAGAGCAGGTCCCTGCAAGTGTGCTACTTGAGACAGCCGACGATTTAACGGCACGACTGCGCACACAAACCACTCAGGCACTGCTACTCGCTTCGAAAATCCATGCGTTTGACGTCCATGCACCGAGCCGCATCGCTGAGATGATGTCAATTCACGGCTATTTTAAATCTCACCGTCTATCACATCCCTTGAACGCTTACTCCACCGCCCTGTTCATTAGCCGCCTCTCACCGCAGGACACGGTACTCGAACGGACGGTTCAACTATATGCACTTCTTAAGAAACAGCATCGTTTTATCGTGACGCCTTTACTTACCTCTTTCGTTTACTTTCATGCTACGACACGCGGTGATTTAGATGAACTCGCCACACGTATCGAAACGGTCTACCAACGACTGAAACGACGGTTTGGTCGTGCGCAACAGACGTACGTCGTCGCCTTATTATTTGCTTTACTACCAGAGGACGATTGGGATCGCTATATCGCTCAGCTAGAGTCGTCTAAAAAACTGCATCGCAAACATCACGTTCCCTTATCGTTTCATGGCATGCTTGCTTTACTAGGTGACCCGAGCGATCACGCTTCATCACTCGAACAAATGGTAGAGACGTTACGGTCCGATTTGCACTTTAAATATCGGAAAGATTTAATCTATTTGACAGCCATCCGGTTGTACTTGAGTCAACAAACGATTCTTCAGCAGCTCTTTCCGTCTTCTATCCTACCGCCGGATGGAGCCGACACGATTCCCTTCTTACTTTTCCCAGTTGATTTAACCGATACATCTCATGCAACGGATGGTGGGATCGACAGTGGATTTGATGGCGGAGGAGATGGCGGTAGCGGTGGTGGCGAATAAGTTTTCAAGAACACCACATCAAAAAGAGCACTCGCGGTTTGGTATTTCTACCGAATCGCGAGTGCTCTTTGTATTGGTCATTCCTTATCTTGCTGATTCTCTTCAGATGGCTCGACATCGCCGTCTTCATCTGAAGCATGCGATAAATCGGGCGCTTCTTCACTTGAAGCTTTACGATCTGGTTGTTCTGTTTTCTCAGCATCGTGGTCTTGATGCTTCGAGTCTGTTTCATCCTTCGATTTCTCCGGTACATCCGTATGGTTCTGCGGATCACGTCCAGCAATCTCATCCTTCGTCATACGATTCCCAGAAGTAATCGGATCCGTTTCTTTTTCGTGTTGATCAGCCATTTGGCATCCCCCTTAAAATGTACTTGTTCCACATTTTAAGGTATTCCCGACTGTCGTCCCGTTAAACCTCTGTTCGTCCCCGCGCGATGTCTTCGACGAGCAAGGATTCAACCGGTTGCGGATGATGGACCTCGTACCCTTGCACATATAATAATTCATCGAGTGATTGAATATGTTGCAGTTGAGACGGTGTTTCGACTTCTTGAATGACTAACGCGATGTTTAGAGCAGACGTTAAAGATTGAACTGACCGAATCATCGAACGCTCCAATTGATTCTGAACGAGACGACGTGTAAAGATTGGATCGAGTTTGACCGCTTGGACAGGTAAGCGTAATAACGAGTTGAGCGACGCGTAATGGCTGCCGAAATGATCAACAGTCAGACGATAGCCCGCTTGACGTAATTGTTCTAAGCGTTTGATGGCAAAACGACGACGTGTTTGCAACACTTCTTCCCGGATTTCAAGAATGAGTCGTTCTTCTGGAAAATAGGATTCTTCCGTTAATCGAAGAAGCTCTGCGAATAGTTGATCTGACTCGAACTGACTCGCAGATAGATTGACGGCGACTGAAATCTTCCGACCGAACGTCTCCTCTAGCCGACGTTGATCCAGGATGGCCTGACAAATCGTAAAGCGACCGATGTCAGGGAAAATATCCATCTTCTCGGCAATCGGAATGAAATCCGTTGGACTAACGAAACCAAGTACTGGGTGATTCCAACGTAGTAGTGCTTCAACGGCAACAAAACGTTCTTGTTTCGCATCCACGATCCACTGGTAGTAAAGTTCGAACTGCCCGCGTTCAAGAGCATGGGATAATTCAGTCTCGAGAACCGCTGCAAAGGGATGTTGTTCCGCGCTTCGATCCGGATTAACGAACGACGTCCGATGTTTTCCGTCATGTTTGACTTGTTGCATCAAGGCTTCCGCCGCATAAATCTGCGTCTGACGACTCGTCATGTCACCGGTCAAGAGACTGACACCAGACGATGCTGTCACATGAATCGGTTCGTCCGCGACACCAACGATTGGTTTCTCGATCGCTTCCGTAATCATACGGGCATAGTCTATTGCATGCTGTTCGAATTCGTCTTCCTTCTCAAGTTCTGCCAATACGACGAACTCATTACCATCCATCCGTCCGACGACATGATTCGGTAACGGTACATACTTCAAGCGACTTGCGATTTCACGTAACACTTCATTCCCTATCCGGTAACCGTGCGTAGCATTAATCGCATGAAAACGGTCGAGGTTCAAGACCATCAAGAAAGCTGGATGAATCGTCACACTCGAAATCAAACGATTCATATAGCGTTCGTTATAGACATCCGTCAAAGCATCTTTGATGACATACGTTTCAACGTTGATTGATTTACTAATGATGTCCGCATACCGTTCCACAAGTGCAATATCCTGCTCCTTGAAGTCAAATGGCTGGTCGTCGAAGGCACATAACGTCCCGATTTTTTCATTCTCAGCGTTCTTGATTGCCACTCCCATGAAACTCCCGTTCCCCAGTGCTTTTGTAACCGGATGATTAACCGTCAACGGGTCATTGAGCAATTCACTGATTGACACCTTCCCATCCGTTTCGTCGACGACCAGCTTACAGAGGACATGTTGGAAGACATGGGTCGATCCTTCTTCGATCAACTGTCGCTCTTGATTGATCGCCTTGACGACAAAGTTGCTATAGGAATCATTTAATGCAAAAAACAACGTGTTGACGCCAATCCGTTCACTGAGTTTTTCCAAAATCTCTTCGACGAGCGGATGGAGCGCCTCATAGCGAATGTGTGCGTTATTGTTCACCGTGTCTTCCTCCTCTCGTTGTCCGCCGTTCGTCATGCGTCGATTGGCAGCTGAATGATGAAGGTACTGCCTTCCCCTTCCGTCGATTGGACGGAGATCGCCCCTCCGTGGTCTAAAACAATCATTCGACAAATCGCGAGTCCTAAGCCGGTTCCACCGATTTTGCGTGTATCCGAATTGTCGGCTCGGTAAAACTTATCAAAGATATACGGCAGTGCTTTTTCTGGTATCCCCAGTCCTTCATCGGAAATTTCAATCCGTAGCATGTCAGACTGAATCATACCTTTGATTCGAATCGCACCGCCCTCAGGTGAGTATTTAATCGCGTTCATGATTAAGTTGGTAAACAGTTGCTTCATCTTTTCATTGCTTGCAGGAATCGTATAAGAACCAGGCTCGAACTGGACGCTGATCCGATGCGCCCGACTTGCGAGATCAAACATCGGCTTCATCTCGAACATCAGCTGCTTCAGATCAAGCGGCTCTTTTTGTGTTCCATGCGTCGAGTCCTCGCCTTTTTGAATTTCTAAGATGTCATTGATCAATTCCGCTAACCGGACCGTCTCCGAATGAATCGTCTGGAGATAACGTCGCTGACGCTTCGGATCCACTTCTCGTTTCATCAACAGTTCTGTAAAGCCCATGATGGAAGAGAGCGGCGTCCGCAACTCATGTGATACGATCGAAACGAACTCTGCTTGCTTCAAGTCGAGTTCTTTATCCTTCGTCACGTCACGTAAGACGAGCATCATTCCCCACTCGACGTTTGCAATCGCAATCCGCTCAGCATAGGCACTCAGCAATAAGTTCCCCCGAAATGCTGAAAGTTCGATCGTCTCTCCCGGTATATCCCCGTTCATCAGTTGCCCGATATAGTCATGAAGTGCGTCCGGCTGATCGACGTGTTCAAACAGCGACGTCGCTCGTTCATACGCATGGCGGAATCCTTGCGCTTGATTGACGAGTTTTGGAGGAAACATGTTCAACAATGCTTGGTTTGCATAGATTTGTTCCCCACTGCTCTCGATGTAGAGGACCGCTTCCCGAATCGAGTCGAGGAGCTGGTACGTCTTGATTTTTTCATGCTCCATTTGATGGAACAACAGATGACGTTCAAGCGTCATCCCAAGTTTTCGTGATAGATCCAGTAAATCCCCGACCTGTTCTAGATTGAACTGTGGAAAAGCATGACGGATGTAGAGCAACCCGACGACTTGTCCATTACTTGGTGACTGGACTGGTATCGCGGACTCAAACTGATCATCAAGCGGTAACTGGACGGATTTACGCATGACGAACGCACGACGTAAGACAGAATATTGATCAAGATCCTTTTCAATTAGTTCCATCTCATCGATGCCTTGCGCAACGAAATGATTCAACTGTTCGCGACGATACAGAAGGATGGCTCCCTCTTCGATCCCAAGCAGTTGCAACAAAATCGTCAAAACCGTTTCACAGGCTGCTTCGACATTTTGTGTCGCTAACGCTTCCATGATTTCATTACGTTGCTTCAATTTTAATTCGACTTCCCGCAAATTCTGTTGCAAGCGGTCGATTTCACGTTGATCGAGTGTCGTGGGCGGTGCTTCAGTTGCTGCCGGAAGCGTCCCTTGACGTAATCGGTATGGACGATCCTTCGAATGGTCGCGTAAAATTCGTTTCAACGTGTATCCTCCTTCCTGAATTCATTCCTGTTTCAAATTATAGCATGGTCCCTATTCAATCGACAGTTCGAGTACTGCGTCACTCACATGCTTGTTTGCACTAATGTACAAAATGCCTCTTCAAACGCTCGGTCAGCGTCACGTGTCCGCTTTTTCGGTCCCTTCGTCCGTCCACCCGCTCGCCGGATTTGTTGTCCGACATGACGCGTGTGAAGCAATAGATCAATATTATCGTTCGTAAATTGACGACCGTTTTGATCGATTGCGAGCCCTCCACGCGCTAAGACAAGCGCTGCTAATCCATAATCCTGGGTGACGACGAGATCACCACGCTCCATCCGATTGACGATCGCATAATCGACGGCATCCGGTCCTTGTCCGACCGTAATCGTCGCCGCTCCATCGCGCATCATCTGATGCGCTGTATCACACACTAAAAAGACGTCATGTCCCTGTCGGTGTCGAATGACGAGATCGACAACGGGACATCCGTCCGCATCTACGAAAATAGACATCTGAATCCTCCCTTATTGTTTCCACTATCAGTGTCACAAACAGAAAGATTTCTTGTCAAGTCGCGCTTCCCATTTGACCCTTCCTTCGTTCTTTCGGACAATGAAAGAGAGAGGATGTGTTGAAATGAACGCTGCGACGTTCCAGTCTTTTTACCTGTTATTGAAAAAAACGAAACCCCCGGTCGGTTTATTATCCGCCGCTGTTTCTGTCTCCGTCATCCAAGCGCTGGCAGCACTCGCGATTCCTTGGTTCTTAAAAACATTAATCGACGGTTTTACGGTCGACCGATTGACGCCACAATTGATCAGTCTATTCGTAATCGTCTTCGTCGTCCAAGTCGTCGCGAACGCTCTGTCGATTTATTGGTTGCAGATCGTCGGTCAACGGATTGTCGCTAATTTACGGACGCTTCTATGGAAGCACCTCTTGACGTTATCGATCCCATTCTACGATGAGACGAAGTCCGGTGAGCTTGTCTCGCGACTTAATAGTGACGCGACGACGCTCCAACAATTGCTGTCGGAACAGCTCGTTCGCCTGCTGACGTCACTCGTTTCGATCATCGGTGCAATCACGATCTTATTCTTCCTCGACTGGCAGATGACACTTGTCATGGTCATCGCTGTGCCCGTGACGCTATTGATCATCATTCCGCTCGTCCGAAAGTTGCATAAGATTTCTCGTGAGACGCAAAAAGAACTTGCTGGATTATCTGGCTTTTTTGCTGAAATGCTTGGTGAGGTCCGCCTTGTCAAATCACAAGCGACTGAAGAACACGAACTCGGACGCGGTCAGACACGAATTGAGAATTTGTACGGATACGGCGTCAAGGAAGGACGAATCCAAGCCCTTCTGTTACCGATCTTTAACGTCACCTTGACGACGATGCTCATTTTAATCATCGGTTTCGGTGCGTACCGGGTCGCGACGAACCAAATCACCGCAGGCGAACTCGTCGCCTTTTCGCTCTATTTGTTCCAAATCATGACGCCGCTCGTGACGATGACCGAATTCATCACGAAATTACAGAAGGCTCGTGGGGCAACGGAACGGATCATCGAGCTCCTCGATGAGACACCGGAGTCTCCCGGCAAGCTTGACGCGCCACGTCCCTTCACAGACGTCACCGTCGAACGGTTATCGTTCGGTTACAATGAGACACCTATCTTACAAGACGTCAGCTTTACGTTACCACGCGGTAAAACGACCGCCATCGTTGGTCCGAGTGGTTCCGGTAAAACAACGTTGTTCGCTTTGCTCGAACGCTTTTATCAACCGACGTCCGGACAAATCCGACTGGGTCACCACCCAATTTCTGATTTGACGTTGTCATCTTGGCGCCAGGCGATTGGTTACGTCGCGCAGGACTCTCCCGTCTTATCCGGGACGATTCGCGATAATCTCGTCTACGGTCTTGCGGAAGACGTCAGTGAAGAACGGATTCGTGATGCCGCACGGATGGCGAATGCCGATACGTTCATCGAAGAATTTTCCGAAGGATATGAAACGGAGATTGGCGAACGAGGCGTCAAGTTGTCCGGTGGTCAACGCCAACGGATTGCCATTGCACGTGCACTCTTGCGCAATCCAGAAATACTATTACTGGACGAAGCAACGTCTAGTCTCGATTCAGAATCGGAACGTGTCGTTCAAGAAGCACTGGAGCGCTTGATGGTCGGACGGACGACGTTCGTCATCGCCCATCGTCTTGCGACGGTCCGCCATGCCGATCAAATCATCGTCCTTGAAAAGGGTCGAATTTCTGGGATTGGAACACATGAAAGTCTAGTCGTCGACAATCCATTGTATAATAAGCTCGTAACGCAACAATTCATCGGCACGGAACGTGCAAGGGGGAATCACGTATGAAGACAGTCGGTTTTATCGGATTAGGTGTCATGGGGCAAGGAATGGTTCGCAATCTGCGCAAAGCAGGTTTTGCAGTCAAAGGCTACAATCGTACGAAAGAGAAAGGACTTGTCCTTGAGGCGGATGGTGTCGAGATCGTCGATACGATTCAAGATGTCGTCACGGATGTCGACGTCGTCATCTCGATCGTCGGCTATCCGCAAGACGTCGAACAGATCTACTTAGAGAATGGGATTCTCGATCATGCTGCACCTGGAACGATCCTGATTGATATGACAACATCAAGTCCTGCACTTGCTGAACGGATTGCGAAGGAAGCAACGACGCGTGGGTTACAGGCACTTGACGCACCCGTCACAGGTGGTGACCTCGGTGCGAAGAACGGAACACTTGCGATTCTCGTCGGTGGTGAAGACGACGCTTTTACGAAAGCGAAGCCCTTGTTTGAAGCGATGGGCAAATCGATTTCGCTCTTCGGTGGTCCTGGTAAAGGACAATCGGCAAAACTCGCGAACCAAATCGCAATCGCTGGCTCGATGATCGGAACAGCGGAGATGCTGTTGTTCGTCACGCGATCCGGCATCGATCCGACGCAGTTCATCGAGACGATCAAGTCTGGATCTGCTGGTAGCTGGAGTCTCGAAAACTTGATTCCACGTGTCATCGCTGAAAACTACTCACCTGGTTTCTTCGTTAAACATTTCATCAAGGATATGCGCCTTGCACTCGAACGCGGAGCCGAGATGGGCATCGCGACACCTGGTCTCGCACTAGTCAAAGATTTATATGAAGAGCTTGCTGAGATGGGACACGCTGATTCTGGAACACAAGCGCTCTATCTCTTACTTGCCGAACGCTCACGTGCTTCGGTAGAATGAACAAAAGCCTGTACATGACGTCATGTACAGGCTTTTTTCGTTCATCCTTCAACAGATGATTGACGTGTTGGTTTCAAGCGTTCATAGAAGTGTGCCATCGTCGTATCGAAGTACGGCGTCAAGAAGATGACACCAACCGTACTGAGCAGCGCGAGGATACCCCAGCCGATGAAACTCAAGTAAAGCATAATCAATTCACGCTTATGCCCTTTCATCATCCGGCGGCTCTCGCCGAGGACTTGCCAAAACGACAATTCAGGTCGGTCGACCAAAATATACGGTACGAGGCGATACGATAAGTAAAAGTAAAGTGCCGGTAAAATCAAGAATGACCCGACATAGACTAATATCGTTACGATTGCATACGCAGCAATCGTTCGGAAGGCACGTCGAAACGAAGAGAATCCTTCAAACAGTGTTCCGATTCCTGCAGACTCCCCGCGGGTGAAGCGTAAGTAAGCAATCGTTCGACTAACTGTCACTGGAGCCAGGACGATCGTGACGACCATGTTCAGCCCGATGAAACGTACCATGCTGTCGATGTCATCTTGATCAAATGACATCCGACTCGCAGCGAGGGCGAAAATCAGAAAGTAGATGATCGAAATGCTTAATCCGACCAACCAACGTCCCTTTAATGAGCCGAGAGCGGCTTGTTTCAATTGTTTAGAGTTCATGTCATACCCCTTCATTTCCACTATTTCCATCTTTGATTTTAGCGTAGTCTCGTTGAAAAACCTAGTTATCCCACTCTGCTTTTCACGCGACTCAAGTGAATCGTCGAAAATCCGTCACGAACATTTACAAAAAAATCCATTTTTCTTATCTCGTAAGACAAGAAAAATGGACTGGTTCATGACACGATCAACCAAGCAGACGTGTTAATGCCTCGACACGCTCTTTCTGGATGACACCGTCTTGCAAGACAGCTGAACCCACGTGTAGTTCAGATGCTTTCGTTGCCTCAAGAAGAGTTTCTGCATTCTCAAGCGTAATCCCGGATCCCGGTAAGATGATCAAATCCGGATAATCCTCGATCAATCGTGCAATCGTCTTCTTACCCTCAAGTGCCGTCGCTTGACCACCTGACGTCAAAATTCGGTCAACTTCCGGAAAATCAGCGAGCACTTCTGCCGCTTCGAGAATATCACGGCTACTATCGATTGCCCGGTGGAACGTCAACGATAGCTCCCCTTTATGTTTGATGATCCGACCAAGGAATCCTTCATCGACTCGTCCGTCAGCCGTCAAGGAACCGACGACGATCCCGGCAGCGCCGAGTTCTCGAATCAAGTCAATATCAGTGATAATCGTCTCTTCGTCCGCTTTCGAATAGACGAACGACTTACTATGTGGTCGAACGAGGACGTGAACTGGAATCTCAACCGTTGAGACAACTTGACGGATCAAACCATAACTCGGCGTCAATCCCCCTTCGGATAATGCGGAAACGAGCTCGATCCGGTCCGCTCCGGCTTGTTCTGCTGCGACCGCTTCTTCTACGGTCGATGCGATGATTTCTAACATGATACATCCCTCCCGCATCAGTGTATCATGAGACGACCATCCAGTTCACGCGTTCGTTGAACAGTTTCATCTCCCAAGATGGTGGATAAGACGCTGGACTGAGGACGATTTTTGCGCGACGGAACTCCGCCACCTTGTACTTTCGATTTCCTTGGAATTCGTCATTCGCTAAGAAGGCATAGACATCTTTCGTGCAACTAATGACTGCTTTTTGGATAAGTGACGATTCGATATCATCACTGACGAAGCCTCGCTCAATCTCAGCACCGTCAAACGATAGAAAACAGGCATCAAAAGCGTAAGCATCCAATGCTTGCAAAACTTCGACTCCGACCGTCTGCCCATAGGCATCGACCGTCCCGCCGAGTAATCGAATCTCTCCTTTGAACGGTCCCGTCTTGCGGCACTGCTCCAAGTGACTGGCGACTACTAGTGAATTCGTAACAATCGTCGCGTTTCCCGTTAGATAAGGTAAGAGATGCTCGACAGGCTCGCCTCGCCCCAAAAAGATACAGGAATAATCGCTGAGCCAGCCTTTCGCATAACGCGCTAAGCGGCGAGACAGCTGATCCGTCCGGCGAGAAATTGGTGTCTCTCGTTTTCCACCTTGATAAATCGCTCCCCCATACACACGTTTTAGCTGACGTTCCCGTTCTAGCTCCTCTAAGTAGCGTCGTACCGTTTCTCCCGAGACATCGAGACGTTCGATCAAATCCTTCGTCATGACTTTCCCTTCCTCTTCGAGCCATTCCATGATGCGTGATTTCCGCTCTTCTCCTAACAACGACACGTGCGCTTCCCCCTTTACAGACAAGTTCTAGTTCTAGTGTATCGAATGTCTGTAAAGGTCTTGTAAATCAGGTGTAAATAAACGTGTAGTTCCTATGAAATGTCGTTGAATTCGTCCGTTATCCGACTTTTTTCTGTACAAAAAGACGCCCTAACATCTCAATTTAGATGCTAGAGCGCCAAAAACGTTCATTCAGACGGTTTCTTTGCAAAGAGTGGAATCTTAGACTCTGTTCCTTGGCGAATCCGTTGGATGTTATCGCGGTGCTTGAAGATAACGAACAATGCTAGGACTGTAAAGAACGTCGGAACGATCCAGTCATTCGTCAAGACACCAATCGTGATCGACACGACGATTCCGATACTTGCTGCGACGATCGAACTGAGCGAAACCATCCGGCTCAGACGAAGCGTCGTCAAAAAGGAGACGAGCAGAAAGAGGAATAGGATCGGGCTCGTCACGAGCAACATCCCACCGGACGTTGCGACAGCTTTACCACCTTTGAACTTAGCGAAGATCGGATAAATATGACCGACGACGGCTGCTAGTCCAGCAAACAAAGGATGTACATCTGCTCCCATTAAAATCGGAACGAGACTCGCGACAGCTCCTTTTCCGAGATCACCGATCAAGACGATGATCCCCGCCTTTTTCCCCAAGACACGGAACGTATTCGTCGTTCCGAGATTCCCGCTACCGTGTTGACGGATATCAATCCCATGTCCCCACTTCCCAACAAGTAGTGCGAACGGAATCGAACCAAGCAGATAGCCAAGAACCAAAATCCCTATGATTTCAATCATAGTTAACCTCCAACCTCTTAGTGACCGACTTTCATATATTCCTCAAGAGTCTGTCCGTTATTTTTAATTTGTGTCGCAACATCGACACCGACATAACGAATGTGCCATGGCTCATACGTGTACCCTGTCCGGGATTGGAAACCACGATCGTAGCGGACGATGAAACCATATTTTGCTGCGTTGTTCGCAATCCATTTTCCTTCTTTCGTATCACCAAGAGCAGCTGTTAAGCCATTACCAACGCTTGGTGCCGAAATATCGAAAGTGAGACCAGTCTGGTGTTCACTATGACCAGGGCGTGCTGAATATTGATCAGCAGCTGCCTTGCCGTCACGTGCGACATAATTATTATACAATACTTTTTGACGTTCGCCTGAACGGAATCCGCTGACAGCGTTCAATGTCACGCCTTCTTTTTTAGCAGCGGCGAACATCTTTTCCATCTGCTTCGCAGCTGGCGCCCGCATGTAGCTCTGTTCGAGAACGCCTGAGTAAGAGAAGCTGACATTCGGTACGACGAGATCCGATGGTTTGTAGTCAATCGGTAAGCTGTACTTCTTGTTGACGACGACGAGATTACCAAGTGATAGGTCTGCTTTGGCATCTGCTGATTTATCGACGTCTGGCGTCTCATCTTCTGGTTTCGATGGTTTTTCTTGCTCTGGATCCTGAGACGAACTGTCCGGTTTATCCGTCGATTCGTCCTTTTTGTCTTCTGTTTTGTTCTCTGCTGCAGGTGTATCTTCTTTTTGCTCTGTTTCATCCTTCGTTGCTTCATCCGAAGAACCTTGATCTTCTTGTGTTGCCTCATCAGACGAGTTGTCTTCTTGTTTTGCATCTTCTGACGCATCGTCTTTTGTTGTTTCGTCTGTTTTGTTTGATTCTTCTTTGTTCGTATCTTTTGCTGTGTCTTCTTTTTTCGTTTCGTCGTTTGATTGTGTTGTCTCATCTGATTTCTGTTCAGTTTTCGTCGTATCGTCCGCTTGTTGATCCCCAGGATTACATCCTGCAAGGAGAAGCGCTAACGTACTAACGGTTACGATTTTTTTCATGAGTAAGACCCCTCTTCTTTTTATGCTTCTCTATGTTACCGCTAATCGTTCCATCCGTCGAGTCTACTTCCAACAGATGGAGTAAGACCCTACCTTACTTCAGCTTCTTTATTTTCGCAAATGATCCTGACTTTGTCATCGGTCGTTAGTACCAAGTGCTAAATTTTACTGTTCAGGCTAAAAATAAAAAAAGCGAGACCGATTTAAATCGATCCCGCTGTTGATGTATCTCTTCACGCTTCCGTTAAGAGTGCTGCGTCTGTCTCGCTCATCTTTTCATAGATATCGTGCCAGTTCGGGAACACTTTTGGCAAACGAATCGGTCGGAAGTTTTCTTTTTTGACGACGACATGGGTCGTCTTCGCAGATACCGCCAGTTTTCCGTCCGGATGCTTGACCGTATAGCCGTAAATCGTCCGTAATCCATCGTAATGATCAATCCAGACTGTGACGACTGCCGTATCACCGTACGTCAACGAACGTTTGTAATCGAGATTGACATTCGTGACCGGAGAGACGTATCCCGCATCTTCCATTTCCTTGTAATCAAGGCCCAAGGACTGGATCAATTCTGTCCGTGCCAGTTCCAAATAGACGAGATAGTTTGAATGATAGACGATGCCCATCATGTCCGTCTCGGCGTACCGGACAGGTATTTCAATCGTGTGCATGTAGCTTCCCCCTTAAAAATCCTCTTTTTCAAGATAGGACCATTCTGAACCGGATAAGCTAACTTTGTCAATTAATCGCATCGACTGCTTCGCGATAGCTTGTTCAACGATCGTAATCGCCGCCCGGGCGTTTCCGTTCGGAACGACGTCAATCTTCTCTGTCAGCGTTTGTCGTGCATCCTCCGTCAGCTCGTACCCAAATCGTGCTGCGTAGCCCTCAATGATTTCAATCAACTCGTCTGGCGAGTAATTTGGGAAGTGGAATGATCGTTTAAAGCGTGATTTTAACCCTGGATTACTAGCAAGTAAGGCATTCATCTGTTGCTCGTAACCGGCAAGGACAACGACGAGATTATCTTGATGTTTCGTCATCTCGTCAACGAGCGTATCGATCGCTTCCTTCCCGAAGTCGTTCGCTCCGCCGTTCAACGCATATGCCTCATCGATGAATAAGACACCACCTAGCGCGTCGCGGATCGCGTCACGTGTTTTTTGCGCCGTTTGTCCGACGTAACCAGAGACGAGATCCGCCCGACTGACGACTTTCAAATGTCCGCGTTTCAAATAACCGCATTGTCGTAAGACATCAGCATAGAGCTGAGCGACGGTCGTCTTCCCGGTTCCACTATTGCCGCTAAAGACCGCGTGCAATTCGACTGGCAAGACTTTATAGCCCGCTTCCCGACGACGTTTTTGCATCGATAATAACGCTTCGATCTGCTTCAGTTCATCTTTAAGATCAGACAGTCCGACGAGTGAGGCAATCCGTTCCTCGACAGTAGCGTCCGGTTCCTGCACCATCTCGAAATCTTCTTGTTCGAGTAAGGCGAAGTCCTCGTGACTCGCACTTTCCCCGAGACTCGCCCCTTTTTTGAAGATCGCATCGAGCACGATGTTGCGGACGGCCCGACCGTTTCCGAAGCTTGCGTCGACACGTTCCCGCTCCAAGCGACCGAGCAGTGCTCGTTCTGCTTGTTCCGTCAAGACGTAATCATTTGCTGTTGCAATCGATCGTCCGATGGCGAGTAACTCCTGATCTGTATAGTCAGCAAGCAGATAATGATTCGATTCCGGGAAACGACTCCGGAGTCCCGGATTCGCCTTCAGGAAATCGCGCATCTCTTCCGGATAACCAGCAAGGACGACCGCAAACCGCCCCGCATACTCGCCACTCGTCATCGCGGCGACAAGCGTGTCAATCGCTGCTTGTCCATAGTCGTTGCCACTTTGTCCGGCACGTTTTAAAGCGTAGGCCTCATCGATGAAGAGCACACCACCGACGGCTTCGCGGACCTTGCTCATGACTTGTTCTTCCGTCTGACCAACGAATGCGCCGACGAGCGATGAACGATCCGTCTCGACGACTTCTGGTCGTTCGAGGAGTCCGAGCTCGTGGTAAATCTTCGCCATCAAGCGAGCAAGTGTCGTCTTCCCGGTACCCGGATTCCCCATGAAGATCATGTGTAGCGATGGTTGATCGCTTGAACGATAGCCATCTTCCGATCGTTTTTGTTGATACTTCAAGAACCGATACATATGGTGAACCCGTTGTTTGATGTCTTCTAAACCAATCATCGCGTCGAGTTCCTCGAGTGCCGATCGCTCGACTTGTTTGCTTTCAACGGGGAGCAAAGCAACGACACGTTTGAGGTCTTGAATCGTCGTCGCCTTCAGTTCCGTCATCTCGCGGAACGCTTCTCGGGAATAGAAGCGCTCTTGTAGGCTATCGACGAACGTCTGCGCGGTCTGTTCAAGCGTGGCACTCGATCGAAGTAATGCTGTTCCAGCGTCAAACAGCTCCGTCCAGCGTTCAGCATCCAAGCGGCGCAACCGTTCCGTCAGTTCGACGATTTGATCCGTTTCCTCGACGATTTGGCTCGCTTGGAGGATCAGTTCCTTCGTCGCCGATCGTTTGGCGTTCGCATTATCTGTTTCGCGAATCGTCGGGAACGTATGCGCGACGAGACGTTGATACGTACTTTGTAATTGTTGTTCCGTTAATAACTGTTCGAGACGTGCCGGCAAGCGATCGTGCTGACGAATCTCTTGCATCCAGCTCTCAGCAAGCGCATCGAGTCGTCCTGTCATAATATAGCGATGCTCGACGAGTAACGCTAATATCCGGACGAGTGCTTCCGTTTCGCCAAGTAACCGACTACTTTGGGCATATCGTAACGCTAGCACCTCCTCGACTTTTGCGCCCTCTTCCCACGCCTTGATTTGATTGAACATCTCCTCTTTCGAGAATGCTTCCATGTTGAACCTCCTGCGTCTCGAAAAAACCGACTTTGTCCGCTACCGTTTCGTAGCGTCATCGCCGGTCGTTTCTTGATTATTTTGCTTTTAACCAATCAGGATCGAACGTATCGATCGTTTCAAAACTCTTCATCTTGACGGAGTAGAACAGTTTACCGTTATTACGCGATTCCGCACCAAGTACTTTCGAACGGTCAGATGCTACGTAATACGTCGCTTGTTCTTGGTTATTTTCTTTATCGAAGATCGATGGATATTGTTTGATCCAGTCCTCTGGTACCGTACTCGACGGTTCTTTTTTCACATACACGTCTGCTGCCATTCCGGCAATGTCCGCTTCCCCTTCGACTTGTCCAAAGTCACCTTTGTTGATGAAGGCGAGGATCTGTTCGTTGAACCCACGTGAGAGGAATGGGCGCGGCGCACTGACGCTCTTGCCAGCTTTCGTCTCATTGACTAATTTGCCTGTCGCATCATACTCACGGAACATCGTACCGTTCCAGATCGCAAGCGACCCTTTAGACGGACCGTCTACGACTTCTGTCCGGAAGTGTCCTTTGTCATTAAAGACGACTTCATACGTGCGTGATTCAAGTTCATCCTTTTTCGTCGCGAGCTTTTTCTCAACATATTGAATGCGTGTCATCGTATAGAACGGTTTGACCGTCGCAGCTTTTTCATCGCTTGCGGTCTGCGTCTTGTTCAAGAGATAAAAATTGTAGGCAAGGAGGATCGCCATTGCCACGATTGCTACTGCAATCCACGTGCTCGTTCGTTTCGTCATGCCATGTACACCTTCCTAGCTCAAGTCTCTATTCCTTATCATCGTATCGGTTTTAAGGGGAGAATACAAAGGGTTTGTCCGAGATTTCACGATTTCTAACTAAATTCGTCAGACTTTTGAACAAATCTGAAAACGGTCTAGACGACAAAAAAAGACGAACCGAATCATTTCGGCTCGTCTAGGCATCAAGACTGTTGTTCTTTTGGTGTTAACGAGACAATCATCGACTCATCGACGAGGTAATAGCTATGATGCGGCATTTCGCGTAAATAGCCATCCTGATACAACATCGCACAGTCGACTTGGAACGTTTTACTATACGCTTTCAAAGGGAGCTTCTTCACCCGGTCAAAGTAACGATCAACGGCAACTTGAACATGATCCATCTCATAGACGAGTTCCCGGTCTTTTGCTTCCATGATGGCGAATGTCTCGCGCGACATGTAAAACACTTGTGTCGAACGGACCTTTAAATACGGCTCCAGCTGCTTTAAGTCGATGCGCTGCTCATCATCCAGAAGTACCGTCCGATTCGTCCCTTTCGGTAGTTCGGATTCAAAGGCATGCGTCGCTTGTTTGACTTCTTCAAGCGTCACATCACGCATCGGCAATGGCTGACCTTCCTTCGGTTGAAACCACTTCTTGAATCGGTTCATCGGATTCCCCCTCTCGTCAAAAAAAGGTGGGGTTTCCCCCACCTTTGATTAGACAATTTATGCTTGTTGGAGACGTTCACGAAGGACCATTGGTAAGATCCCGCCGTGACGGTAGTAATCGATGTCGACTTCTGAATCAAAACGAGCAATTGCTTCGAATTCAGTGACTTTTCCATCTGCCGCTGTTGCTGTGACTTTGACGATGTCACGTGGACGAACAGACTCATCGATTGCGATACTGATTGCTTCTTCACCTGTTAGACCAAGTGTTTCCGCTGTCGTGCCTGCCACATATTGAAGCGGCAGAACACCCATCATGACGAGGTTTGAACGGTGAATCCGCTCGAAGCTCTCCGCGATGACGGCTTTGACGCCGAGCAAGTTCGTTCCTTTTGCTGCCCAGTCACGGGAAGAACCCATTCCGTAATCTTTACCAGCGAGGATGACGAGACCTGTGCCATCTTCTTTGTACTTCATCGCAGCATCGTACATTGCCATCGTTTCGCCTGTTGGCCAGTACGTCGTGAAGCCACCTTCAGTACCTGGAGCGACTTGGTTACGGATCCGGATGTTCGCGAACGTTCCGCGCATCATGATTTCGTGGTTACCACGACGTGAACCGTATGAGTTGAAGTCTTTTGGTGCAACCCCTTTGTTGACGAGGTATTGACCGGCTGGTGTCGTTTTCGAGAATGAACCAGCTGGTGAGATGTGGTCCGTCGTGACCGAATCAGCGAACTTACCGAAGACACGGAGTCCGTTGAGGGCTTCGACTTGACCAGCTTCCTTCGCAAGGTTCTCGAAGAACGGTGGGTTTTGGATGTATGTCGACTCACCGTCGAAGTCATACTGATCTCCTGTTGGCACGTCAAGGTTGTTCCAGCGTTCGTTTCCTGTGAAGACTGAATCGTATTCTGCACGGAAGCTTTCTGGTGTGACGACCGTGTTGATGATCGTTTGGATCTCATCACGCGAAGGCCAGATGTCAGCGAAGAAGACTTCTTGTCCGTCTTTGCCTGTTCCGAGTGACGCGTTCATGATATCGACGTCGACCGTTCCTGCAAGTGCATAAGCGACGACGAGTGGCGGTGAAGCCAAGTAGTTCGCTTTGACGAGCGGGTGGACACGACCTTCGAAGTTACGGTTTCCTGAGAGGACAGACGAAACGAGCAAGTCTGAACCAAGGATTGCATCTTCAACAGCACGGTCGAGTGGACCGGAGTTACCGATACATGTCGTACAGCCGTAACCGACCGTGTTGAAGCCGAGTTCGTCAAGATACGTTTGGAGTCCTGATTTCTCGAGGTAATCCGTAACGACCTTCGATCCTGGCGCAAGGGAAGTCTTAACGTATTTCGGAACCGAAAGACCGAGTTCAATCGCTTTTTTCGCGACGAGTCCCGCACCGATCATGACGTATGGGTTTGATGTGTTCGTACAACTCGTGATCGCAGCGATTGCCACGTCCCCTGTACGCATCTCAACCGCTTCGTCTTCGAACTGAATGACTGCGACTTTGTTTGCTTCTTCTTCTGCAAGACCAAATCCAGCGTTTCCTTGTGGAGCCGTCAACGCTTTTTTGAATGATGTATGCACATCTGTCAAATCAATCCGGTCTTGTGGACGTTTTGGTCCAGCAAGAGCAGGAACAATCGTTGAAAGATCGAGTTCGACTGTTTTCGTGAATGTTGGATCCTCGTTTTGTGGCGTGTAGAACAAACCGTTTGCTTTCGAGTAGTTCTCGACTTTTTCGATCAATTCTTCATCGCGCCCTGTCAAACGAAGGTACGTCAGTGTTTCTGTATCAACTGGGAAGAATCCACATGTTGCACCGTATTCTGGCGCCATGTTTGCGATTGTCGCCCGGTCAGAAAGTGACATCAAGTGGAGTGATGGACCGAAGAACTCGACGAATTTACCGACGACGTTCTCTTGACGGAGCATTTCCGTTACGCGAAGGGCAACGTCTGTTGCTGTCGTTCCTGGGTGCATCTCACCTGTGATGCGTACACCGATGACTTCTGGTACTGGGAAGAACGATGGCTGCCCGAGCATGCCCGCTTCCGCTTCGATCCCACCGACACCCCAACCGAGGACGCCGAGACCGTTGATCATCGTCGTGTGTGAATCCGTTCCGACGAGTGTATCTGGGTACACATCAACTGTACCGTCCGCTGTTTCCTTTTCAAGGACGACAGATGCCAAGTACTCGAGGTTGACTTGGTGGACGATCCCTGTTGCTGGTGGTACGGCACGGTAGTTATCGAATGCCGATGTCGCCCAGCGAAGTAATTTGTAACGTTCTTCGTTACGCTCGAATTCGAGATCCATGTTTTCTGCAAGTGCACCAGCAAAACCGTATGCATCGACTTGAACCGAGTGGTCAACGACGAGGTCAACTGGTACTTCTGGGTTGATGACCGATGGGTCTCCACCGAGATCTTGCATCGCTTTACGAAGTGACGCGAGGTCTACGACCGTTGGAACACCTGTGAAGTCTTGCAGGATAACGCGTGACGGTTTGAACGGAACATCGACATCGTTCGAAACTTGAGCTGTTCCCCATTTCGCCAAGTTCTCGACGTGTTCACGTGTGATCGAACGACCATCTTGTTGACGAAGTACTGACTCGAGTAGGACACGAATCGAATATGGAAGGCGTTTGACTTCCGTCAATCCGAGTTCTTCCAATTTTTCAAGACTGTAGTACTGATAATTCTTACCGTTTGCTTCAAACGAACGGCGTGCGCCAAAGACATCTTGCGACACATCTGTTTGCTTCATGGTGATTCCCCCTTTAAGTGTTCACGACATCAAGCCCCTGATACCGCTTACTTGTACAGTTCTATCATAGTATAATATGGATTCCGTTACAATTTGAAAGAACAAAAGACTTTCGATAAGTTTTACTTATTGCCAATATTAGAAAATTATTCTGTTGTCTTGTTTTTCTCATATTTACCGTCAGGCGTTTCCATTTAGAATGTTCAGGGTACTTAAAAAGTGTAGTACGATATCCGATTCTTGTGGAGGCGTTTATTATGGCGAAATATAAAAGCGAAGCAACGCACGTCATTACGACAATCATATTCAGCGATTTAGAACAAGCAAAAACAGGCTTTGCGATGATTAAAGATCTCGAAGCAATCAAGGAAATCGAGATGGATCAGATGGTTCTCGCGAAACGTGACGAAGCGGAAGGCTTCTCTTTCATCGATGCAATCGACTTCACGCAACAAGATCAATCGTTTAAAGGTTCCCTTATCGGTATGGCGATTGGTGTCGTCGGTGGTCCGTTCGGTATGCTCGTCGGTTCCGTCGCTGGCTACTTGATCGGTGCAAATCGGGATGAGAAGAACGAGCGGGAATCATTTGATTTATTCAACCGGACGCTGAATCAGATCAATCCCAACCATTACGGTGTCATCCTCATCAGTGAGGTCAACGAAGATTCAGAAGCCGTCAATGCGATCGCCGCTGAACTCGGAGCGACGATTCGACGCACAGGTGAGACGTTACCGGATGGTACGGTCTAATCAAATCAGAGTTGTCACCTTTACGTTCTCGTTTTAAACGGGGACGTTTTTTAATTCGTTGATCACCTGTTTTGCTGCTTCCTGTGTCGTGTCAGGATCTACTTTGTTTAATGAATTTTGTTGTACGGATATGAGGATGTTTTTGTAGCTAATGATAATGAGCTCGCCGTAACCACCGTTTGATTGATACTGAACCATATCATTGCCTATGTATCGGTCCGTATATGCAAAATGGATTGCTAACTGCGTATCTTGCTTTTTATTCTCAAAATAAAGTGACTCTTGTGTTGATCCACTGTCGATTGTTCCATCAACAGTCAACCATCGTCGCTTACCGAAACTTAATGCTCGATCTACAACCGTGAAATCGTCTCCTAGCGTGCTTGCCTTCAACTGGAATTGATCTATCTTTACATGCTGATCCATGTTTTCGAATAATTTTTCATACTGCTCATGTGTCAACACTTGATGTTGCTTTTCGTTTATCTTTTGATCCGTATGAGCAGCTGTTTTGACCTCTGCTTTCGGCTTCGTCGTGGCTGCCTCATCTGTACACCCAGCGATTAAAAATATACTTGAAATCAGGATTAGCATTCTCCCTCTATGTTTCACGACACACCCTCCTATAACGAACTACTTCACTTCGCCTTAAAATTGTATAGCGGTTTAATGATTTCGATGACATCGACCGTTTCTTTCGTGTTACGGATGATTTCGTCCGTCGGTTTGTAGACGAACGGTGATTCGTCACGTGTCGATGCGACGACAGAACTCGACCAGACATCAGTCATGGTCTTTTCAAACGCATCTAGTTCAACCGTTTTGAATGCTTTTGACCGCGACATAATACGCCCTGCTCCGTGTGGCGCAGAATAGTTCCAATCGGGATTTCCTTTTCCGACGACGATCAAGGAGCCATCGCGCATGTTCATCGGAATGATTGCCCGTTCGCCTTCTTTCGCAGAGATGGCACCTTTTCGTAGAATCATTGCCTCGAGATCAATATAGTTGTGAATCGTATCGAACTGATCCGCTACCGTCCATCCCATCGCTTCGAAAATGACCTCGGTCATCGCTTGTCGATTTAGTGCTGCGTAACGTTGCGCGATCTTAAGATCATGCAGGTAGCGCTCCATCGCTTCGCCGGAAACAGATGCTAAGTCTTTGTTAAATGAAGATCGTTGTTCCTTCAGTTGTTGTAAAGTCTCCTGAATATCTGACTGACGCACTTGTTGCTTTAATTCTGCGATCACTAGGTCCGCATCAAACTGGAATCGCGTTGTTTCCGCTTCTGCTTGATAATGTTCAGCGATTGTCTTCCCAAGATTGCGGCTACCAGAATGAATCACGAGATATAATTGTCCTGCTGCATCCTGATTCAGTTCAATGAAGTGATTTCCTCCACCGAGCGTACCAATCGATAATCGTGCGCGGGTCTCGTTAAACGGAGCAAGTACTTGATCAAATGGTATCTGTTCAGACAATGGATGGGCTTGCTGCCGTACCGACATACCACTAGGAACAAGACGCTGAATCGTTGCATCCAATTTCGCATAGTCAATCGGTCCCTGTTCAACGAGTCGCGTGCATAACATGCCACAACCAATGTCGACCCCAACGAGATTTGGTACGACTTCGTCGGTCACATGCATCGTCGTTCCGATGACGGAGCCTTTTCCAGCATGACAGTCTGGCATAATCCGGACGCGACTGTCTGTCGCAAATTGTTCGTTTAACATGGCGGAGACCTGTTGAATCGTCAGGTCGTCCACGTTATCCGTGAAAATTTTTGCTTCCCCGTACGTACCTTGAATTGTTTTCATACAATCTATCCTTTCTTTCCGATCGATTTAATTAGTCTGCTATTTCTTGCATGATTTCAATGAACTGTTTCGTCAGTGTCGTCGGTCCTGTCTCTGTTAACCAGACGAAAGCTGTTGTACTTGATGCACCTGACAGGTATGTCTGGTGCAGTCCTGTCATATCTAGTTCCCGCAATGTACTTTTCGGTAAGACGGTTACGGCTTGTCCGCTGCGGACGAGTCCGATCAGCGTCAAGACATCGGAACACGTCTCTTGCGATACGACACCGAGTCGTTGACTTAACGTCTGAAAGACACCGAGTCCTTCTTGACTTGGAATGATCAGATCTGCGGTCGGATGATCGGGGTGCCAGACTTGATGAAAGGGTTCTTCCTCCATCCATTCGATTGAGACACCTTGCGCATCAATTGGGAGACGAACGAACGCTGCATCAAGCGATCGCTCTTTCAACCGTTCGATGAGCGCACTCGATTCTCCTTGGTGGACTTGTAAGATGATGCCAGGATGTCGCCGCTTCATCTGTTCAATCCAGTCGACTAAACGGCTGGCTGATAACGTGTTGACACCAATCCGCAAAATCCCCGTACGACCGGCTTCGATATCGCTCACTTCCATCCGTGTCTCCTGCTCGAACTGTAGTAAAGAGACCGCTCGTTCATATAAGCGATTGCCACTTGGCGTAATTCGGATCCCGCGTCCTGCCCGCTCAATCAGACGAACACCGAGCTCTTCTTCCATTCGCCGGATTTGCTGGGTTAAGGCAGGTTGTGCCATCCGTAAGCGCTCCGCTGCTCGCGTAACGGATTGTTCCTCAAAGACCGCACAAAAATAGCGGTACTGCCGTAAATCCATATTCATCATCTCTTTCATATGTTTTCATATATAAAGATATATGAATCATAACATCAATCATATGCTATGATGCAGGAATATCTGAAGTTAAAGAAAGGAGCTTTTTCATGAAACAAACGACTTCTACCTTCCAGTGGATCGTCTTTTTACTCGCGAACACGATTGCCTTACCAATCGTCGTCGCCAGTCTGTTCGACCTCTCCTCAGTCGAAACAGCTGCCCTTGTCCAACGGTCGTTCTTTGTAGGCGGGATTGCCTGTTTCCTACATGGCGCTTTCGGCCACCGGCTTCCGATCGTATCGGGCCCTGCCGGATCATGGGTCAGCATCTTCGTCGTCATCGCCGCCTTACCGGTCGATTCAAAAACAGCCTTTACGATTGCGATGGCAGCTGTTGTCATTGCTGGTGTTGTTCTCATCATCCTTGGTTTAACAGGATGGACGAAATACTTATTACCTGTCTTCACACCGCTCGTCAGCGGAACGTTTTTGCTCTTATTATGTATTCAATTAACAGGTGTCATGCTCGGTGCCGTCCTCGCCGTTGAAGCGACTCGCGTTGCCGGTATCATCACGTTCTTACTCGTCCTCGGACTCAGTCAATTCGGTCCGAGCCGCTTACGTCCGTTTGCCTTGATGATCGGAATCATCGTCGGTTGGCTCGTCAGCCGTCCGTCGCTTCCTACGTCGTCTAGTTTGTTTGCACCACCACAAGCGTTACCCTTCGGGTGGCCGCAGTTTGACGGCAGTGCATTTCTTGTCGCGATTCCATTCGCAATCTTACTCGTCGTCAACTTGATTGCTGCCTTAAGCGCCGTCGAAGCGACGCTTCAAAAACAAGGACGCTTGCACCAAGGGTTATCGATCGAAGGTGTCATTCACTTGCTCGCTGCTACGTTCTCGACGCTTGTACCGGTTCCTTTACCGATCACGAGTGGCTTCATCGCGCAAACAGGTAGCCGGAAACGCCGTCCGTTCTTGATTGCCTCACTTGTCATCGCACTGATTGGTTTCTTCCCAAGCTTGATCGGCATCATTGCGACATTACCACGTAGCGTTGCGAGTGCCGCATTGCTTGCGACATTGCCGCACATGTTCCTGATTGCCTGGCAGTCAGCAGAAAGTAACATGGAAAACAGTCGACGCCGTCATGCGTTTGCGATCAGTGCCGTCATCGGTATCAGTATCTTGTTGCAATCGACCGTCATCGCTGAAGTCCTACCGTTGACGCTGCGTCCATTCCTCAGCAATGGATTGCTTGTTGGAACAATGCTCGTGCTCGGTTTCGAAATCATCGAAAAAGTTCGCTCACGTCGCGCGAAACAAGCGGATCGACTAGCGAGCTGAATCATTTGAATTAAATTGAACTAATAAAAAATAGCCTTTCCGGAGGGTGTCGGAAAGGCTATTTTTACATCTTCGTATTCAATTAAAAACAAAAAGCTACTTCACTCAACGCACTTCGCGCCACCATTTCCGTGTCGTGCTCTCTGGTGTCACACTCTCCCCAATCATCGGTGTCAGAACAGGAATTTCATCGCGTTTTGCTTCTTTTAATAACCGTTCGACCGGTTCGAACCACGCATGAAACGCGAGGATGAAGGCGGACCAGTGAATCGGCATCAAGACCCGTCCTTTAACGTCACGGTGCGCTTGAACCGTCTGTTCCGGTAACATATGCGAATTCGACCACCGGACATCATACTGCCCACATTCCATCATCGTCAGATCAAACGGACCATATTGTTCACCGATCGCCTTGAAGTGCGGACCGTATCCGCTATCTCCACTAAAGAAGACTTTTTGTGAGCCTTCGATGACCCATGACGCCCAAAGCGTTGAAAACTGATCAAGACCATTTCGACCGGAATAATGGCGTGATGGAGCTGCCGTCAATTTAATACCGCCGACTTGCGTCGATTCATGCCAGTCGAGTTCCGTGATCCGATCTGCTGCTACGCCCCATCCACGCAGACGACTACCGACACCGAGCGGCACGATGAAGCGACCGACTCGATTTTTCAAAGCGAGAACCGATGGATAGTCGAGATGATCATAATGATCATGTGAATAGACGACGACATCAATCAATGGAAGTCGCTCGAGATCGACTTTCTGCGTCGTTTGAAAACGTCCTCCTCCTAGTTTCGGGAACGGTGACGGGGCGCGACCGAGCATCGGGTCAAAGAAAATCGTCTGCCCGTCAATTTCGAGTAAAAACGCCGAATGTCCAAACCACGTGACACGCGGTGCTTCGCTATCGTCTTCTCGTCGTTGATACGGAAGCGTCGGCAATGCTTTGACAGGACGTAGATTCGGAATGTTTCGTCCGTAGTCCTTTAAAATACTTTTCATTGATTCCCATTCCATTTTCAACTGGAAATCCGTCTCATTTTTGAATTTCCCATCGATAAAACGATCTGACCGTTCAAAACTGCGTCGATCCGCTCGGCTTGGTCGTTTCCCGAACACAGGATATCGGTTGATGAACCACGCACTTGCAAGACCGATTCCTGCTAAAGCTGTCACTACTTTTTTCATGTCTTATCACCTCTTCGATGCTCTCAGTATAGCACCTCGATTCCTCACACATCTCGCCCTACGACTCCAGGTGCGAAAAAAAGTGAAGTTCACCGAAAGCGGTGTCTTCACTTCTAGGTATTAATCGATATCGTCGGCTTTCCATTTCGCCCGGTCGCTCTTCTCAGCGTCCTCACGATGATTGGTTTCATAGGCGTTGTTCCCTGGATTTTCGACTTTATTGTCATCATGTCGGTGATCATGGTCGTGGTTATGGTTATGATGATGCTCATGGTCATGATGGTGATCGTGATCGTGATCATGGTCGTGATCTCGATCCTTGACGAACAATGCAAGACCGCCGCGTTCAACTTCCGCGTAATGCCGTTCTGCCTCATCATCTGAGTGCCCGACACGTTTTAACGTCTCACGAAGCGGTGGTTCTTTAGAGAACTTTGATTTGACTTGATCGATCCAGCTTGCACCTGATGCTTCGTCTGCTGCGTCATCTCGACCCACTACAGAAAAGTCCGATTCATGATGCCCCTGTTGTTTCAAATCCTCAATTTTTCGTTCTAGACTCGATTGATCTTGATAGATTCCAACAAAACGTTTCGCCATCACATGACACCTTCCTTTTTCATATGAATTCAAACACGCTCTATTTTTACCCTTGTTCGATTGTCATCAAACGAGATTTCAAGAACGAAAAAACGGACCACTTCGAAAAGTAGTCCGTGAAAAAATTAAAGTTGTTGCGGTGAATCGACCAAAGTGATCGTTCCTTCGTTTTTCTGAACGAATCGCTCGTAGACGAAATCGTTCGCGAATAACAGAACGGCGTTTTCCCAGCGGTCATACACAAGAACCGTCCGTGAATCCGTCAATTGTTTGACAGCAGCGACTTCTGCCGGCTTGATCCACTTCGCAACTTGGAAGTTCGCAGCATCCTTCAAGATATCAACGCCATACTCACCTTTGAGCCGGTGCTCGAAGACTTCGAATTGGAGTTGTCCGATCGCTCCGAGGATAATTTCGTTGTATTCCGTTTTGTAGACCTGGATCGCTCCTTCTTGTGCGAGCTGCTCGACACCTTTTTGGAACTGTTTCGACTTCAAGGCGTTTTTCGTATAGACCTTCAAGAAGAGTTCCGGCGCGAACGTTGGGAGTGCTTCGTATTGCAGTGAAGGATCACCGTTCGTAATCGTATCACCGATTTGATAGTTGCCTGAATCGTATAATCCGATGACATCTCCTGCAAACGCTTCGTTGACCGTTTCACGCTCATCCGCCATAAATTGAGTTGACTGTGACAGTTTCATTTTCTTACCTGTCCGTGTCAAGACGACGTCCATCCCACGATCGAACTTACCAGTACAAATCCGAACGAACGCAATCCGGTCGCGGTGGTTCGGGTTCATGTTCGCTTGAATTTTGAAGACGAAACCACTGAAGAATTCTTGAGCAGGTTCGACCTTTCCTTTATTCGACTCACGTGGTGTCGGTGAAGGAGACAGATTCAAGTAATGCTCGAGAAGCGGTGTGACACCGAAATCAACAAGGGCTGATCCGAAGAAGACCGGAGTCAATTCGCCTTTCGCAATCAATTCTTCATTGTACTCGTTACCTGCACCGTCGAGTAAGTCGACTTCGTCCATTAACGTCTCGTACATTTCCGAGTTGATCGTCGTTGCGAGTTCTTCGTTCGCAAGACCTTCCTCACCAAGTTCGATCGTCTTCCGATCGTTCTTGAAGCAATGGAATTGTCCTTTGACACGGTCGTAAACACCTTCGAACTGCTGTCCTGACCCAGCTGGCCACGTCACAGCAACCGACGGGATGCCAAGCACTTCTTCAAGTTCTTCCATCAATTCGAGTGGGTCACGTGCTTGACGGTCCATCTTGTTGATGAACGTAAAGATTGGAATACCGCGCATCCGACAAACTTGGAACAGTTTCTTCGTTTGCGACTCAATCCCTTTCGCCGCATCGATGACCATGATTGCCGAGTCAACAGCTGTCAGGATCCGGTACGTATCTTCACCGAAGTCTGAGTGACCTGGTGTATCCATGATCGAAACGATTTTTTTATCGTATTCGAATTGCATGACCGAAGATGTTACAGAGATTCCGCGTTGTTTTTCGATTTCCATCCAGTCGGATTTCGCGAATTTCGAGTTTTTCCGCGCTTTGACAGAACCTGCCTCACGGATTGCGCCTCCGTGCAGGAGGAATTTTTCAGTTAATGTCGTCTTACCCGCATCCGGGTGGGAAATGATGCCGAAAATCCGACGCTTTTCGACTTCCGTTTGTAAAATGTTTGTCATGTATGGTAGTTCCTTTCACCGATATATTCAAATGTCCGATCAATCTTTTTCGCAACTAGTCTATCATACCGAATTTTCAAGGTCTCGTCCATTTCACTTCATTGACTTAATTTTCAGAATAAAAGTTGACAATTCAACACTTTCTTCATTACGATGACTAGGAAGTTCACTATTACAGAAGGAGGAGACGTACAATGGTATTCCATCAAGCCCGGACATCTGTCCACACTGTCTTTGTATCGGCTACAACTGTACGTCACCCAATCGTTTAATTTTTAATTAAGCAGGGTGTGCGTATGCGTATACGTACATGCTGCCCTCTTATATTAGGACGGGTATGCCCATATTTGTGCGTATCCGTCTTTTCTATTGTCTAAAAACGGAATATAAGGGGTTTTCACTATGTTTAACGCACTCAAACAGCTCGATCGCAACATCTGGATCCGGTTCGTCGGGGAAACGATCACGGGAATCATGATGTTCATGATTGCACCATTTTTAGTTCTTTATTACGCGGATCGACTCGATTCCTACTTCCTCGTCGGTGTCATCATGGCGACCGGACCGATCATGTCACTCGTCGGCGCCGTCCTAGGTGGTCACTTCGCCGATAAGTTCGGTCGAAAACCACTGATGGTCCTCTCGATCATCGGTGACGTCATCGCCTTAATCGGTTTCTCGTTCGCCGATTCATTCGGACCGTTGCTCGCTTTGAACGCGCTGCTCGGTTTATCGAGTTCGCTGTTCCACCCGGCAGCAAGCGCCATGGTTGCTGACGTCACACCGCCAGAACGATTGAACGAATCGTTCGGATTGCTCCGGATGGGGCATAACGTTGGGGCAGCGTTCGGTCCGCTGCTCGGAAGCGCCGTCCTGTTCGTCGATCGTTCGCTCATCTTCTACTCGGCTGCTTTCGTCTTTTTCCTATACGGACTCGTTCTCTACTTCTTCATTGAAGAGACAAAACCGGACTATATCGAAAAGACAGACGAAGTCAAAGTCTCACCACTGACCGTCTTGCGAAAGGACCATGTCTTTTTGATCTTCATCGGGGCTGGTGTCTTCATTTCGATGGGCTTTGCCCTCGTCGAGAGCATGTTGCCAGTCTTTTTGAAAGAAGCACTACCGGGGTTACCAACGAAACAAAATCCGTTCCCTTACTTGATGGCACTGAACGGGATCATGGTCGTCTTGTTCCAGTTCCCGATCGCAGCTCGCTTGTCAGGGAAGGCATTCGGAAAAGTCATGTTGCTTGGCGCTTCGATCTTTGGAATCGGGATGATTTTCCTCGCGTTCGTGCCGTCTTACTTGTTCTCACTCGGAACGGATTATGTCGTCCTCGTGACAATCTTACTTGCGATCTATGCTTTTTATACACTTGGCGAAATGATCATGTCACCTGTCCAGATGACGTTCATCGCCTTGATTGCACCGGA
The DNA here is from genome assembly GCF_022170825.1 of Exiguobacterium acetylicum. Lineage (NCBI taxonomy): Bacteria > Bacillati > Bacillota > Bacilli > Caryophanales > Exiguobacterium > Exiguobacterium acetylicum. The sequence goes on along the minus strand of NZ_CP081878.1, from coordinate 1,164,522 downwards.
ACATCTTCGCGGAACGTACAATGGTGCTGCGAGTCTTCAGTGGTTGATCGGTGGTGTCACCGCCCCGCTTCTCGGATCCTTGTTCCTTGACACTGGGAAAGGTGATTTCGCCCTAGCGTTCATCGGATTGCTCTGCTGCGTTTCGGGTGGTGTCTATCTCGCACTCGACCGATCGATTCAGCGTGCGAAACGATTAACGAAATCTGCTTAAAGCTAAAAAAAGCGATGTGTAGCGCCCCGACTTCAGTCAGAGCGTTACACGTCGCTTTTCTCGTTAAGATGGTAATTGATTTGCCGCTACGAACGGACCGAACAAGACTGGTAACGGATCGAGTCGTTGCTGAATTTCTGCAATGAAATTCGTCGATCCACTGACGAAGACGATCGGATCATTTGCTGTAATCATCGTCAGGAACTCGTGCATCTGTAGCTCCCAGCCAGTTTGTTGGATTTGATGAAGAACCATTCCTTTCGTCGTCAAGGATACGACATTCGCTAGCATCTGCTCTGCTAGTGTTTCAGCTGAGACGTGAAGTAACGTCGTCTTTCGACCACTAAGAAGTGCATGGCGTGCTTCATCAATGACGGCACCAATATGATGGTCTTCTGCAATCAACAAGATATCCTGCTGTCGCCAGTTTCCGACCTGACGATACTTACAGAAGTGTCGACACGTATCGACGAGTTGGTGATGGACGATGCGCCAAGCTTGTAGAAGCGGTGCATCGTCTGCGAGTGCATATTCGATCTGGATGGCTTTTAGAATCTCATAGCTGATAATGTCCGGATACGTCAACAGAAACGATTTCGTCTGATCGATTTCGTTTATCAAAATCAATTTAAACAGTTCGCTCGATTCGTGCTGATTGGTAATCTGGTTCAGTAATTGGCTCAGGCGCAAAATCCGTAAGGCACGAGTCCCGTCCTGAGCCCCCGCTTCCCGAAGCGCGCGCAGTTCTTCTTCATACGTCGCCTCAAGCGAGTCATAGAAGCGCGTCGCGATCCGCAATCCCTTTTGCTCCATCGAAGGACCGAGCTGTTGCAAAAGGTGTAATGCCTGATCGAAATGCATAATTTAACCTACCTTTCACCGTTCATTATCCGATAATTCCTTCTTAAAAACAATCTGTAAAATGCATCTTATTTTTTGCACATTGAGATTTGTAAAAGCTTGCGTCCCCCCCTAGTATGTGTGTTAAGTAGGTGATGAAAATGCGCATGACACGTTATACGGATTATGCGATCCGGTCTCTGCTCTTCGCAGCAGCCCATCCCGATCGTTTAGTCCGAATCCAGGAAGTAGCGGATTGTTACGACATTTCTAAAAATCATTTGATGAAAGTAGTCTATCGTTTAGGACAGAGTGGTTTGATTGATTCTGTTCGTGGTCGTGGAGGTGGATTCCGATTAGCTGGTCCTCCAGATGCAATTCATATCGGTGACGTCGTACAACTGTTTGAACCAACCGTTCATTTTCTCGATCCGCAAGAAGGCATTCACGAGGTCCCTTCGCTCAATCCGGCACGTGATGCTTTCGATGATGCCATTGCGGCGTTCCATCAAGTACTCAATAGTTACACAGTACATGATTTGCTACATCCGACAGCTGACACTCATCCACAAATACTTGAAATGATTCCGAACCGCGATTGAGCGGGTTCGGAATCTTTTTTTATTCCGTCCTTGCTCAATTGCGATTTCTCAAAACGCTCGTGGTATACTTATATAAGAAAGGAGGGGTACAGATGAACCCTCAAGAAGAACTCCATCTCTTATATCTTCGCTTAAAGGAAGAAGAACCCTCCGTTGCACGCGGTGAGGCCTTATGGGCCGTCTTTGAGGAAACAGCTGATGATTCACTCCGCTTCCTCTCCTTATGGACGTTTTCACAAAATCAATTTGATTTAGGACACTTCCGGTCGTTTCTCGTGTCCTTTACGCTTTTGATGGAATGGATTCGTAAAGACGAGATGACACTGACTCCAAAACAAGAACTTGATTTGTACTGGAACTATAAGTCCTATTTGATCTATATGGCAGAACAAGAAGATGTGACGGTTTCGCTCCTCGAAGAAGATCTCGATCGTTTCATCGACTTCTGTGACGCGCACGGCTTTATTCGGACGCGCGACTATATTAGCTTCATGGTCTATAGCAAACTCGGTGACGAGGAACAGGCCGATCACTATCTATCGGAATGGGTCGATGCGCCAAGCGACGAACTCAGTGACTGCCCATCTTGCGAAGCCTTCAGTCGCATGACCTATGCCATCGAGCGCGGATTCGAAGATCGTGCCCTGCTTCTGTATGCAGCACTTCGTCATGAACGCGGTTGTTCACGGATGCCCGATCAGGCACATCCATATATCCTTCCGCTATTTCTTAGTCGGAAAAAAGAACGCTTTGACTGGAGTGAACGTTTGATTGAAGAAGTCAAACGTGGTGAATCGCTCTTTACAGGTGGCGACGAGCCCTATCATCTATACGCGAAGATGTACTACGATACGAACTACACGTGGTCGATGGAAGAGAAAAAACAGTTGATTCCATTCTTGACCGACCGTGGGTATCTCCAGTTTCTACTCGCTCACTATGCATTCGCTCATCGGCAATCCCTGGGTGAGGAAGCGTCGTATCTTGCAGCGCTCCGAACGAACTTATATGAGATCGCGCAGTCACTCGATCGTCGAATCGAAGGTGTCTTCTATTTGAACCTCGTCGAGCGTGAACTGAAACGCATCACACAATTCGTTGCTTGAATCTAATTCGTAAAGGAAGTGTCTTCATGTTAGATCATGTCCAGCTCGCTATGCCGAAAAACGAAGAAGATCGCGCCCGTGCATTTTATGCCGGGCTTTTACATATGAAGGAAGTCGAAAAGCCTACTGGTGTTCAAGCAAGTGGGGGTGTCTGGTTCGAAGATCACAGTGCAGCGATTCACCTTGGTATTGAGGACCCGTTCTCTCCTGCTAAAAAAGCGCATCCCGGATTAACCGTCGCTGCATTTGAAGCGTTAAGTGATCGGCTCCAAGCAGCCGGATATCCAGTCGAACACGACGCCCGCCTTGCGCCGCGTCGTCGTTTCTTCACCGCCGATCCGTTCGGTAACCGTTTAGAAATCATTGCCGCTCAATTGCCGACGTTAACACCGAACAAATTGACGGATGGTTCGCATATCCGCCTAGTCGCACCTGCTTCGAGCCTCTCGACGGTCGAGATGAAGATCATTGACGGTGCAATTCAGACGCTCGAATCGTTCGGCTTACGCGTCTCGATCAGCCAACATGCACGTGCTGCCAATCCGTTCGGTTCAAGTGATCCTGAGTTACGGGTTGCAGATCTTCATGCCGCGTTCGCTGATCCGAATGTTGATGCGATCCTGTGCGTTCGTGGTGGGTTCAGTACGAATGAACTTGTCGATCTACTCGACTACGAACTAATTCGGACACATCCGAAGATTCTTTGTGGCTTCTCCGATATCACAGCGCTCAGTCATGCTATTCTGACGAATACCGGATTAGTGACGTACTCCGGACCCATGTTACGGGCTTTCCGTGATCGTGATGCCTATACGATCGATTACTTCAAACAAGTGTTGTTTGGAACGGATCCCGTTACAATCAAGCCTTCGGTCCATTGGCGTGATACCGATCGTGGACATGTCATCACATTACCGAACAAAGGTCCGATTCTTTTATCCTCTGGGCAAGCAAGCGGTCGGCTACTTGGCGGGAACCTTTGTACATTGAATCTCCTACAAGGCACGAAGCACTTCCCTGATTTACGGGATACAATTTTATTCCTTGAAGACGATTACGAAGTCCACCCAGCGACGTTCGCCCGTGATTTTGCCTCGTTGATGGCACAACCGGGTGCCGAAACAATTCGTGGTATCGTCTTCGGACGGTTCCAGCTCGCAACGAAAATGACGGAAGAGCATCTGCGTTATCTGATCTCGCTCTATCCATTCCTAGAGCACGTACCAGTCCTTGCAAATGTTGATTTCGGACATACGAGTCCCCTGTTCACATTCCCAATCGGTGGACAGGTTGAACTGCATGACGAGATCATTCGACTTCATATTTCCTGAATATCAAAAGAAGGAGACGCGGCAATCCGCATCTCCTTCTTTTTTTAATAGTCGAGCAATCTCGAAGCGTCGATTTGACGTTTCGACCCATCCGCGAACATCTCGAGTGTCGCGAAAATCTGGTCATTTGCCCATTCATAGTGAAGTAACGTGAAGTCTTCAAGTGTCGAGACCGTCTTGAACGTTTTCCCGACCGTAAACGCACGCTTCCGGCTTGCATCTTCTGCCGGAACGGTGACGAAGATGACCGTGATCTCCTTACCCTTCGTATCATAATAGAATTCAACGATCCGACCGTCCGCTGTTTCAGGTAAGACACCTTTACGGGGCTGTCCGGTCTCGTCCAATTGTACGTATGGTTGCAGCATTCTTTCGCCTCACTTTCTCCGTCATTCATCATAGCACGTCCACCTGATTTATGCTAATCTATATTTGATGTGAAAGGGGGATGAGTCGCGCATGGAATGGTTCATGAACGGGATTCTGCTCTGGGGCTTTATCATGATTACACTCATGGCGATTGGCGGGTTTTTCATGTTCCGGAAGTTCCTCAAGAAGTTACCGAAAGAAGACGGTAAATCGATGATGGACTGGGAAGATGAATACATCGACCAGACACGACATCTTTGGACGGATGAGACGATGGAATTATTGAACGCCCTCGTCATGCCAGTACCGTCAGCGTTTCGCGATGTCGCGCGTCGTAAGATTGCCGGACGGATCGGGCAATTTGCACTCGAGGAACAAGCGAAAGAGATGACATCTGAACTGGTCGTCAAAGGGTACATTTCCGCTACGCCGAAACGCGATCATAAATTCTTGAAAAAAGCACTGACGGAGCACGCCATCGACTGGCGAGACTACGCATTATACTTCCAAAATTGAAGAATGCATGAAAAAAACCGCCGAAGTCGCCTTCAGCGGTTTTTTGTTACGGTAAATGCGCGACCGGTACTGCTCCCGACTTCACGCGTTTGTATTTCAAATACATCGCGAAGCGCCACGGAACGATCATTCCGAAGGCGACGAGATAAAAGATTCCGCCCGTTTCGAAAATATCAATCTGTCCGCCGATGAAGAACTTCGCAACCGTCCGAATGAATAAGATACCGAATAAGACGATGAAAAAAGCTTTCGAACGTTGCAAATAAATCTGCCCTTCTGCTTCATAAAAATTGGACGTCTTGATCAAGAAGATGCTGAAGATAGCTCCAATGAGCAAGGCTTCTGCTACTTCCGTCCATGTCAGACGGGATGCTGGGTATAAAAACTGTAGCATCCCCGTCGACATCGCAAAGGGCGGGATCAAGATTTTTTTAGCATTCGTCGGTTTTGCTGATGCCTTCACACGAATGAAGCTGATCAGCAATCCCATGACGAGCGCTACCCCAGTTGATATCCAAATCATCCGATCACTTCCTTGATTAAAATCCAGTGAATCCGACGATGTCACTCATCCATGCTGCGAATTTACTCAAGCCATCAAAATACAGCATGACTCCGAACACCATCATCAAGGCTCCCCCGAATTTCGTTAATTTCAGACTATACTGCACGAACAAACGAGAACGACCGACGAAGAACGCCATCAATAAGAACGGAATCGAGAAGCCAAGGACATACGCGAGCATGTAGAACATGCCTTGACTCGGATTGGTCGCAGCTAATCCGATGACTCCTGCGAGAATCGGACCTGTACAAGGTGTCCAACCGGCCGCAAAACCGATTCCGACGAGTATCGTCCCGACGTATCCCCCTTTTCGTTCCCCGAGATTCAGTTTCTTTTCACGCATCAAGAATGTTGGTTGCCATAATCCGACGAGAACAATCCCAAATACGAAGATGACGAGTGCCCCAATCATCCGTAACGTATCCCGATATGTGATAAAGACATCTGCGAATAACGATGTCGATAACCCGAGCACAACGAATACCATCGCAAAACCAACGAGGAACGCTAACGTATGAAACAAGGATCGCTTTTCTCGTACGCCCCGTTCTTTTAAATCCGTTACCGACACGCCTGTGATGTATGAGAGAAACACAGGATACAGTGGTAGCGTACACGGAGAGACGAAAGATAATAATCCTGCTCCAAACGCTAACCATAACGAGAGCTCCATCATGAGCATCCCCTTTCCTTTACTACTATAGAAGAAGTTCCTCCTCTATTTTGCCAAACTCCTCTGCATTTAGCACCTATTATCTCACAGAAAGTTGCAAAAGATTCGTGTCCGCCAAAATTACAAAAAAATTACATTTCGTCGATTTTACTGAAATCTCGTTGCACCTCGTAAATAGAGTTGCTAGAATATGGATACGACACCAATGTAAGGGAGACTGCTATGACGACACAACAACTATTGACGCTAGCGATCGAAGCCAAACGTAGCGAACTATATCATCAAGCTGACCAGTCCAGCTTCACCTCCCCGCGTGTTCTACAACTTAGTCATGAACTCGATGTCCTGCTTTTAGAATATTCACGCATCGTCCAAAACTACACCATTCACGGTTCGAATGAACCGCTTTTATCTTAATGTACGATCTGGTCAGCATTCGAGTGCGAATGCTGACTTTTTTATGGTTTCTTATTTCTGATGGAGGTGCTTTATGTCCGATCTTACATTCATTGCTAGTTCTCGTCCCCTCTATATACCTGACGATCTCCCTCAATTATCCGTACATGAAGTCGAAGCGATGGAATACGTATCATTAAAGCGAGGAAGATTCACGATGCCTTACCTGTACACGATCGAAGGTGCCGATCAGTGGGACTTCATGATTTACTTACATCGTTATATGGAAGAAGGAGATATCCTCGAGTTGCTTTATATTGAAAATCAAAATGACAGCATGCATGACCATCTACCGTCCGTCCCGCTTCTAGAGCCGATTAAAATCAATATTCGACAGCGAACGTACCAAACGATTCACGGCACATTTCAGCTTTCCGCTAACGATTGGATGCAGGAACTGTTTCATCGCTCCTATCTGACAGCGTTTGGTGTGACGACAATCGTCAAGTATTGATCTGCATATCATCCGCTTCACTTTTTTATCACTATACGATAGAAGAATGACATAGTTTCTATTTTTAAGACTTTTTTTCTGTTGAATTGTGCGAATTTTTCAGCTTTAGTAAGTCAAAAGACCTATAAACGTCCATTTTTCATAATCAGTATGTCCTATCGATGACAAAAACCGTCCTTTTGCAATCTTGTTGTCACAAAAGCCCGGTTTGTAACTCGAATGACATTGACCTGTAAACGCACAGGTCAGATTTGCCGTGTAAAGTAGGAACAGTAAACACAGCATATGTCAGGAGGACATCAATAATGAAAAAAGCAGTTTTCGCTGCCGGTCTTGCAGCAACAGCTCTATCAGTAGGATTTGCCCAAGAGACAGAGGCTGCCTCAGAAACGGTAACAGTAAATACACCAGTACTCAACGTACGCACAGCACCTACAACTGCATCAGCAGACGTAGGCAATGTATATAAAGGTCAAACATTAAATGTCGAAGGACGTTCTGGCGCATGGATCCAAACACACATTAACGGTCAAAAACGTTATGTCCATGGCGCGTATACGTCTGCAGCAGGCTCATTCGACTTTAAACAAGCGACAGTTACTACGGCAGTACTAAACGTCCGCACACAACCAACGACAAGCTCGAAAGATGTCGGTAACCTCTACAAAGGCGAAAAAGTCAACGTAGAAGGTAAGGTCGGTGCATGGATCAAAACAACAATCGATGGTAAAACACGCTACGTACACAGCGACTATACTTCACTCGCTGGCGTATCGAAAGCACCAGCAGCACAACCAGCTGCGAAGCCAGCGGCTAAACCGGCTGCGAAGCCAGCACCAAAAGCAGCAGCTCAACCAGCAACTGCAACAAAACAATCAACACCTGCAAAATCAGGTACAAAAGTGACGATGAACGTCAGTGCTTACACGAACGACCCATCTAACAATGGTAGCCAACTCTACAATGGTCGCGCGTTGACAGCAAGCGGTTATGACGTCACGAATACGATCACGTACAATGGTATGCGTATCGTAGCAGCTTCTTCACAATACCCAATCGGTACACGTATGCACATCGAAGGCATTGGTGAAGCAATCGTACTTGACCGTGGTGGCGCAATCCAAGGTAACAAACTTGACCTTCTCGTTGGTTCACAACAAGAAGCACTCAACTGGGGACGCCAAAACGTCACAGTTACAGTCTACTAATCAAAACAAACAACCTGCCGGGCGAGATCGCCTGGCAGGCTTTTTTTATGCCTATTTTTTAAGAAACGGTGACATGACCGGATTGTAACTGATACATCTTCTTATACAAACCATCTTGCGCAATTAATTCTTGGTGATTTCCTTGTTCGATGACTTCCCCTTGATGTAATACGAGGATCAAATCAGCATCTTGAATCGTCGATAGACGGTGCGCAATAGCAATCGTCGTCCGTCCTTGACGCATCCGTTCAAGTGCCACTTGCACTTTCTCCTCTGTCTCCGTATCAATCGAACTCGTCGCTTCATCGAGAATCAGGATTTTCGGATCCCGTGCCATCGTGCGTGCAAAGGAAATCAACTGACGTTCCCCAGCTGAGAATGTGGCACCCCGCTCCGCAACGGGACTGTCATATTGCTGATCGAGTTGATTGATGAACCCATCGGCTTGGACGAATTTTGCTGCCGCCTCAACACGATCAAAGGAGATCGAGCTATCGAATAATCGAATATTGTCAGCGACTGTACCCGTGAATAAGAACGAATCTTGCAGCACGAGCCCGACATGCTGCCGTAGCTCTTCTTCCGATAATTGTTCGAGCGGTTGACCATCGATTAAAATCCGACCCGATTGATAGGCATAAAAGCGCATCAAGATATTGATGATCGAACTCTTTCCGCTTCCGGTATGACCGACAAGGGCTATCGTCTGTCCTTTTTTCGCCTCGAACGAAATGCCTTTCAAGACGTCTTTTTCCCCGTCATAACTAAAACGAACGTCTTCAAAGACGATATGTCCTTCTGATACACGTGCGTCCCCTTCGAGTTGTTTCGTCGGCTCTGGCTCATCCGTATCAAGTACCTTGAACACTCGGTCTGCTGAGACGACAGCTTGTTGGAACTCGGACAACCGTTGCATGATTTGCTGAACCGGTTGGAAGATCCGTTCCATGTAACTGATGAAGGCATAGACGACACCGACTTGAACTGTTTGCGAGAACGATAAGATACCGAAATACGTCACGAGTGTCGCAATCGAGATCGCTAGTAACAATTCAATGATTGGTCGTAGTAACCAACTATCGAGCTTCAAGTTCTTATAGCGACCGTTCTGGTGAGCGACGTTCGTCTCTTCGAATTCTGCCATTAAGCGCTTTTCTTGGCGGAATTGTTGGATGATCGCCATCCCGTTGATCGATTCGTTCAGTTGGGCATTGATTTTCGACAGTAAATCGCGGACTTCCGCGTAATATTTCGTTGAGTACTTTCGGTAAATCCAAATGATGAAATAAAACAGCGGTAACAACAGTAACGCAATCGTTGCAAGTCGCGGCTCTAGTAGATAGAGGAAGATATACGTTCCAATCAACTGAACCCCACTTTGAACGAAAGTCGACAGAACACCGATATAGAGTTCTTTGATTGCTTCCGTATCGTTCGTGATCCGGGAAACGAGTACCCCAGCAGGCGTCCGGTCGAAATAAGCGAGCCGTAAATGCATGACGTGCCGGAACACATCGATGCGTAAACGCTGAATGACTTGTAAGGCAATCTTTTGGAACTCGAATGCCTGCAAATAATCAACGATGATCCCTGTCGTATGCAGTAACAAGTAAGCTGTAAACAAGAGTGCGACTTCTTGAACTGGATACGTCCCTGGTGCAACATACTCATCGATGAAAATTTTGACGAGATACGGTCCTCCAAGTTTTGCTGCTGTCGTGATGAACAGGAGAACGAAGGCGATACTGACTTGCTTCTTAAACGGTTTGACGAAATCAAGCAATCGTTTCAGGACGGCTTTTTCATTGATATCATGATTCATTAGAACGCCCTCCTTGTTCGACGAGTGATTCTAGTTGCTGACGGTCATATGTCTCTTTGTACCAACCGTCGTGCGCGAGTAACTGATCATGCGTCCCCCGCTCGATGATCCGACCGTCTTCAAGGACAATGATCTCATCGGTATGCGACACAGCGGACAGACGATGGGCAACGATGATTTGTGCTTGATCGTGATCAGCCGTACGGAAGTGATGGATGATCGCTTCCTCTGTCTTAGCATCGACAGCAGACAAGGCATCATCGAGCACTAGAATCGGACAGTCCGCTAGTAACGCCCGTGCAATTGAAATCCGTTGCTTTTGACCACCAGACAATGTGACGCCACGCTCGCCAACCATCGTCGCGTACCCTTCTTTAAAGCCAAGGATATCCTCGTGAACCGCTGCGATACGCGCTGCTTCCATGATGTCTTCCATTGACGCATCAGGTTTCGCAAAGGCGATATTATCCGCAATTGAAGCGGAGAACAGGAAATGATCCTGTGGAACGATCGCCACTTGACGTCGAACGGTATCTCGTGTCAATTGTTTGATGTCTCGTCCGCCAATCGTGATCGCTCCCTGTTTCACGTCATATTCACGTGATAACAAACGAACGAACGTTGATTTTCCGGCACCCGTCTTGCCGACAATCCCAAGCGACTTACCAGGCTTCAACGTCACATCGATATCTTGTAAGACCGGTTGTGTGTCATAGATGAAACGTTCAATTCCAACATGGAGTTCTGGTGACGAAACAGTCGTTGCCGCTTCCTTCGCGTCTTTAATTTCCGGTTCGATCGCAAGCATCCGCTCGATTCGGTCATAAGAAGCACGACCACGTTCGACGATGTTGAACAACCAACCGAAGGCGAGCATTGGCCATGTCAATAAACCTAGATATGTAGTGAATGAGACGATGTCACCAATCCGGATTTCGCCTTGTTGCAACAAGTAGGCACCGTAGCCGACTGCGATGATGTACGATAGACCGACTAATCCGAAAATCGTCGGATCAAACAGAGCATCGATTTTTGCCACACGTCGGTTTTTTTGAACAACGTCATCGGACAAATCCGTAAATGTCTGTACATCAGACTCGACTTCCCCTGTCGCTTTTAAGACACGGACACCACTGATACTTTCCGCGACCTTATCGTTTAAATCGGAGAAGGCTTCCTGCGCGTCATGAAAACGCGAATGTAGCATCTTACCGTAGCGTGATGTCAAATAGACCATGAGTGGCATCGGCAGGAGCGACACAAGCGTCAACTTCCAACTGATCGTCGTGACCATCGTGATGATGACGAAACTCCCCATCGTCACCGAGTCAACGAGTGTAAGAATACCGGCACCCGCTGTCATTGAGACGGCTTGTACATCGTTCGTCGCATGTGCCATCAAATCCCCGCTCCGGTATTTCTTATAGAACGATTGATCCAAATCTGAAAAATGACCATACAGTTGACTGCGTAACAATCGACCGAGACGAATCGATGCACCAAAGATATGAAAACGCCAAAAATAACGAATGAAATACGTCGCGACCCCGATGAGCAACAATGTACCTGCTAGACGAATCAAATCATTTTTCGTCAAGCTCCCCTCACTTAGACCATTGACTGTCGTTCCGATGATCTTCGGTGGAATGAGTTCTAACCCCGCTACAAAAATCAAGCAGACGACCCCAAGACTATATGCTTTCCATTCTCGTCGGAAAAACCAACTGAGTTTCCTGAAGACTCCCATTCAAGTCTCCCCCCCTTTTTAAAATCCTGTGATTATTTGAAATAGTCTCACATTTTAGATTAGTTCTCTTTCTAAAAAATAGCAAACAAAAAGGAGACCATTTGGTCCCCTTTCGTATAGCTTATTTTTTAGGTGATTTCATTGAACCACTCATTGAACGCATCACTTGGTTGACTTTCTTTTGTGATGGCTTTTGACCCATTTGCATCATCAATGTCTTAATCATATCTTCGTTGATTGGTGGGTTTTGCTCCAAGTAGTTCATCATGTATCGACGAGCGATATAGAAACCAAGGGCGACACCTGCTACCAAGCAAAGAAGGGCAATTAAAATCCAAATCCATGTAGCCAAGTTGCTTCCTCCTCTAACTTAAAACGTCGCTTTTTACTATACTATAATTCCAATTGTTTGCATAGATGATAATAGATGAAAAACGAGTCCGACTAAGATCGGACCCGTTTTTCCGGAAATGATTATCCGAGTTGCTTGACTGTCGCTAAAACGTTCTCAACAGACATGCCGTATTCTTTCAAGAGGAAGTCTCCAGGAGCAGATGCGCCGAAACGATCGATTCCGATGACTTGTCCTTCTGTTCCTACATACTTGTACCAGCCGAGTGAAGCACCTGCTTCGATTGCTACACGTTTCGTGATGTGTTTTGGAAGAACCGATTCTTTGTACTCTGCTGATTGTGCTTCGAATACTTCCCATGATGGAAGCGAAACGACAGCTGTTGATTCACCAAGTTCTTTTTGTGCTTCTACAAGAAGGTGAACTTCTGAACCAGTACCGAGCAAGAGTGTATCGGCTTTCGTGACGTCACCAGCGATGACATAACCACCTTTTTCAGCGCCCTCTGTCGTCGTGCCTTCAAGTTCAGGAAGACCTTGACGAGTCAAGACGAGAAGTGTCGGTTTGTCTTTTGCTTGAACGGCTGTTTTCCATGCTGCGATCGTCTCTTTTCCGTCTGCTGGGCGGTAGATCGTGACGTTCGGCATTGCACGGAAGCTCATCAAGTGTTCGACTGGCTCGTGTGTTGGACCATCTTCACCGACAGCGATTGAGTCATGCGTCAAAACGAAGATTGATGGAAGACCCATTAATGCAGCGAGACGGACCGCTGGACGGAGGTAATCCGAGAATACGAAGAATGTCGCACCGTAAGGAATGACGCCACCGTGAAGTGCCATACCGTTGACAGCTGCTGCCATTGCGAATTCACGTACCCCGAACCAGATGTTGCGACCGCTTGGGTCGATATCGAAGTCTGCTTCGCCTTTAAGCATCGTGTTGTTCGATCCTGCAAGGTCAGCTGAACCACCGAACAAAGTCGGAACGTTCTTCGCGAGACCATTCAAGACTTCACCGCTTGTTTGACGCGTTGCTTTTTTCGACGACAAGTCGTATGTCGGAAGGTCTGCTTCCCAGTTGCTTGGCAATTCGTTTGCGATTGCGCGAACGAGTTCAGCATGCAATTCTGGGTGCGCTGCTTCGTATTGTTTCATTGTCTCATTCCATGCGTCTTCTGCAGAAGCACCACGTTGAACAATGCGCTCGTCAAACAATGATTTGACTTCTTCAGGGACGTAGAACTCTTCGTGATCCCAAATGTAGCTAGCTTTCGTCAACTTGATTTCTGCCTCACCGAGTGGAGCACCGTGAGAAGCGGACTTCCCTGATTTGTTCGGTGAACCGAAACCGATGACTGTCTTGACTTCGATCAATGTTGGTTTTGTCGTCTCTGCTTGTGCCGCCGCGATTGCTTTCGAAATCGAATCGATATCCGTTCCGTCTTCTACGCGAATGACTTGCCAGTTATACGCTTCGAAGCGCTTCTGGACGTTCTCAGAGAACGATTTATCGAGATCTCCGTCGAGTGAGATATCGTTTGAATCGTACAATACGACCAATTTCCCAAGACCAAGGTGACCTGCGAGTGAAGCGGCTTCAGCTGAAACGCCTTCCATCAAGTCTCCGTCTCCACAAATTCCGTATGTGAAGTGATCAACGACGTTAAGGTCATCACGGTTATATTTTGCTTCAAGATGACGCTCTGCCATTGCCATACCAACTGCCATCGCAATCCCTTGACCAAGTGGACCAGTCGTCGCATCTACACCAGCCGTGTGGCGGTATTCCGGGTGACCTGGTGTTTTAGATCCCCATTGACGGAATGATTTTAGATCTTCCATTGATAGATCATATCCCGATAGGTGGAGGAGTGAGTAGAGAAGCATCGAACCGTGTCCGGCTGAAAGTACAAAACGGTCGCGGTTAAACCATTCTGGATTTTTAGGGTTGTGGTTCATATGATCCGCCCAAAGTGAGAATGCCATCGGCGCTGCTCCCATTGGCATACCTGGGTGACCCGAGTTCGCCTTTTGTACGGCATCAATCGATAAGGTACGAATCGTATTAATTGCTAATTGTTCTACTGTCGTCATGTTCGTCAAAACAATCATCCTCTCTCTTTTTCACAAATTCCTACTCATTTTAGCACACTCTCAAATGTGATACAACTTTTCTAAATAGTATGTCACATTAAAATGAATGCGCTATCTATAGCCGTTCTATCGACTCATACAGGATGTCTGAATCGATGAAAGCCCTCTATTAAGATGTATTGCTATCGTACAATGTTTCCTCATCTAACCGCTCTAACAAAAAAGAGGTCCGCTTATAGCGAGACCTCTTTCTTCTATAGAAGAAACAAACGATTATTGTTTATTCCGTTCTTCTTCTTGTGCTTGTTTTAATTTCTCAGGTGTTACGTCCGTTCCCTCTTCATCGACGATTTTCATGCCCATGAGTTGGTTTTTGAACGATCCACGGAATGCTGCGAGATACGCTGCACGTAACTCTTTTTGCTCCGCTGTTTCGGCTTCTGATAACGGCTCAACTTTTGATTTATTCGCTAATGCATTGATTCGATCTAATTGTTCTTGTGATAACATGGAATCCCTCTTTCTCTATGACTCAAACTTGAGTAGTTCAATTGTATTCTTACTGTAAAAGAGCTTACAAAAAAAAGCAAGTTAACCGCGTCAGTCAGCGGGTAACTTGCTTCTTATTCCGGGCTAGGCGTCAGTTCACGGTATTCGAGGTATCGTCGATTGACGGTAGCTTTTGAAATATCGTGCCCCATTCCCCGTAAGGTGATCGCAATATCAGAAAACGTCAATCCGAGTTCACGAAGACGTACGATTTCTTCAATCGGTACATCTTTCCGACTCCGTCCGGCGTTCTCTCCTTGTCGATTGAGATTACGTTCTGGGCGAAATCCTTGTTCGACCGCCCGTCGCATGCCACGCGCGATTTTTGCATTATGCAATTTCCGTTGATATTCTTCAACGAGTGAGACAATCTCAAGGACCATCGCTTCCGCATCAGCAAGCTGATATTCGCCATCGGAATCGAGTGTCATCAGCTGAACACCGTGTTTCTTGAACGTATGCAAAATGGCAATTTTCGCATTCCCTCGTCCAATTCGTGTATCATCCGTCACGAGGACAGCATCTATCGCTTCGCGAGTCACATGATCAAGAACCGTCAGCATCCCTTCACGGTCAACATCATATCCACTCTCTTTTTCAGAAACGACATCTACGACATCAAATCCTTTTTGAGATGCCACCTTCGAAAGCTCCATCCGTTGACGTTCAATCGAACTATCTTGTGCTTCTTTTTCAGTCGACACCCGACAATAAATCACGACCTTCATCGTACCTCACATCCCTGTTCGTTCTTTCACAACTTTTCTATTCTGTCATTGTTGTGCGATTGGTACAACGATTTTGCTTTTTGAGATGACGTGTTTTGTTTCGACATCATTATTTTTGATCAACCAATTGACATATTCTTCATCTGACATTGAGCCGTCGTTATAGACTTCAGCAATTTGTTCGACTGTAGCGTTCTCATCGACCGTTACGGACGCCGTCATCAGTTGCGCCACTTTTTCATCCGGACGTGGTATGAGTAAAAAGATTACGAAAGCAACACTTAAAGCATAGAAGAGAATAGAAAAAGCATGAGTACGAATCGTATGAATCATCATGAATCCCTCCAAATATAAGATGAAATGAATTAGAATAAATGTTCGCGGAACAATTGTTCGCATAACTCATAATAAACACAGAACCGGTGTTCGGTCAACACAAAATGTCGAACAATTGTTTGTACGCTCATTTGTTCTATGTTATAGTGAATTTAGAAACATATATTCTTACATTTCAAACTTCAATCCAGAAAGAGGTGGCAATTCGTATGCGGAAAATGTCTAAGCGCCAACAAGAGATTCTTGACTACATCGTCTCTGAAGTGAAACTGAAGGGGTATCCACCATCAGTTCGCGAAATCGGGGAAGCAGTCGGACTCGCGTCTAGCTCGACGGTACACGGTCATTTGGATCGACTCGAGAAACGGGGAATGATTCGCCGTGACCCGACGAAACCACGTGCGATTGAGATATTGCTTGATAAGCCTGAAGAAATCACGGAAGCTATCGTTCATGTCCCTGTTATCGGGAAAGTCACAGCTGGTCTTCCGATTACAGCGATTGAAAATATCGAAGAACAGTTCCCGCTCCCTGCACATTATGTAGGAAACGAAACAGTCTTCATGTTAACGATCGACGGTGAATCGATGATTAATGCAGGTATTCTTGACGGCGATCGTGTCATCGTGCGCCAACAAAACACAGCAGAAAACGGAGAAATCGTCGTAGCTATGACCGAAGATAGCGAAGCGACGGTGAAACGGTTCTTCTTAGAAGATCAACAGGTACGTCTACAACCAGAAAATGACTCGATGGATCCGATGTATTTCGATAATGTCTCCATTCTTGGTAAGGTAATCGGCGTGTATCGGACGATTCATTGACGGAGGGACCAGTCACGACTGGTCTTTTTTCATGCCTTCAGGAAATGTACATGACACCGTCAATACCGTCGCGCTGACGGGTTACGTTGCGTATTCGGTCGCAACGCAACAAACCGATTGGTTACCGACCGCCATTGGTATCGCTGTCGGTACGCTTTGGCTGTCGCCCGACCTTGATTTAAAATCAGAACCGTATTATCGCTTCGGACCGTTTCGCGTCCTATGGATGCCCTATGTGAAAATCATGCCTCACCGCTCGATTTGGTCACATGGACTGATCATCGGAGACATCATCCGACTTCTTTATAGTGCTGCTATTTTAATTCCACTACTGTTTCTAAGTTTGTACTTTCAGATTCTTGATTCGGCAACGATTGATTCGTGGTTCGCTTCCCTGCCTGCTTTTATCATCGGCATCATGGTAGCGAGTACGATTCATATCCTACTAGATTATTCCAGTAGCTGGTTTCGACCTAAAAAAAGAAAGAAGCGTCGTCGTTAACACCTCTTATTACCTTTACACGGGTAGGAAGAGGTGTTTTCTTATCCATTTTTCCGTATCTTTAAACATCAAAATAAAAAATTTCCATTCCTATATTTCAATTATTTGTATTGAAAACGTTCTCAATTCGGAGTAATTTAAAGTAGAAAGGCCATTATCTGCTTTAATCCAAAGGGAGGGTTTTTGCATGAATAACTTTGTACTAGAAATGATCGGTACGATGATCCTCATCCTGCTCGGGGATGGTGTCGTCGCCGGTGTCGTCTTGAAAAAGACGAAATCGGAAAACAGTGGATGGATTGTCATCACGTTCGCTTGGGGTCTCGCCGTCATGACAGCAGCATTCGTCGCTGCTGAGAGTGGTGCGCACTTGAACCCTGCATTAACGATTGCACTTGCTTTGAACTCTGACCTACCGTGGGCAGACGTTCCGATCTACATTGCCGGACAACTTGTCGGAGCTTTCATCGGCGCCATTCTCGTTTGGCTTCATTACATGAAACATTTTGAAGCGACTGATGATCAAGCTGCAAAACTCGGTGTGTTCGCAACAGGTCCAGCGATTCGTCATACGCCGTCGAACTTGATTTCTGAGATCATCGGGACATTTGTTCTCGTCTTCGGTATTTTGGCACTCGGTTTAACGACATTCGGTGACGGTTTAAAACCACTCATCGTCGGTTTACTCGTCGTCGTCATCGGTCTCTCGCTCGGTGGTACGACAGGATACGCTATCAACCCGGCCCGTGACCTTGGGCCACGTATCGCGCACGCCATCTTACCGATTCCGAACAAAGGTTCATCTGACTGGGGTTATTCATGGATTCCAGTCGTCGGTCCAATCATCGGTGGAGCAATCGCTGTGCTCATCTATCAATTGATTTACTAAGATTCTGCTTTACTAACACATAATGCTCAAGGGGGATTTCGAAATGGAAAACAAGTATATCCTAGCACTCGACCAAGGTACGACAAGCTCACGTGCGATCATTTTCGATCACGATGGGAAAATCGTCAACTCGGCACAACGGGAATTTAAACAGTACTTCCCGCAACCAGGCTGGGTCGAGCATGATGCAAACGAAATCTGGGGTTCGATTCTTGCTGTCATGGCTGAAGCACTCGGAACTGCAGATATCAAACCTGAGCAAATCGCCGGAATCGGCATCACGAACCAACGTGAAACGACAGTTGTCTGGAATAAAGAAACAGGCAAACCAGTCTATCACGCACTCGTTTGGCAATCGCGTCAAACTTCTGGTATTTGTGACGACTTAAAGGAACAAGGTTTGAACCAGAAGTTCCGTGATAAAACAGGACTCCTGATTGATGCCTACTTCTCTGGCACAAAAGTTAAATGGATCCTCGACAATGTCGAAGGTGCACGTGAGCAAGCAGAAAATGGTGAATTACTCTTCGGTACGATTGATACGTGGCTCGTATGGAAACTGTCTGGTGGAAAAACACACATTACAGACTACACGAATGCTTCACGGACGTTGATGTACAACATCTACGAACAAAAATGGGATGAAGAGTTACTCGATATTCTCGGTGTTCCGGCTTCAATGTTGCCAGAAGTTCGTCAGTCGAGTGAGGTCTATGACAAAACGGTACCGTATCACTTCTTCGGTTACGAAGTGCCGATCGCTGGTATTGCTGGTGACCAACAAGCAGCACTCTTCGGTCAAACGTGCTTCGAAGCCGGTGAAGGAAAAAACACATACGGAACAGGTTGCTTCATGCTCATGAACACGGGTGAAAAAGCCGTTTCTTCTGATCATGGACTTTTGACGACAATCGCTTGGGGCGTTGACGGGAAAGTTGAATATGCGCTTGAAGGTTCAATTTTCGTCGCCGGTTCTGCGATCCAGTGGCTCCGCGATGGTCTTCGGATGTTGAAGAATGCGAAAGACTCAGAAGGTTATGCAGCGAAAGTTGACTCAACAGATGGCGTTTACGTCGTTCCTGCTTTCGTTGGTCTTGGCGCGCCGTACTGGGATTCAGATGTTCGTGGTGCAATCTTCGGATTAACGCGCGGAACTGATAAAGAGCATTTCGTTCGTGCGACGCTTGAATCACTTGCATACCAAACACGTGACGTGTTGACAGCAATGGAACAAGATTCTGGTATCGAACTGAAGACACTTCGTGTCGACGGTGGTGCTGTAGCGAATAACTTCTTGATGCAGTTCCAATCGGATATCCTTGGCGTTCCTGTCGATCGTCCACAAATCAACGAAACGACAGCACTCGGTGCAGCATATCTTGCTGGATTAGCCGTCGGTTACTGGAAAGATAAGGCGGAAATCAAAAAACAATGGAAGCTTGATCACCAGTTCAAACCAGAGATGAAAGAAGACGATCGTGAACAACGCTATGCAGGATGGCAAAAAGCAGTTGAAGCGACAATGGTCTTCAAACCATCGAAATAAGAGCAGAACTAGTTACCCCGGTCCCTTTTGCAGAGGGACCGGGTTTTTGATATCTTATAGAACATATAGCGAGAGGTGTATCATGAATTCTACTTATTCGGATCAACAGCTAAAAGAACACATTCAGCTTGCGCTTGATGGCACCATCACGCATGAAGAACTGGCAGATTGGTGTTACCGGTATATGATCGACGTCTACCATAATGACTTCTATCATCTTGAAACTGAAAGACGTGGGAGCTATCCGTTAAGTGAACAAGCGACTGAAGTAGCAAACGATATCGATACACAATTGGATCTCTATCTTTTTAACAGTTATTCTTGGGATGCATTACAAACACTTGATCTAGCTACAGTTCGCTTACCGAGAGAGTGGTTAGAAGAGCGGCTCCGAAAGTTTTGATTCATGTGAATCCATACTAGATTTTAATACGAATAAAAGTAATTGAAATAAATCCCCCTTCGCCTATTCGCAAAGGGGGATTTAACACTTATTTACCGAATTCTTTTTTCAACCCATCTTCAATCTCATCGACGGATTTCGACTGTCCGCTTAGGACTGCCGCTAAAAACGCACCTTCGACGAGTGGTGCGTCGATAAACCGTACCGTCCGTTCGCCGCTGTATAGTTCAAGTGCTAGTTCTGTGTTCATCGTCGCAGAACCGATATCCGTTAAGACGACTCCATCGTCGTCCAGCGTATTCAGCGTTTCTTCGATACGAGTCGCGTCCGTTCCAATACTACCATCCCCAAGTCCTGCTGCTACTAAGACTGGCGTATCCGGTGCCATCTCTGCCAACAGTTCCTTTAGTCCAGTCGCAAGCTTCTCACTATGGGAAACGAGTACAAGATTAACCATGGAGCACCTCCGCGATTTCGCCAAGTAACAGGGCACTCGATAGACTACCTGGATCCTGGACACCTTGAGTTGCTTCACCGAAGTACGACGCGCGCCCTTTTGTCGCGATACGTGCTTTTGTATCAGCAAGCGCTTGATCGATTGCCGCTTTCAAATCACTTTCTTTTGAAAGTGCTTCTTGGAATGGCGTCCAGATGTCAACCATCGTCTTTTGACCGAATTCCGATTTTCCACGCAACTTAATGCCTTCTGTCGCTTCGTGGAAAGCATCGGCAAGCTCTGCACCTTCGACTTCGGTTTTTCCTTTAAACGCACCGGCAAACTTGACGAATGCCGTGCCGTACAGAGGACCAGATGCTCCACCGACTGTTTTAATCAGCGTCATCCCGACTTCTTTTGATAATGCGCCTAAATCTTCGTATTCCCCGTGTTCCTCAAGCGTCTTTTGAACGGCTTGGAATCCCCGCGACATATTGATCCCGTGATCCCCATCGCCGATTTCTCGGTCAAGATCCGTCAATTCATCTTTATGCTGTTCAATCTGTTCTGCTGCTTTAATAAGTGCGCTTCGCAACTGTTCCTTCGTCAACTTCATATTAGTACACCCCGTTTATCTAAATTAGAATCCAATCGCTTTTGTTTCTGCGTCGAGATAACCGAGCAGTTCATCATCCACTGGTAGAAGCGTGATCGAGAAACCATGCATCTCGAGTGAGGTCATATAGTTGCCGACGAACGAACGGGCAATCTCGTAACCATGCGCCTGAAGTTCTTCCGCGACGTATTTATACGTGATATACAGTTCGGATTCTGGCGTTCCGCCCATTCCGTTCACCATGACAGCGACTTTTTTATCCGGTACTTCTTTCGTTAGACGATCGAGCAACTCTTTGACGATCGCATCAACGGAAGCAACTGCTTTTCGTTCGAGTCCTTTTTCCCCATGAATCCCGATTCCAATCTCCATCTCGTCGTCATGCAGTTCAAACCCTGGTTTCCCGCTCTCTGGCATGTAACATGGCGAGAGCGCCATTCCGATCGACCGGACACCATGAATGACCTTTTCCGCGACTGCTTTGACTTCACTCAGTGATTTCCCTTCTGCCGCAGCAGCTCCGGCAATCTTATGAACGAAGATAGTCCCTGCAACTCCACGACGGTCTTCTTCTTTTTTGATGGCAATGTCATCGTTGACGACGACCGTATCAACTTCGATGTCCTCAAGTTCAGCAAGTTCCTTCGCCATATCAAAGTTCATGACGTCACCAGAGTAATTCTTGACGACGAGCAATACGCCTTTCCCTCCATGCGCAGCTTTAATTCCTTCGAGCACCATATCAGGCGTTGGTGACGTGAAGACTTCCCCACATACAGCTGCAGCAAGCATACCATCCCCAACGAATCCCGCATGGGCCGGTTCGTGACCACTTCCCCCACCAGAGACAAGACCAACTTTTCCATCGAGTGGTACTTTCCGTGCCACGACGTTGACACCTTCGACCTTTTTATACAAATCAGGGTGAGCAAGTACGAGTCCGTCGACCATGTCTGAAACGAACCGGTTTGAATCTTTCATTAATTTGTGCATGAAAAACGCTCCTTTACCAATCTGATTTTGCCGTACCACTTACTCTTTACCACTAAATCAAGTCGAATATGTCGAAAAAAACGATGAAAATATTGACCAGTTAGTGACGATATTCCGCATGAATGCTATGCTCTTTTAAAAAGAGGAGGAATCGAATGTCATCAGCCTTCCAAGCAGGTGTTCGTGCCTGTCTCCCAACCGTCCTTGGTTATATCGGTATCGGCTTCTCAGCCGGCATCGTCGGTCGCGCTTCGGGTTTAACTCCCTTTGAAGTCGGATTCATGTCCATCTTCATTTACGCTGGCGCTGCTCAATTCATCATCACGAGTCTCTTGCTGTTGAATAGTCCTGCTTCTGCCATCATTCTAACGACATTCATCGTCAATCTGAGACATTTGTTAATGAGTCTGACACTTGCCCCACATGTCGAGACCCGGCACCTCAATGATCGGATTGGCATTGGCACACTACTGACCGATGAGTCGTTCGCTGTCGCGATGAATACTGCCCAAAAAGGGAAGCTTTCCCCGTCTTTCATGCATGGCTTGAATCTGACTGCGTATCTCAGCTGGATCATAGCAACCATTCTCGGCGCCCTTGTCGGTAGTTGGTTTCCTGATCCCGAGCGATTCGGTCTCGATTTTGCACTGACAGCAATGTTCATTGGCTTATTGTACTTACAGTTCGAAGGAGAACGTTCCCGCATTGCCGTGAATAGTTGCCTCCTACTGATCGTCATGTTTTTGCTTTACATAACCATGCGCTACTTTTCTCCAGAAGTCGCTGTTCTTTGTGCGACGCTTGGTGGTGCAAGTATAGGAGTCGTGATCACACGATGGAAATCCGTCCAGAATTAATTGCTCTCTTTTTAGCTTGTGGACTCGTCACTTGGATTCCACGCGTTTTACCATTTCTAGTCCTTCACGGACTGACGTTACCGCGCCTCGTAACGGAATGGCTCTCCTTCATTCCGGTCTGCTTACTCGGTGCGCTCTTCTTTCAAAATCTACTGATCGCGCAAGACGATGCGTTCCCCACTGTTTCGACGCTTCACGTCTTCGCAGCACTACCGACGATGGCCATCGCGATTTTCAGTAAAAGTTTATCCTGGACGGTCGTCACCGGTGTCGTCACGATGGCGTTTCTACGGCTGTATCTATAACTAATCTACTATTCTTTCCTTTAGCACGATTTGATATCAATCTTGTGCTATTCTTAAATAGAAATAAATGGATAGTGAAGGAGGTCCTAATATGCCGAATAAGTGGCTGTTGTCCTTTTTGATGTTATTGTGCGCTAGTTTTCTACTGGTGAATCAAATGGATCTACCTTATATGCTAAAACAAGGACTGATCGTGCTCTACGTCGTTGCCTATTTCGTCGCGATGGTTGTTTCTCGAAAAAAAACGACTAGATCTCAAAAACAATGACTCGAAAAAATCTCCTCTGGTCTTGAGAGACTGGAGGAGATTTTTGTATTCACGTATTTGCTTGTACGTCCTGATAATCCGATTGATGTTCAAACTCTTTTTTCGCAAACGGACATAACGGTAACAGTTTGATGTTTGCTTCCCGTGCCCAGTTGACGATCTCAGCAACGAGTTGTTCCCCGATTTGTTGATTCCGGTGCGCGGGATCCACATACGTGTGGTCGATGATCCACATGCCGTTGTTCGTGTCACTATAGGTGATTTCCCCGATCACTGTGCCCTCATGATGGGCTTCGATTTTACGTTCCGCTCGTTTCAGCTCCATTCGCTTCCCTCCGTTCATAAGATAAGGCACCGCTCGGACAACCGTCGACGACCCGCATGACGTCTTCGACCGGTGCTCCGTCCGCTTCAATCCACGGACGTCGTTTGACATCAAAGACAGTTGGTAGACTTCGTACACAATGACCTGAGTGAATGCAGACTTCCGAATCAAAATAGACCGTGATCTCTTTGCCTTCATATCCCTTCTTCATTACGTCTCGCCTCCCTATTTCTTGCTGTTGTTTCTTTTCCACGTCCCACCGTCAATCCCTGTTTTTCCATTACAAATAAAAAAAGCACTTCCGGACAGAAGTCCAAAAGTGCTTGAGTTAGATTAGAACAAGACCATGTACTGATCGCGTTCCCATTCCGTGACTTGTGTCCGGAACATATCCCATTCGATTTCTTTCAATTCAACGAAGTGCTCTGCGATGTGATCGCCGAGAGCGTGCATGACGACGTCATCCGCTTTCAGAACTTCTAGTGCGTGGCTGAGTGTTGATGGAAGATCATCAATTCCGTTTGCAACGCGTTCCGGTTTGTCCATAACGTAGATGTTGCGGTCGATTGGAGCCGGTGCTTTCAAGTTGTTCTTGATTCCGTCAAGACCTGAAGCAAGCAATGTCGCAAGTGCGAGGTACGGGTTTGCTGCTGGGTCGACTGAACGAACTTCGATACGCGTCGAGAGTCCACGTGCTGCAGGAACACGGACGAGTGGTGAACGGTTACGTGCTGACCATGCGACGTAGCAAGGTGCTTCGTAGCCAGGAACGAGACGTTTGTATGAGTTGACTGTCGGGTTACAAACTGCTGTGAACGCACGAGCGTGTTTGAGGATACCCGCTGTGAACGCACGTGCATCATCCGACAATTGCATGTCTTCGTTGCCTTCGTCGAAGAAGACGTTCTCGTTGCCTTTGAAGAGCGACATGTTCGCGTGCATTCCTGATCCGTTGACACCGAAGAGTGGTTTTGGCATGAATGTCGCGTGCAAGTTGTGCTTCGCAGCAATCGTCTTGACGACGAGTTTGAACGTTTGGATGTTATCCGCTGTCGTGATCGCATCCGCATATTTGAAGTCGATTTCGTGCTGACCTGGCGCGACTTCGTGGTGCGATGCTTCGATTTCAAAGCCCATGTTCTCGAGCTCGATGACGATCTCTTTACGGCAGTTCTCTCCGAGGTCGACTGGTGCGAGGTCGAAGTATCCACCTTGGTCATTCAACTCAAGTGTCGGACGGCCTTTTTCATCTTTCTTGAAGAGGAAGAATTCTGGCTCTGGTCCAACGTTGAATGATGAGAACCCGAGCTCTTCCATCTCTTTAAGTACCCGTTTGAGCTGACCACGTGGGTCTCCTGCGAACGGCGTGCCATCCGGATTGTGGATGTCACAGATTAAACGTGCAACTTTCCCTGTTCCATCTTCTGTCCATGGGAAGACGACCCATGTGTTCAAGTCTGGGAAGAGATACATATCTGATTCTTCAATCCGGACGAATCCTTCGATCGATGAACCATCGAACATCATTTTGTTATCAAGTGCTTTTTCCAATTGGCTTACTGGAATCTCAACGTTCTTGATCGTTCCGAGGATATCTGTGAACTGTAAGCGAATAAAGCGTACATCCTCAGCTTTAGCGATTTTCAAAATGTCTTCTCGTGTAATGTTGCGACGTGTCATGTGACAAATCCCCTCTCCGATTCGTTTTTATATGGTAACAGGTCCTTACTTGAAGAAACGCCCGAGCTCACCTTGGATGAGCGACGTCTTTCCATGTCGTCCTGCTTCCTTCAATTCATTTTTCAGGAGTTTATACAATTCGCCGTCAGATAGTTCCGGGCGCGTCTCGACGACGCTCTCCGCAACGCGTTCGCGTTTGACGAGATCGTTTTCAAAAATCAATTTGATCCCTGCGATATTCAGTCCTTGATCCAGGTATTCCTTGATCGACAACAGGCGATCGACATCGTTGAACGAATAGAGGCGACGCTTCGTCTCTGTCCGCTCCGGCTTGATCAGTCCCTGTTCTTCGTAGTATCGGATCTGGCGGGCAGATAACGCGGTCAACTCTTGAACGACTCCGATGGGAAATAGTGGCTTGGACTGGCGTGATGAGTCTGCCATGTGGTTCCTCCTTTTTCCTTACTCCATGAGAATAAACCTCTGTCAGGCAACTTGTCAAGCGATGTAAGAAAAGTTAACACAACTTTTTTAATCACTTGACATGAAGTCGTTCAGAGGTCTTTTCACGAGATATTCTAGTATTAAACGTTTTTTTCTGGAATTAATTGTTTTTCCATCAAATGATTGACGGCTGAGATGATGGCGATCTTGACGTGACTATACGTCAAACCACCTTGAACGTACGCGGTATACGGCGCTCGGATCGGACCATCCGCTGACAACTCGATCGATGAACCTTGTACGAATGTTCCTGCTGCCATGATGACATCGTCCGCATATCCCGGCATATAATCCGGAATCGGTAACGCATGTGCATTGACGGGTGAAGCAGCTTGAATCGCCTGACAGAAGGCAATCATCGGCTCCGGTGCATGAAACGAGACCGATTGAATCAAATCCGTCCGTTCTGCTGTATGATGCGGTGCCGTGTCAAAGCCGAACTGACCGAGCATGCTCGACGTAAACATCGCGCCCATCAATGCTTGACTGACCGTATGCGGTGCCATGTAGAACCCTTGATACATATCTGGAAGTGCGGATAGCGAAGGACCGGCTTCCGCTCCGATTCCTGGTGTCGTCATCCGGAACGATGCTCGTTCAATCAAGTCGGTCCGCCCGACGAGATAACCACCGGTCTTCGCAAGACCACCACCTGGGTTCTTAATCAACGATCCTGCCATCAAGTCCGCCCCGACATGCGTCGGTTCGATCGTCTCGACGAACTCACCATAACAGTTATCGACGAAGATCAAGACATGCGGATGAACGGCTTTAATGGCAGCGATTGCCTCACCGATTTCGCTAACTGGTAGACTGCGACGTGTCGCATATCCTTTTGAACGCTGGATTCCGACGACTTTCGTCTGTGGTGTGATCCGTTCGAGAACAGCCTGTACGTCAATCGTCTCGGCGTTTTTCATCTCGACGACATCATAGTGGACGCCCAGTTCCTTTAATGAACCGCGTCCGTCACCACGAATCCCGACGATCTCTTCAAGCGTGTCGTATGGTTTTCCTGTGATATAGAGCAACTCATCGCCCGGCAACAACAACCCGAACAACGCGATACCGATTGCGTGCGTCCCGCTGATGATTTGTGGACGACAAAGACCGGCTTCCGCCCCGAAGACATCGGCATAGATCCGCTCGAGCGTATCGCGCCCTTCATCGTTGTAGCCGTAGCCTGTTGACGGCATGAAATGAAAATCACTGACCTTGTGACGTCGGAACGCATCGAGGACACGGAATTGATTATATTCCGCGACCTCTTGCGCCTTCTTGACGTACGGTGCGATCTGTTCCTCCGCCCGGTCAATGAGTGGACGGAGGGTTTCGTAATGGGTTAATTCTGAAAACATGTTTACACCTCGTATTGTTTCAATGTCGCGTAGAGCCGCGTATCTTTACGCAAGTAACCTTTTAGAATGACGGAACCATCTTCTTCAAACGATTCTTTCAAGTTCATCATGACTTCCTTCGCCGGATTGTAATGGGCAAAACCATCAACCGGAATGCGAATCTCGAGATACTCGAGGATTTCGCTGATCGAACGTTCGATTTCTTCAATCAAGCGCTCGATGTCCTGCGGATCAAGCGCAGAGATCAACAGCTTCCCGCCTGTGAACAAGCGGTTCAGTTGGTCTTTCTTGTTGTAGACTTCCAGTTGCGGGATGTCACCAGCACCGAGTTCATCGAGGACATCGTTCGTCGTCTGCATCTGATTCAAATAATGCTCACTCGACGCATCAACGACGTGGAGGATCAAGTCCGCTTCAAGCACTTCTTCGAGTGTCGAACGGAATGCGGCGATCAACTTCGTCGGGAGATCTTGAATGAAACCAACCGTATCCGTCAGAAGGATTTGACCACCTTCTGGCAAATCAACTTGACGCGTCAACGGATCGAGCGTCGCGAACAACTCATCCTTTTCGTATGTGTCGGCTTGTGTCAACCGGTTGAAGATCGTTGACTTGCCGGCATTCGTATAACCGACGAGTGCGATTTGGAACGTCTGATTTTCTTTGCGACGTTCCCGGTAACGGGCACGGTGAGCAACGGATGTCTCGAGTTGTTTCGAGATCTCATCAACCCGACGACGGATATGACGGCGATCCGTCTCGAGTTTTGACTCACCTGGTCCACGTGTTCCGATTCCTCCACCAAGGCGCGACAGTTGTGTTCCCTGTCCCGCGAGGCGTGGTAAGAGATAACTCATCTGTGCCAGTTCTACCTGCAATTTCCCTTCGCGTGACTGGGCACGTCCAGCGAAGATATCGAGGATCAACTGTGTCCGGTCAATCAATTTGATCGCTTCCGGGTCTGATAAGGCGATCCGAATATTTTTCATCTGACCGGGCGTGACCTCGGCATTGAATATGATTAAATCAGGTTCAAGTTCGTCTGCTAACGCAACGAGTTCTTCAACCTTTCCTTTTCCGATGAACGTACGGCGGTCAATCGCTTGTCGTTTTTGATCCAAACGACCGACGACGACACCATGCGCAGTCGTTACGAGTGCTTCGAGCTCCGCGACCGATTCTTCATAGACATGGTCCGGTACACCGGGGAGCTGGCAACCAACGACGATGACGCGTTCTGACATAATATCATTCCTTTCACGAGTAAAGACGTACTGCGCCCTTTATCATACCACAGGCACCGGTTCGTCTGAACTTTTTTGGACAGGAAACATCCGTTCGGTTTATGATGGAAGAAACACTACGATGAAGGGAAGGAAAACCATGGCACGCGAGCAGTCGTATACGCTTCCAGAGTTCATTGAACGCTATCTGTTTTATTTAACGACAAGTGGACGTCAACTTTCGACCGTCCGGCGCTATCGGTATGATTTAATCGAAGTCCATCGTTACATGACGGATGTAGATCAACCGCTCGAGACGATTGACGATTTCAAGGCGATTTCAATCGAAACCTGGAAGACGTTCATCAATGAATATTTGATCGAAGAAAAACTCTACCAGCAAGCGACGGTTGCCCGAATCGTCACCGTCATCAATCAAGTCAATTACCAGATTCGGCAGACGAAAGCAAAGCTGATTGAATACGCACAACCGACGCACGAATTGACGGCAAAACATGTCGCTTCCTTCAAAGAATACGAGCAATTGGTCCGGACGAATCAATCTGACCGCGGACTGACAGAACATCAATTGAAAGCACGTCCGTTTTTAATCGATCGAAACGAACTGATTCTCCGCCTGTTTTATCGCTACGGCTTACGCGTCCATCACATCATCGGCTTAAAGATGCACGATCTCAACTTCGCCCAGCAAGAGATGACCGTCCACGATCGACTCGGCAACCGCTACTTGCTTCATCTCGAGCGGGAAGATCAAGATATCATGTTACGATACTTGAAGACGATCCCGGAGCCAGTTCGCCCCCGTTATAACAGTACCGATCCCTTTTTCGTTGCGTTCGACTTCGCCCGGATGACATTCCGCTGGGTCTACAGTAAGAATGCCCCGAAGCAATTGTCGATCGTCATGATCACGAAGATGATGCGTCAGCTGAATGAACGGTCGGATAACAAACGGATTTTGACCCCGTCGATGTTACGCAACAGCTTCATCTTAAAAACGTATCAGGACGAGATGACGAAAGAAGAACGCCTGCAGAAGACATGCCTCTATAAGGATGTCTCGCTGCGGCGTTATGAAGAGGCGGTTGAGGAACTGACGCCGTTATTGTAAAAAATCATTAGACTTGGAAGTGACATGAATGACGATTCGAATGACTTATGATCAAGAAGCAGAAATGGGATATCTATATCTCTTCCCAGAAACATTTACTCCCGCAATTAAAGAGACGGACGAACTAGAAGCAAATGAATGCCTTAACGTAGACTTTGATCAAGAGGCGCGCATCGTCGGAATCGAATTTTTTAACGAGGAAGCAGACGTGATCCGTGACGTTCATTCCAAGGCATTCTTTTACGAGGAACTAGCAGATCGTTTCTCGCTTCGATTGCGAAATACGATTCCGAAGAGTACGTGCCTTCTTCAAGGAGTTACGTTTTACTTTTCTGAAACTGATCATACCGGGTTCATCGGACTCGATATCCTTGACTTGAAGCGATACCGTGTTGACGTTCTTCGTACGATTGCACAGCCAGCGTATAAATAATGAAGTGAACAAAAAAAGACGACCCCCCGGTCGTGGGGGTTGTTTTTGGGGGGGGGGGGTGGGGGGGGGGGGGGGGGGTTTTGTTGGGGGGGGGGGGGGGGGGGGTGGGGGTGGGGGGGGGGGTGGGGGTGGGGGTGGTGGTGGGGGGGGGGGGGGGGGGGGGGGGGGAGGGGTGGGGGGGGGGGGGGGGGGGGGGGGGGGGGGTTGGGTGGGGGGGGTGGGGGGGGGGGGGGGGGGGGGGGGGGGTGGGGGCGACCCCGGTCGTCTTTTTTGTTTAGCGAGAGACTTCTTGCGTCTCTTCTTGCTCATATAACGTCACGTTGCGTGCTGGTGCAAACGTCGAAATTGCGTGTTTGTAGATCAATTGCTGCTTACCTTCAGACTCCAAGATGACCGTAAAGTTATCGAATGACTTGATCAGACCCCGTAATTGATACCCACTGATTAAGAAAACCGTCGTCGGGACTGCATCTTTCCGTAATTGATTTAAAAAGACGTCCTGAATGTTGTATGTCGCTTTCATGATTCCCCGTGCCCCCTCTTTTTATCTGTTTCTGTCTTCGGGCAACTCTTATTTAACCGCTTTCAGAAACTCTACAGTTCTATCATAGATAATTTTGAACGTTTCTTCAAATGAAAACTTTCCCATATCTACCCAAACGCCATCAAATTGATGACGGAACCATGTCAATTGACGTTTCGCGAAGCGTCGTGTGTTCCGTTTTAGCATGTCAACAGCAGGATCGAGTGGTGCCCCGTCAAGGACTGGTAACATCTCTTTGTAGCCAATCGCTTGCAACGCCTTCGTCTGTCGGTACCCGGCAGCGTCAAGACGCGCCACTTCTTCAAGAAGCCCACTGTCGACCATCAAGTCTACCCGCTGATCGATTCGGTCATACAACCGATCCCGGTCTTCCATGTGTAAGACGAACAATAGGCTGTCGTAGAGTGCCGGCTTACTACCGGTCGTTTGTGTCTGACCGGTCCGTGCGACCTCGATTGCCCGAACGACGCGCTGGATGTTATTCGGATGGATCGCTTCGGCACGAACCGGATCGAGTTCCTTTAACTGGTCATGAAGCGCATTCGCACCGTGCGTCGCCGCGTACGCTTCGAGCTCGGTACGCAAAGCTGGGTCTTCCGCCTGTTCGGTAAACTGGTAATCATATAAAATCGACCGGATATAAAGCCCTGTTCCGCCGACGATGATCGGCAACTTACCCCGACTTGCAATCTCATCGATCGTCGCCCGAGCAATCGTTTGGAAACGCGCTACACTCATCTCGTCATCCGGTGTCACGAGATCAAGCAGATGATGCGGCACTCCTTCCATCTCATCGGTCGTCACTTTTGCCGATCCAATATCCATCCCTTGATAGACTTGGACAGAGTCCCCAGATAACACCTCTCCGTTTAGTCGTTTTGCTAGTTCAATGCCTGTCTTCGTTTTTCCAACTGCTGTTGGTCCGACGATGACGATGACTGGTTGTTTCTTCATTTTTCTTCACCCATTCTCTAACTTTTCATTCTGATTCGAGTGTACCACAGCCACTTACTCGGATTAAAAAAATCCACAAAAAAAACCGCCCTCCTTGGACGGTCCCACAAATACAAGTCTTATACGCGACGGATGAAATCGTCATAGATGGCACTAAAGATGCACCATCCGCAAATGACGACGCCTGTCAGCATGATGCCCCAATCTGCCATGGTCGTTCCTCCTCTAATCATCGTTATTCTCTCTTTTGACGGTTTAAGCGGAATGTAAACCCTTTCGAGCAGGTTTGACACCAATTCTTGGAATCAGTATGATAAAAGTACGATTGGTACGTAGCGCGGAGGCTGACCTGCATCGGCTTCCTATTAGAGGCACTGCCTCTCGATTCCATGTCTTATGCTTGCATAAGGCGACATAGGGAGAATTCATTCTTCCAAGCAACAGGTCCGGCATTATACCCGGGCCTGTTCTGCGTGCCATTACATCATGATGAAAGGAGAAATTTCTCATGCGTATTCAAATCATCGGCGGTTCCGGTACCGGAAAGAGTACGCTCGGCGCCTTCATTGGACAAGCCGAGCAGATCCCTTGGATTGATACCGATCACTATTTATGGAAAGATACGATGTTCACCGAAAAACGAACTGTTGCTGAACGGTTCGCCCTGTATGAAGCAGACCTCGCGTCTCATAACGACTACATCGTTTCCGGTTCCGTCTTTGCTTGGCATCCCGACGGCTTCACTAATCGAGACTTACTAGTATTTTTATCGCTCGACGAAACAGTTCGGATGGAACGACTTATCGCGCGAGAAAAAGCGCGCTACAAAGATTTCACAGGCTACAATGAATTTCTCGACTGGTGCCGGACCTATCACACGGCAACGGACCCTTCGATGATTGGTACGTTCGCAGAACACCAATATCAAATGGAACGATCAATTTCGCCGGTTCTCATACTAGATGCTTCGTTATCGACACAGATCCAATATCAAAAAATAATCGAGGCATACAATCAATTGTCGCTTAAGCATTGAAAAACGGGTCCCCCTCTACAGGTGGACCCGTTCGTCTTAATACATATCTTTTTGTGTGAAGTTCCAGAACGCAACGACTAATGCGGCGACCGTCCAGCAGCCGAGAACAGCTAGTGAGAACGGAAGCGTCATACCTTCAATCGGTGGAGCTTGCCCATCGAGATAGTTGATCAGACCGAAGTTGACGTTGACGAGATACTTCGAACTCGTCCAACTTGAACCGAGTGACGTCAATAGCGTACCGGAAATCAAGACAGCCATCATGATCCCGATTCCTGTCGCCGTATTTTTGACGAGGACAGAAACCATCAGGGCGATCGTTCCGACGACAGCCGTGACGATCCAGGCTAGACCAACAGCCATCAAGAGGTATTCCCACATCGGTAACGTGTGCACGAACTCAGTCGAGAACGTACCGCTCGGAGAGGCTTGGAATCCGGTCAAAATCGGTGCGGACCAGCCGTCATAGCCGAGGACGATCCCGGATATCGCATAACAGACGGCGACGGTCAATGCCATCAGCATCGACGTATAGAGCAAGACAGTCAACCATTTCGCCATGAGGATCTTCCAGCGCCGGACCGGTCGCGACAGCAGTGTCTTGATCGTTCCGTCATTTTGTTCACCACTGACGATGTCTGCCATGATGACGATGATGAACAGCGGTAAAATCAGCGTCAACCCTTGCGAGAAGAAGATCCGGATGAACGTCGGGGCTCCCGGATAGTTCGGATTGATATCGTTATCGAGATAGTACTGATTCTGTTTTAGATCAAACTCAAGGAACTGACGGAACTCATCTTGAATACTGCTAGAAGCAAGACGGTTTTGCGTATCGACGATGTCTTGTTGTAACTCGACTCGCCAATCGAGCGTTCCCTGTTTTTTAATTTGTTCTTGGATGTCTCGGTACTGCGCGTACGTAAACATTGAGACAAGAACGATCAAGATGATCGCAACGACCGCAAAACGACGTTTTGAAGCGATTTTCGTGACTTCATTTCGAACGAGACCGATCATGTTCGGATTACGCAATGTGATCGCCTCCCGTCAACGTGATGAACAGATCTTCGAGTGTCTGGACTTTTCGTTCAATCGTCCAGACTTCGACTCCTGCTTCAAGTAGCTGCTTGTTAAGGGCTGGTGTCTTACTGGCATCCATCAAAGTATGAACCGTGTTTGCATCGACGACTTCTGATACTTGGACTTGATCGGACGCTGATAAGATCTCATTCGCTTTAAAGGCATCATCAACACGCCAGTCAACGCCAGGTGCAAGTGACTCGACCAATTCCTTGACCGTTCCGACTTGGACGATTTTGCCATAACTCATGATCGCAACACGATCGGCAAGCATTTCAATCTCAGCCAAGATATGACTCGAGACGAGGACGGACAGTCCCGTTTCCTCGACGAGCCGGCGGATGAATTGGCGTAAATCCCGAATTCCCATCGGATCGAGACCATTCGTCGGTTCGTCGAGAATCAAGACGCTTGGTCGTCCGAGTAATGCCTGCGCGATGCCGAGACGCTGACGCATCCCGAGCGAGTATGTCCGGACTTGATCGTCGACACGTGCCGTTAAATCGACGAGATCGATGACTTCCTGAATCCGAGCCTCATCGACATCTGGTAACATCCGTGCGAAGACTTGTAAATTTTCGCGACCTGTCAAATACTTATACAACTCCGGGTTTTCAACGATCGAGCCGATTCGCTCCATCGCTTGGACGAACTGTTTCCGGACGTCAAAGTCACAGACTGTGATTTTGCCGGACGTCGGTTTAATCAAGCCGACGAGCATCCGAATCGTCGTCGTTTTTCCTGCCCCGTTCGGTCCAAGGAAGCCAAAGACTTCACCCGGTTGAATTTCAAACGAGATATTATCGATGATCGTCTTTTTTCCGATCACCTTTGTTACACCTTCTAATTTCACTGTTGGTTTCACGTCTCTCACCTCTTATTGTCTATTCTAGCGGAATAATGAATCATTTGACTTGTCAGAACACTTCATTTCCGCACATTCTTTCAATTTTTGCTACAATCAGGTTAGAAACTAGAAGGAGGAACGTTCATGAAGCGATTACGCTGGCCCTTGTTTTTAACCGTCTCACTCGTTTTGACGGCAATCTTTGGATATGGCTTCGTCAGTGCCTATAGTGACGTCGTCAACCCACCAAAACGTGCTGTCCTGACACCAACAAAGGAAGAGCCTGTCAAAAAAGGCGGAACGTACGTCGCGCTTGGTGACTCATTAACACGTGGTGTTGGAGCATCAAACGGCAATAGTTATGCCGCAATCGTCGGACGCGATCTTGTCAAAGATGACACCGTCGAGCGTTTCCAGAATCTTGCCGTTAGTGGTGCTCGGACGGAAGATTTACTGAAACAACTAGAACAAAAAGAAGTATTACGCTCAATCAAACAAGCAAAAGTCATCTCGGTGACGATTGGCGGGAATGACTTGTTCAACCGTGGTGAAGGCGTCGCGAACTTCAATGCGAAGAAGACAGCCGAAACCGTCACGGCGGCACAAACAAACTTGAAAAAGACATTCAGTATCCTACGAGAACAAAATCCGGATGCTGTCATCTTCTACGTCGGTCTCTATAATCCTTTCCGTGCGACGGAAAATGGTGAAGCGTTCGACGCAATCGTTCAAGAGTGGAATGCCAAATCACGGACGCTCGGTATCGAGTACGATGTCGAAATCATCGACACATTCAACCTCGTCCGCGACGTCAAACGTGATTTGTCGAGTGACCAATTCCACCCGAACGACTCTACCTATGAAGAAATCGCGAAAGCTTCCTTACTCGCTGTCAACAAACGTTTCTAACAATAAAAGCCGCCATTTGGGCGGCTTTTTGTTCCGATTCATTTCAAGCGTTTCGCAAGTGAAACAAGTCCCCACTGAAGCGGCAACCGTGTCCAAAGCAACCAAGACGGAAGACGTTTTCCGTTAATCGGCTTCGGATTGACTGCCATGTTGACGTT
The DNA here is from genome assembly GCF_022170825.1 of Exiguobacterium acetylicum. Lineage (NCBI taxonomy): Bacteria > Bacillati > Bacillota > Bacilli > Caryophanales > Exiguobacterium > Exiguobacterium acetylicum. The sequence continues at coordinate 1,128,739 of NZ_CP081878.1, read as the reverse complement.
TGCGGGTAAGACAGCATATAAGAAGGCAGGAAGTGTTTTGCGAACGAGATGTACACCTTTTCCTGTCAACAACATGATCCCGTAAGCGATTTCGATGACACCCGTCACTTGGACGAAAAAGCGCTTGAACGGAATGAATGACGGCATGATGCTGACGAACCCTTTTTCATTGCGGAAATGACCAACTCCCGCAAACAATAATCCTGCTCCATACACTAGACGTAATAGCATTATGTTTCACACTCTCTTTCTGTTAATGAAATATATGTTCGAGACAGCTTCAGTGTATCGAAACGACCTGATTATCTCAACTTTTAGAAATTGTCGTCGAATTATGGGGAATGATGAGTCATTTCGGAATGTCTCCCGTAATCAGGAAAGAGGTTGCTACATTTGCTATGATGAAGTCAGAAATCACACAGAGAGGAATGATGACTTATGGCTGGAAAAACAAAAGCACTTTTACCTGGATTAACTGGAGGCATCATCGGCGCAGTCTTGACGGCTACGGTCGCCTTTCCGATTCTACTCGATCAAGAACAGCAAGTTGCAGATACACCGTTATCAAATGGCATGCCAAAACAAGTCTCGACGACGACAAGTGACCCTGTGACGAACGCAGTCGCTACCGCTCAAAAATCCGTCGTGACCGTGACAAACTATCAAGCAGGCAATTCGATGTCGCAACAAGAAGCGGCGGCTGGTTCAGGATCTGGTGTCATCTATAAGAAAGAAGATGGAAAAGCATACATCATTACGAACCATCACGTCGTTGATGGTGCATCAAAACTTGATGTGACGTTGAATGACGGCAAGACGCTCTCAGCAAAATTGCTCGGTAGCGATGAAACATATGACTTGGCTGTGCTTGAAGTGGACGCAAGCGACGTTCCTGGCGTCATCACGATCGGAAAATCGGCTGACTTAAAAGCAGGTCAGACCGTTCTTGCAATTGGTAACCCGCTCGGTGAATTCCAAAACTCCGTCACACGCGGAATCGTCAGTTCAAAAGACCGAACTGTCCCGGTCGATACGAATAGTGATGGACAGGACGACTTCAATACGACGGTCATCCAGACCGATGCTGCCATCAACCCCGGAAACTCGGGTGGTGCCTTGATCAATGAACAAGGACAACTCGTCGGAATCAACTCGATGAAAATTGCCGAGTCTGGTGTCGAAGGAGTTGGCTTCAGCATCCCAATCGATGATGCGTTGCCAATCCTCAAACAACTGGAGACAAACGGTAAAGTCGAACATCCGACACTTGGTGTCTCCTTGCAAGACGTCGCGGCGTTCCCTGCTGGTTATCTAAAAGATCAAGTTAAACTACCAGATAGTCAGAAAACAGGTGTCGTCGTCATGTCGGTCGAACCAAACAGTCCGGCTGCCGCAGCTAAACTGAAAACAGGTGATGTCATCACGAAAATCAATGATTCCGATATTAAAGGGTTCGTTGACATCAAAACAGCATTAATCAAATCAGATGGTCCGCTCTCACTGACGATCATCCGTGATGGGAAGCAGATGACGGTCGAGACTAAGACAACGACGACCGATCAGCTGTAAACCTTCCGCCTCACGTTTCATCCGCCTTCCTTTTCGGGTATTGTTTTAGAACAATATCGAATTGGGGGGCTTTTTCTATGTATGATTTAATCGGCATCGGTATTGGACCGATGAACTTAGGATTGAGCGCACTAGCGCATCCGACAGAATTAAAGACGTTATTTTTTGACGAAAGTGAACAATTTTCATGGCATCCTGGCATGATGATTCAAGACTCGATGATGCAGACGAGCTTCATCTCCGATCTCGTCACACTCGCCGATCCGACAAGTTCGTTTTCCTACCTCAATTACTTACGATCGATTCACCGTCTTCATACCTTCTATTTTTATGAAAAACTTCTAATCTCAAGACAAGGCTATAACGATTACTTACGTTGGGTGGCGACACAACTTGACGATTTACGATTTTCGACACGTGTCATCGATGTCCAAGATACAGGCGATAGTTTTGAAGTCCTCGTCGAAGATGTCTCGACCGGTAAACGTGAAACGTTCGAAGCGCGAAACGTCGTCATCGGTACTGGTTCCAAACCCGCGATTCCTGAATCGTTTGACGACCGTGTCATTCACAATACGCAGTATGTCATGAATAAAGCAGAACTCCTTCAGCGCGAAAAGATCAGCATCGTCGGCTCCGGTCAAAGTGCTGCCGAGATTTTCCTCGATCTCTTGACGACGTCTGCTCCAGAGCGACCTGAGCTCGAATGGATTGCGCGATCGACACTGTTCGAGACACTTGAGACGGGTAAGCTTGGCGAAGAAATTTTTTCACCGAGTTACGTCACGTACTTTAACCAACTTCCTCTTGAAGTACGCCAAGAGTCGGTCAAGAAGTTCGCTCGTTCGCAAAATGGGATCAGTCCTGAGACGCTACAATCGATCTATGCCCACCTCTATGATTTAACGGAAGAGGAACAGCAACAGGTCGCGATTCGCGCGAATCTCGAAGTAAAAGAAATCACATACGATGACCGTTTCACGATCTCGATGCAACATCAAGAACGCGGGGATGACCGCGTATCCGTAACAGATGCCGTCATCGCAGCAACTGGCTTTTCCCCTTCCCTTCCGAGCTTCATCGATCGACTCGACATCGTGTTCGAAGCACCGAATGCTTGGAAAGTCGATGCCGACTATCGAATTGAACGTTCGGTCGATACACCGCATCATCTTTATGCAACCGCTAATTTAGAGCTGTCACATGGTCCGGCTGCGGATAATCTCGGAATGTCCGTTTCGCGGAACCAATTGATTTTGAACGCTGTCGCTGGTACGGAACTCTACCCGGTCGAACGACATGCGACGTTTACGACGTTTGATTAAATCAAAGAACCGCACATCAAAAATGGACGATCGATGGCACAGGTCATCAGTCGTCCATTTTTTCTATTCTGTTTCACTTCAAGGTTTTTGTGTCAGTTCTAGTGCTGCTAGTAGTAACAAAGTAGCTTGAACTCGTGTCACACCCGTTTTAGCGAGTAACAGATGAAAGGCAATCAACCAGTTGACCTCGTCAGAAAAACGGTTCCGTGCTCGCTCCCGATCGACAATGCGTGTCACATAAATCCAGTCGACACGTTCCATCGACGGTAACAACGCAAGAATCGGCATTAAACGATCCCAAATGATGATTTCTCGCCGTTCGAGTAATTCCCGCCATGCAATGATTCGTTCCTGTTGCGCTGAAGGATCTGGATGCGCCGCTAAGATTTGCGCAGTAATGACACGTTCACTCGTCCGTTCCATATATTGCGCGAGCCACTCTTCTGATGTATCGACCCGCTCTAGAAATTCCTTTGGTAATGGCTTCTGTTCAAGCAAGGTCGATGTCACGACGTACTGCTTCGCAGCATTCAGATGAGGCCGTGTCGCATGCAGGCGTTCCATATAGGGAAATGCATCGATGCCTTGCCGACGATTTAGTACCTCGTTGAGTGCAAAAAATGGACGGACGCCTTTATCACGAATCAGGCGATGTTTAATCTTTTTTTCCGCGACGATGATCTCTTCGATCAAGAAATCTGGATCCGTACTATTCAATTGAACATGAGCAACGAGCAATGGTGTATAGCGGCTCCGGAGCGCTGAAAAGCGCGATGTCTTTTGTTTGATCGTCCGCATCAGCCGCTCATAGACAGCTTGTTCAAAAACGGTATCATGAATCGTGTACGACAGCGCAAAAAAACGATGGAAATCATGTGACGTCTCTTCCCGTAAGACGGGATAACTCTCATCATAGTTCTCACAGAATTGACCGTACATCCTTCCACCTCTCCTTCTTTTCTATGGATCGTTTTCCCTAAAATCGACTTGTACAACCTTATTTTTGAACGAACAAAAAAAGGCATCGGACCAGGTCCGTTGCCTTTCATTCATTTAAACGCGCTGTCGTTCTAATAAACGGGAGAAATAACCACCTTGATCCATCAACTCGTCATGCGAGCCTTCTTCGACGATTCCGTCCTTCGTGACGACAAAAATCTTATCAGCATTCCGGATCGTTGCTAAACGGTGTGCGATGACGAGCGTCGTCCGGTTCTCAGACAACTCGGCAAGCGATTCCTGAATCAGTGCTTCCGTTTCCGTATCAAGAGCTGACGTCGCTTCATCGAGAATCAGAATCGGCGGGTTCTTGAGGAACATCCGCGCTATGGCGAGTCGTTGCTTTTGTCCGCCTGACAGTTTTAGTCCACGTTCCCCAATTTGTGTGGCGTATCCATCCGGAAGATCCGCGATCATTGGTCCGAGATGCGCCCGCTCTGCTGCTTGCACGATTTGGTCATGCGTCGCGTTCAAGTCACCGTAGGCGATGTTTTCAGCGATCGTCCCTGAGAACAAGAAGACATCCTGCTGGACGATCCCGATTTGTTGTCGCAATGACTCCTTCGTCATCTGTCGAATATCGATTCCGTCAATCGTGATTGCTCCGTCTAAGACATCATAAAAGCGTGGAATCAACGAACAGATTGTCGTCTTCCCTGCCCCCGACGTTCCGACGAAAGCGACCGTCTGCCCTGGTTCGACCGTCAGATTGATATTTTCTAAAATCAGACGGTCGGCTTCATAACCGAACGCGACATCCTTGAACGTAATGCCACCGTTCAACCGATCGACGACGAGTGCGTCTGGCGCATCAGGTAAGGATGCATCTTCATCAATCATCGAGAGGAATCGTTTGAAGCCCGCCATCCCCTTCGGATACATCTCAAGCAACGCCGTAATCTTATCGATCGGCTTCAACAGGATATTCATATAGAGAATGAATCCGACGAGTTCCCCTGCCGTTAAAGTGCCACGATACGTCAGGTAGGCTCCGACGACTAAGACGGCAAGCGTCATCAAACGAGTCGTCAAGTAGATGCCGGATAGACTCTTACTCATGACCTTGTAGGCATTGATCTTCGACTGCCGGAACGTCGCGTTGTCTTTTTCGAAACGCTCGATTTCGTAAGCTTCGTTCGTAAACGACTGAACGACACGGACACCAGAGACACTGTCCTCGACGCGTGAATTGACTTCCGCGATATTGCCGTACATCCGGTCCCACGATTTATTCATCCGGACGTTCGCATAACTGATCAGCCAGATCAAAAACGGTACGGCAATGATCGTCACGAGTGCGAGCGGCACGTTGATCGTCAACATGATCGAGAAAGCACCAAGCAGCGTCATGACAGCGATGAAAGCATCTTCTGGACCATGATGCGCGAGTTCTCCGATATCAAACAAGTCATTTGTGATCCGGCTCATGATATGACCCGTCTTCGTATTATCAAAGAAACGAAACGACTGTTTCTGAACATGACTAAACAACTGACGACGCATATCGGTCTCGATATTGATCCCAAGCTTATGTCCGAAATAGTTGACGACGAACTGCATCATCGTACTGATCACGTATAACGCTAATAATCCGACGCTGACGAGGATGATCCAGTTCATCTCTCCGTTTGGTAACAAGGAGTCGATGAACCACTGGACAGCGAGCGGAAAGGCTAGTTCTAAAATCCCGACAAATAAGGCAGATGTGAAATCCAGCCAAAAAAGACGTTTGTGCGGGATATAATACTGATAAAAACGACGTAACATGTGTAGCCTCCTCTCCAATACTCCTAGTGTACTCGAACTTTTTTGAAAATACTCTTTCTAGACATTTGTTTTTCTGCAAAATGGTAGCACAGTTTTTCAGACAAAAAATATATTTTTAAATCAGGGAAATTGTCGCTTTTTATGACAAAATGGTAACAACGATTTTCACCCATTTTTGGAAGGAGCTATGTCACGTGAAAAAGACTGTTCTCGCCCTCACGACGTTTGCTCTGATCGGTACCACGGTCCCGGTTTCGGCTGCGTCAACGACACTGACTTTGACGGATAACGTCAATATTCGCACGGCTGCCTCGACTTCCGCGAAGGTCATCACGACTCTAAAAAAAGGTACGAAACTAACGGCTGTCAAAAAGGTCAACAGCTGGTACGAAATTAGGTATCAGTCGAAACCAGCGTTCATTACTTCAGCATATGTCAAAGCAACGACGGAAAAGGCTCCCACAACTACGACTTACATAACGAATACCGATGCCGTCAACATTCGTCAAAAAGCAACGACGAGTTCGAAATCACTTGGAAAACTGGCAAAAAACACAATCTTAACTGTTAAGAAAAAAACAGGTGATTGGTATCAGATTACGTATAAGAAACAAACGGCTTATGTCCACGCGACATTAGTCAGTAAAAAGACGTCGAACGTCACGACGGATTCGAAACCACCAGCAACGACTCCCGTCAAACATGTCGTTAAAGCGGTCGATCGCTCGAAGGTCTATACGGTCAATGCGAAGGAAGGCTTGAACGCGCGGACTGCCGCAGCAACAAATGCAAAAGTCTATAAGACATTGCCACACCAGACGGTTCTCGATGTCACAGGCGCCGTCGATTCATGGTATCAAGTAAAGCTCGATGGAAAACAAGCATATGTCGCTTCGACCTACGTCAAAGCCTCAACAAAAGCTTCTCCACCAACAACGCCGACGACTCCTGGTGTCTCTTTGACACCAGTCGATACCTCGAAGACGTATCGCGTCAATGCACCAACCGGGCTGAACGTCCGCACGTTACCTTCGACATCGTCTAAAGTCTTCACACAAGTCGGACACGGTTCGACGGTCAACGTCACGGGTGAAACGACAGGAAAAGATAGCGGCTGGTACCAGATCAAGATCGGAACGGGTCTCTACTATGTCGCGAAGAGTTACATCACGACGGGATCCGTCACGACGACGCCTCCGGTCACACCGACGACACCTCCTGTGACGACCGTTCCTGGTTCGACATTGATGGAACGTGCGATCTCGATTGGTCAACAATATCTTGGTACACCATACGTTTGGGGATCAAGTAGCCCCGTCAATGGTGGATTCGACTGCTCTGGATTCATTAACTATACGTTGAATGCCGCTGGCTATGCAGTCGGACGGACGAACGTCAACGGCTACTGGAACGATGATCGGTACCTCGGAGCGAAGTTATCAAAATTACGTCAACCGAAGCGTGGCGATATCATCTTCTTCGAAAACACATATGCCGCCGGTCCGACGCATATCGGGATCATGCTGAACAACGATCAGTTCATCCATGCGAACACACCGGCACTCGGCATCAGCCGTGTATCGGAACGTTACTGGACGCAAAAACTATTAGGCTTTAAATCACTTTAAACTTTTCTTATCCATCCCTCGGGGTGGATGTTTTTTTGACTGCTCACCCTTCTTTGGGATATACTGGATATAGAAGGGATGTGTCTGCATGTCTTACGCAACACTCTATGTCCGGCTCCTCTTTCTTGCCTTACTGATTTTTGGTGGCTCCATGCTCTTGCATTACATCCAGACAGGAGACGTCTATATCGGACACTTGATCGTTTCCGTCGTCGCATGCGTTTTACTTATTGTTAGACGAACGACATCATCACACGAACAAGCATGAAGCGTACTCGCTTCATGCTTGTTTTTCGTTATTGAATATTAATCAACGCTTGTATCTCTTGCTCGAGATCGTCTCTTAGCCGTTCGCTTTGAAGTTCATCCTTCAATCGCTGAACATCTTCCAAACGTTCCTGACCAACACCTTGTTGCATCGCTAACACGAGTGTCCGTAACATCATCGCTTGGTCAAATCCACTTGCTGCAAGCCACGCATCTTGCATCTCCCAGATCTTATCGACGCTCTGCTGAAGCGTCTGATTTGGTAATTCGATGCCGTTTACAAGGAGATGGATCTCCAGTTGTCCAATGTAATGCTTCGCGTCATCAATCGCGACAGCGACGAGTTTTTCCCACGCCATTTGCATCCCGTTCGAATCGTTTTCAAAAATCGCGATAAGTCCTTTCGTCAAATCGACTTCAATCCGTCCAACGGCATTCGTTTCACTAAATGCAAAAAATTGTTCCAATCGATCAAACTCTCGCTGTGATTGTTCGACTTCCCCTTCCAGATACAAAAACAAACCGAGGAAACGTTGAAACGAAATGACATGGTAATAGACATCTTGTTCCCGCATGTATTGAACCCCTTCACGCAATAGCGCAATCGCTTCTGCGTAGTGATCATCGAACATACTCGATCGTAGCACACGAAGGATTTGAAATTTTAAATAGGTTTTCGGCGCAAGTGGAATCTCGCGTGGAACGTCCATGATTTCGATCAGCTCATAAGCTTCCTTTGTTCGTTTTAAATTAAATAAAAAGTAGACTTTTGCGATTTGAGCAAGTAATTGTTCATCTTGACGACCGAGCTGTTGAAAAACTTGCTCTGCCTTCTCGAAATATGTCAAACCAAGCTCCGGATCAGACATTCGGAGAGCATCGCCGTATTCATGAAAGACCTGCCCTTGCCAGTAGGAATTTGTCTCCGGAACTAAATACGGGCGCAAGATTTCCTGAACTTTTTCGTCCGAATGATACGTGGTATTCCGTGAACGGATCGTTTCAATGAGTTTGCGCATCTGAACATCCCGCGGATCAAGCATCAATTCCTCGACTGTCACCTGTAATCGCTGAGCAATCGCTTGTAATGCTGGTAAAGACGGGGTTGCTTTCCCGTTCTCGACCATACTGAGCATCGACTTCGTGATGATACCGGTCGCAACGTCCGTTTGCGTCATTTTTTTCTGTTTTCGGATCTGTTTGATACGTTCCCCTAGCACAGCGGTCACTCCTTTTATAACAAAAAGTTAAATTATATTGAACTTACTCTTTACATTTTTCTTCCACTCCTTTATTCTACACTAAAGTTCAATTTAATTTAACTCTAAAGGAGTGGAAATGATGTCATTTAATTTGAAACGTGTCTTATTCGGAAAGTTTTGTTCGTTGTTTGCGGCAAGTCTCTTTACGTTCGTCGCTGGACTGACCGTCTTACGGGAAACGTCGTCTGGTTTTCAATTCGCGCTCGTCCTGCTTGCAGGATCCGTGCCACGAATTTTGCTCTCACCGATCGCGGGTGTTCTCGCTGATCGCTGGAACCGCAAACGAATCATCGTCACGACCGAGAGTCTAAGTGCACTCGTCTTATTTGGACTCTTGCTCTATTCGTTACAAGCCCCTCTACATACCGTTCATTACATCGTCGCAAGTGTCCTTTTGACGAGCCTGTCAACGTTCCTGTCCGTCACCTTATCAAGCTCGCTACCACGACTTGTGCAAGAAAAGGAGTTACAACGCGGAAACGCCCTCTTCTCGACGATTCAATCGACCTCAACGATTACCGCTCCACTCGTTGCGGGATTGCTCATCGCCGCTGTCTCGATCACGCAATTCTTGGTTTTACCGTTTCTCTTGTTTGCTTCTGCTGCCTGGTGGAATAGTCGTCTCCGCTTTCATGCAGTCGATACCTCTTCTTCTCCAGATAATGGCGATACTCCATCTTTTGTCACGGAGTTTAAAGAAGGCTACCGCTACCTGTTTCGTCAACCCGTACTAACGACGCTTGTGCTGATGGCGATCGTCCTGAACTTCTTTTTTGTCGCTTTCGAAATCTTATTACCAATCATTTTGCTCGATCGACTGCAATTCACACCATTTCGGTTTGGACTGGTCGAGTCCGCACTTGGTGCCGGTCTTCTTGTCGCTTCGTTGCTCCTTGCCTTACCTCGCTTTACGGTGAAACGTCCGTTACGAACGATATTCGAGTCGCTCTTTTTACTCGCCTCTTGTTACGCACTTCCTGCACTTGCGCTACTCGGCTACGTTCCATCTGCTCTCCTTCTACCTTTTTTCATGGTTCTATTGTTCCTCGACGGCATGCTCGTCTTACGGATGAACATTCCGCTACAGCTCATCGTGCAAAAACAGACCGATCCAGCTTACCTCGGACGTGTCATCGGTGTCCTTGAATCGGTCGCCATGGCGATGATGCCAATCGGTACCCTATTGTTTGGTTTACTCAGTGATCATGTGTCTATCATCGTGCTACTTGGAGTCGGTACAGTCGGCTTATTCAGTGCAGCGTTATTCGGATTCCTCCGACTTCGTAAAGACATCTTGTCCGAGAGCGTTCCTGTAGCAGACGCAAAAAACACGTCCTCCCTCACTTCGTGAGAAAGGACGTGCGTATCGGTCAAACCGTCGCTTTGACAGCGTCCATGATCAATTTTAATGATTGTTGTTTTGCTTCTTTGTCTGCGATCATCGAAGCGATCATCACTTCGTCCGTTCCATATGAATCGGCAAGCTCCTGCAATTGTTTCGCAACAGATTCCGGATTACCGACGATCATTCGTTTGCGGTTTTCAGCGATTCGGAACTGATCTTGGAACGTATACGGATAAGCTGCTGCCTCTTCAGGAGTAGGCGTTCCTGTCGACGAGACGCCTTTTTCCAGTAAGAGCAGTGACAGATCCAGGCTTGACGCTAGACGTTCTGCTTCTTCCATCGTTTCAGCACACGTCACGAAGATCGAGACGAGCGTTTGTGGTGTTTCATTGAACGACGTCGCCATGAAATTATGACGGTAGTAATCCATCACTTCCTGACCACCTTGTCCATTGATGAAGTGAGCAAATGCAAATCCGAACCCGCGTTGTGCGGCGTTCAAGGCACTACCCCCACTTGATCCAAGCAACCAGCCCTCTGGTGTCGTATCGATTTCTGGTGTTGCAACGAGTCCTGCGAACCGGTGTCCGGCAGGAGCACCGTCTTTCAAGTAATCGACGAGATCATCGAGTTGTTCGCCGTAATCGGCTCCACCAAAACGTGGGGACGAACCTTCCTGCAACGCACGTGTCGCAAGCGGCATACCGCCTGGTGCCCGACCGAGTCCAAGGTCGATCCGGTTTGGTGCAAGCCCTTCAAGGACACGGAAGTTCTCTGCGACTTTATAGGCACTGTAATGCGGCAGCATGACACCGCCTGAACCGAGACGAATCTGTTTCGTCACGGCCGCCATGTAAGCGATCAAGACTTCCGGGCTCGAACCAGCTAGTGTTTTTGCAAAGTGGTGTTCGGATACCCACAGACGATGATAACCGAGTTCGTCTGCAACTTTCGCGAGCTCGACCGTTTCGTGTAAAGCATCAGATGGGGATTGTCCTTTAGAGACCGGGGATTGGTCTAAAATACTAAGTTTCATGTATGTCTCTCCTTTTTCTTTCGAATACGTACCTACACTGTACGCCTCCTCGTTGTACCGTGCAACGAAACTGCTTCTTTCCACGATGGGGACGTTTTCATTTTCGGATTAAGGGAACATTGCCTAAGTGAGCATAAAAATCTAACGAATGAGGTGGAGTTACATGTCAACACATACTACGAATCAAGAAGCAGTCGAAACGGTCAAGAAACTGATTGATAAAATTGAAACAGCCATGCTGACGACGATTTCAGCAGAAGGACTCGTATCCCGTCCGATGCAAACACAAGATATCGAATTTGATGGCGACCTCTGGTTCCTCACTTCAAAAGAGACAGACAAATATCAAGAACTACTTAAAAACCCGAGCGTCAACGTTGCATACGTCGATAAATCATACGTCTCGATCCGCGGGACAGCAGAACTTGTCGAAGACATCGAACGGAAAAAAGAGCTTTGGAGCCCACGTTATGAAGCCTATCTCGGAACGACATACGAAGATCCAAAAGTCGTCTTGATCAAGGTCAACACGGAAGCAGCGGAGTACTGGGAAACAGGAAACACGACGAAATCCGTCAAACAAGTATTGAAAAAAGTCGTCGGTAAAGACGATGAGAACGAAATCAACAAAACAGTCGACCTATCTTAATCATCCTCTTCCCCCACGCTCTTTGCGTGGGGGTTTTTGTATGTCAGAGTGGTCGTTTTGAAAAAAATAGGATAACATAAGAAAATGAACTAATATGTAACTTAACTAAAAGGAGTACAATCATGGGAGAATTCATTACGTTATTACGCCGGGGTAACCGGTCGGCGCTGACGGCAGCAATCGTTAACTCCGTCATCGCTATCATTAAGGCAGTCGCCTATGTCTTGACGGGAAATGTCGCCATGTTCGCGGAGATGATGCATACGCTCGGTGACGCTGCTAACCAATTTTTTGTCTTCATCGGTTCTGCCCTCAGTAAAAAGGCACCAACAAAACGGTTCCCGAACGGCTTCGGTCGTCTCGTCAATCTCGTGTTACTTGGTGCGATCCTCTTCGTCGGCATCATGGCGTACGAAACGATTCATGAAGGGATCGCCCACATCATCGAACCGACCGAATCGACAGGTTTTTGGATTACGTTATCCGTCTTGTTCGTCGGTGTCGTTTTAGAGAGTGGTGTATTTGTTAAAGCGATGCAGGAAATTGCTCATGACGCAAAACTCGACTCAAAAGGACCACGTCTTATTCTCGACAGCTTCCGCTCACTCAAACAAGCGAAACCAGCAACACGTCTTGTGTTCCTCGAAGACTTAGTCGCAACAGCTGGTGGCGTCGTCGCGATGATCGCTGTCGTCATTTCGCATGTGACACCGTTCCATCAGGCAGAAGGAATTGCTTCAATCCTGATTGGACTAATGATGTTTTATGTCGTCGGGAACGTCTTCTTGCAAAATGCAGCTGGTGCGCTTGGTGAAGCCGATGAGACGATGGCAGCTCGCCTTGGTGGACTAATCATGAAAGATCCTGACGTCAAAGACATCAGTAAGCTTGAAGTCATTAAAGAAGGAGATCACTTCCACGTCGAAGTAGAGATTGAAGTTGATCCGACGTTGACGATTGCACAAGCGGACGATATCAAGGACCGTCTCGAACTGCAGATTCGCCTGCAACAAGGGATTATTGACGTAACGATTGGTTTTGATGAAGACGATAAGATTCAACAGTACATCGTTGCTACGGACGAAACATGACCCCATTCACGCAAGAAGTCTTAGCAATCATCCGCTCGATTCCAGCTGGTCGTGTCATGACTTATGGACAAGTCGCTCGACTCGCCGGTCATCCACGGAGTGCACGACAAGTGGCGCGGATTCTTCACAGCATGAGTAAGACGGAACGTCTACCATGGCACCGTGTTCTTGCTGCTGGTGGGAAACTGTCGCTTGAAGGTGACGAACAACGACTCGCGCTTGAAGCAGAAGGAATCGAGTTTCTAACGGCTCGTCAACTCGATTTATCGCGTTATCAAGTAAGAAGCGAATAGATACAAAAAGAGAGGGGTGACCGGTTCTTGGACCAGTCACCCCTCTCCTTTTATTGTAATGAATCACGCCTTCGACGTACTCGAAGCCGCAGCAATTTGCCGGCGTACTTCTGCTTCAAGCTGTGGTTCCGGTGGTTGCCAGCCTTCCGGTTTCATGACCTTTTGGTCTGATTCCCGGAAGATTGGTTTCCCGTCCGGTCCAAGCTTCGCCATGTTGGCGCGTTGGACGATTTCGAACAATGGAGCCGGATCAAGCCCGATCTCAACGAAACTTCCCATGATGAAATAGAGCGCGTCCGTCAAGGCATCGCCTTGTCCGACGAGCCGTTCGACGTCTGTTTCCGGTTGTTTCATCTGGAGTGATTTTTCGACCGCTGTATCAAGTCCAGACTTGAAACGTTCGATCGCCTCTAAAAATTCTGCTTCACTCGTAGCCGTTTGATGCAAGAACTCAACGACTGCTTCTTCCGCCGTCCAAGTCGAGCGTTTGATGCCACGATCTACCGTCATAGGTGTTGGCGTCGTTGCACCAGGATGTGAAAACACACGATGGAATTCCTTTACGTCTTGATAATAATTTGTCATAACCGATCATCCCCTTTTACCGAATGTCTCCATTCTAACAGGTTCAGAACCGGAGTTCGACTCATTGATGAACGACGTCAAGTAATGCCATCCCGCGTGTGATCAATTCATCCCGTTGCTCAGATGTTGCTTTTAAGCGATTAAGATCAGCGATCAGACGAGGTTGATCGACTTCGTCCGCTAACTCGAGTAATTCAAGACGAAGCAACCAAGCATCTGGTAACTGGACGAGTGTCTGATCGATCAGTTGTGGTAACCGTTCACGCCCAGCACGCCCTTCGCGAATCTCACGGACGACTTCGAAGATCGGATCAGCCGCTGTCAACGGACGTTCGATTCGTTCGAACTCGACCGTTTCCGGAATCGGCTTCAGTGCTTCAACTTCCGTTCCTGGGAATGCTGACGTGATGTCACCGACGATTAATTCCATCCGGTCCATCGTCATCGTTTTTCCATCGTTCGTTAGTGTCGCTGTCTCTAAAACGACGAGTGCTCGGTGACCATTGACGTTTTGAATCGCTGAGATATCACCTGTAACTTGGACTTTGCCTTCCGTCCAGTCAAGACGTTCACCGACTTTAACTTGCATCAATACTTCATTTAATTCCTTGCCGTGAAGGAGTGTAAAACCTTCCGGATGATCTGCAAGTCCTTGACCCGTCAATACTTCACCGTTTGCAGCAAGTGCTGTCGGTCCTGTCAGTTTGACGAGATGCAATGAGTCGTGAATCTCTTGTGTTTCAGGAACACCGACGAGCGAGAGACCACTCTCGAAGACGAGCGTCGACAAGTTACCCGATTCGACCGCTTTCGTCAGTCCGTGGATGCCACCGCGGATGTATGACATCGACTGTGCGAATTCTTCCAGTGCATCGCGGAGTTGTTCGAACGATTCACAGACGAAGAGTTCCTTTTGCATGCTCGTTACGTCATGTTTCGTCGCGAGTGCTTTCTCAAGCGAGAACGGATGTTTGACGACGGCGTCGGTCAAGCAGTGACGACTTTCACCGACTGATGAGAGAAGACCTGCACCGTAGATTTGTGGATTGTCGATGTCACCGATCAGACCAAATTCAACTGTCCACCAGAACAGACGTGAGATTTCGTTCGCTTCAGAGATGCCTTTGACGTGTGTCCGTGTCTCAGCGAGCTCGATTTCAGCTTGCTCGATATCGGCTGGTGTCGAGAATGGGCTCTCTTTGACGATCGTCAATTTCTTGAGTGCCTTGAAGACGTCATGCTCTGCTTTATGGTTAAAGGCGTGTGCCCCGATTTCACCAAAGCGACGAACGAATTCTGCGTAGACCGGATTCATTAAGATCGGAGCATGTCCCGCTGCTTCGTGCAAGATGTCCGGTGCCGGTGTGTAGAGAATGTTATCAACTTTCCGGATATCAGTTGCGATCGGCAATAAACCGTGACCTTGGAAATCGAAGAACGCGACGCCAGGAATGAGACCATCGACAGCGACTGTTCCCCAGCCACCACGGCTTAGGTTCGCTGTCATCTCGCGCACGTCTGGAATCCGTTCCGGGCTAATACCTGATGCGGCAAGTCCTTCAAGGTATGCCGGATGCGCCGTATCTTGTAATGTATTTAAGTTCAGTCGCATGACGTATCTCCACACGGCATGATCCGTTGGCGTGTAATCTTCGTAGTGCTGTGGTGCGACGTGTGGACGTAAGTGACTTGGAATGATTGGTGTAGACATATGAGTTCCCCCTTGAATGAATGATAGATAACAAAAAAGCCCCTGCCGAACGTATTGTTCGACAGGGGCGACGAAAGCCGCGGTACCACCCTGATTACCCAGTCATCGACTGAGTCACTTGATTGGGATAACGGTGTGCTCCGCTTGCTTACACAAGAAGCTCAGAAACTGTAATTCAAAACCATCTGTGTACACGTTCGCAGCGCCACGTGCTCTCTGAAACAGGGAGATGGTTTTTACTTCGGTTTCGTCATCGCTTAATCTTTCGTTCTGTTATGCTGTTATACTGTTATGCTTTTAGCAAGTAAAGTATCGTTAAGGAGGACTATACGCTTACTTTTTACTTTCGTCAATGGCTTTTTTGCGTTTAAATCGATTAAATGTTTTATCCCGGACCGATTTTTGCTCGATCGTCAGTGATGTGATGTGACGACGAAGCGCGCCATTGAGCCGTTTTTCGAATGCTTCAAGTTCTTGGATCCACTCATTCATCGAGACGACGATTGGTAGAATTTCCATGATGACTTCTTCCTCGAGCTCATCTCGATCGAGAAACGAATGCTTGACGAAGGCAATGTTTTCTTTGACGAGATCCTCCATTGCGAGTGGTTCTTCCGTCAACAGGAGATCATATGTCAGTAAGACCTTCTCCTGGCGCTGGGCGATATGCATCAAGTGATAGAACAATTCGCTCCGAAGATCGTCAGCAATCGAGTCGAGTGCCTTCTCTCGCTCTCTGAAGCGCTCTGCTGTCGCGACACCACGTTCGAGGCACGATTGCATATGTTTGAGAATCAACAGGTTCCGTAAGAGCGAGGCGTGCTTCTGACGCGTTCCTCGGATCTCTTCCTTGTGTAGGTTGAACAGATTTTGTGTCTCAAGGAGTGAA
Organism: Exiguobacterium acetylicum; assembly: GCF_022170825.1. Lineage (NCBI taxonomy): Bacteria > Bacillati > Bacillota > Bacilli > Caryophanales > Exiguobacterium > Exiguobacterium acetylicum. The sequence goes on along the minus strand of NZ_CP081878.1, from coordinate 1,112,323 downwards.
CTTGACATCTTATCGATTGCCGCACGATACGGAACGACCTTTCCTTCAAAGGCAATCGCTCGCGTAACGACGAGCAACTTTTCGAAGAGTTTCGTCGCTTTCTGGTAGTAGACGTTGCCATAACGCGGTGGAAAGATCAGTGCATTGATGCCGAGCGCACAGCCGATCCCAAGCATAACGAGCAAGTAGCGAATTAAGACGACTTGCCAGAGTGGTTCTGTCGCAGTCGCGACACTTTCGAGAATGACGATGATCATCAGGACGACGTGTGGAATCGTCCGTCCAAAACCAAAAGCAAGTAAGATCGAAATCGCTGCCATGATGACGATACCGATCGCGAGTGGATTGGCCGGATTATCCCCTAAAATCCATAATGCGAGCAACGTCAGGAAGGCACCAATCAAGTTGGCTTCCGCCTCCTCAAGAAATTGTTTCCATGTCTGATAGACCGAGGGCAGGAGTGTCGTCGCTGCCGATATCGCAGGTAGGATCGGGCTGAGGTTGAACAGGTTACTGATCAACAGCGCCAAGATGACCGCAAGACCTGTCTTGATGGTCCGTGGTCCGATTTGTAAGGATTGTCCACCCATGTCCATCCCTCCTTCTTATTCAGTATGCCCTCTATTCTTCACCGTTAGCCGCCAAAATACAACAAAAAATCCCCTCCGCTTGAAAACGGAGAGGATTTAGCTGAATTATGATGCTTTCGTACCTGTTCCTTCTGTCATTTCCGCTTTCGCGACCGATTGGTCAACAAGCGGTTTTTTGAGGAAGGATAGGATTGCCGCACCGACGAGTGAACCGATGAGGATCGCACCCGCGTAACCGACGATTGCCATGACCGTACCTGATGGACCATCAAGTAACGGGAAGACGAAGATACCGCCGTGTGGTGCTGGGAGCAAGACGCCGAAGACGATCGTCAACGCACCAGCGATCGCTGAACCAATAACGCTTGACGGAATGACGCGGAGTGGATCGGCTGCTGCGAATGGAATCGCACCTTCTGTGACGAACGATGCACCCATTGCGTAAGCAGCGATACCTGCTTCACGTTCTTGTGGTGTGAATTTTTTACGTGCGAACAATGTTGATGAGAAGGCCACGATGAGTGGTGGAACCATCCCACCTGCCATGACGGCTGCCATGACTTCCGTGTTACCTGCTGTAAGAGCAGCTGTACCGAATACATATGCTGTTTTGTTGATTGGACCACCCATGTCGATTGCCATCATACCTGCGACGAGCATACCGAGGAGGATTGCGTTCCCACCGCTGAGCCCGTTCAACGAATCCGTGAGCCATGTCATGAATTGCGCGATCGGCTCATTGATGACGAGTAACATGATCATCCCTGTGATGAATGAACCAAACAGTGGATAGAGCAAGACTGGTTTGATTCCTTCAAGAGCTGCCGGGAGACCTTTGAAGACTTTAACGAGTAAGAGCACGACGTAACCAGCAAGGAAACCGGCAATCAATCCACCGAGGAAACCAGCGTTACCACTGCTTGCAAGGAAACCAGCGATCAGACCAGGAGCAAGACCTGGTTTATCAGCGATCGACATCGCGATGAATCCAGCAAGGATTGGAATCAAGAGACCGAATGCGGCTTGTCCGATCGTCATCAACTGAGCAGCGAACTCGTTGTATGACGGATCATCCGGGTTCGCAGAGTTGATTCCCCAGAAGAAGCTGATCGCGATCAAGAGACCACCAGCAACGACGAGTGGCAACATTGCGGATACCCCACTCATTAAGTGTTTGTAGAATCCACCACGAGCTGGTTTCGAACTTTCGCTTGAACCGCTCGCTTTATAAACAGGTGCGTCCTGTTTGACGGCACGGTTGATTAATTCTTGTGGTTTACGAATTCCTTGTGCAACTGGTACTTCGACGACGTGTTTCCCGTTGAAGCGATCCATCTCAACCGCTTTATCCGCTGCGACGATGATGGCTGTCGCATCGTTGATGTCTTGTTGTGTCAAACCGTTCTTGACGCCTGTCGATCCGTTCGTCTCGACTTTGATGCGGACACCCATCTCTTCTGCTTTTTGACGAAGGGCATCAGCCGCCATATACGTGTGTGCAATCCCTGTCGGACAAGCTGTGACAGCGAGAATATACGGTGCGTCTTGGTCAACGTTGTCGCTTGAGACGTCAACTGGACCTTCTTCTTCACGTTCCTTCGCTTCGATTGCTGCGATGACTTCGTCTTTCGTTTTAGCCGCAAGGATCGTATCGCGGAAGTTCATATCCATCAGATAAACCGATAGCTTCGAAAGTGTTTCAAGGTGCGCATTATCTGCGTTCTCACCCGCTGCGATCATGAAGAACAACCGACTTGGTTGACCATCGAGTGCTTCGTAGTCAACACCTGCCGAACGACCGAAAGCGATCGCTGGTGTTTTGACTGCTGCTGTTTTTGCGTGTGGAATGGCAATACCTTCCCCTAAACCTGTCGTACTTTGCGCTTCCCGTGCGAGAATCGCTTCTTTATATGCCGAGCGATCGTTCAGTTTTCCTGCCCGATCGAGGACGTTGACGAGTTCGTCGATGACAGCGGCTTTAGATGACGCTTGTAAATCAAGCTGAATCGTATCACGTGTCAAGAGATCAGTAATTTTCATGAGTAGTCACACTCCTTTTAGGATTGAATGAGTTCAACGACATTGACGTCTTTGATGAGACGATCGATATCTTCCTTCGTACAAAGACCGAAGGAATAAGCAGACGCACTACCAGTCGTTACCGCATAACGAAACGCTTCTTCTGGTGATTTGCCGAGCGCGTGGCTGGCGACGAATCCGGCGACGAGTGAATCTCCGGCACCGACGGAGTTGACGAGCTTCCCTGCCGGTGTGTTTGCCGTATAGGCACCTTGACGATTGACGAGCAGTGCTCCGTCTCCTGCAAATGAGATGACGACGTTCTCAGCACCACGTTCAACGAGTTGTTGTGCGTACGGAACCGCCATCTCCTTCGACGTAATCTCGACGTCGAAGATTTCACCGAGTTCATGGTGATTCGGCTTAATTAAAAATGGACCGAGCGGTAAGACTTCAAGCATCGCTTCCTTCGTCGTATCGACGGCGAAGCGGACATTCCGTTCATTCAAGATCGTCGCGATATGACGATAGAGATCATGCGGTAGACTGCTTGGGATACTGCCTGCGAAGACGACGATGTCACCGGCTTGCATCGTCTTGAATCGGGATAATAAATGCTCCAGCTCTTCCGGTTGAATCTTCGGTCCCGCTGCATTTAACTCAGATTCTTGATCGGCACGAATCTTCACGTTGATCCGCGTTTCATCTTGAATCGGTGTGAAGTCTGTTAACACGCCTCGTTTCTCGAGTTCCGTCCGGATGAATTGTCCGGTACTTCCTCCAAGAAATCCGAGTGCTTGTGTTTCTACCTCATAGTTTTTTAGGACGAGAGAGACGTTGATTCCTTTCCCTCCAGCCACTTTTTCCGCCTGTTCGACACGATTGACTTGTCCTGCCTCAAATACCGGTAACGTGACATAATAGTCGATGGATGGGTTGAGTGTCAGTGTATAAATCATTTCGCGTTCACCACCTCTGTGTATTGACTGTATTTCGCTTCTTGCTCACTGGATGTCGTCGTGATGATCGTCGCCGCTTGCAAGGACGCCACCCGACTGAAGCTGATCGCATCCAGCTTCGTCTCATCGACGAGTACATACGATTGTTTTGCTAATTCGATCGCTGTCTTCTTTACGAGTGCCTCTTCCGGATCTGGTGTCGTGAAGCCTTGTGTCGGATGAACACCGTTCATCCCAAGGAACGCGACATCAAAATGGTAAATCAACATTCCTTCACGTGCATTGTAACCGACGAGTGCTTGCGTTGAATGCTTGAGTTGACCTCCGACGACGAACGTCGGGATACGGTGATAGAGTAACGTGTTCGCTAGAGGAAGACTGTTCGTTACGACCGTAATCGCCTTCTCTTCGAGATATGGAACGATGGCAAGCGTCGTCGTTCCAGCATCGAGATAGACATACATGCCATCCTCGATCAGGTCGGCAGCCGCTCGCGCGATCCGTTCCTTCTCTTCGACATGTTGGTCGCTCTTCTCGAAATAACTCGGTTCTTCAATTTGCAAATGGTTCGCTGTCGCTCCCCCGTGCACCCGACGCAGATGACCTGCTGTCTCGAGTTGTGATAGATCCCGACGAATCGTGGATTCACTCGCACCGGTTTGCTCGACGATCTTTTGCATTTTGACGACTTCTTCTCGAGCTAAAAGCTCGAGGATGAGTTGATGGCGTTTTTTGGTTAACATAAGGTTTCCCTCCGCATCTTTAATATAAAGCGTTTACATCTAAAAATCAATCAAAAACGTTCAAAAATTATATAATTTCTCTATAAAACGTTCAAAATACGACTTTTTTCGACATGAAACCGTTCTTATAGTTTCATTATACATCAAAAACGGTCATTTGATGACTGTTTTATTGTTTATAATCAATCATTTTTTAAATTTTTGATGATTTTCACAAAATAAAAAACCGCTTTCCAATGTAATTTGGAAAGCGGTGAATGAAATTCAAGCAATTCGGTCATCTTCGTTCACTGGACTTCATTTTGCAGGCGACCAATCCCTGCGATTGAGACTTCGACGACATCCCCCGTCTGTAGATAGACGGGCGGTTTCATCCCGTGACCTACGCCAGCAGGAGTTCCTGTCGCAATCACGTCACCGGCTTCAAGTGTCATCCCGCGTGACACTTCGACCAAAATCGTCACGACGTCACGCAACATCAAGGCGGTTGATCCCGACTGACGGAGTTGTCCGTTCACACGTGTCTCGACGAGGACGTCAGTCGGATCAAAGTTGTCCGCTGAGACGATGACTGGTCCGAACGGACAGAAACCATCAAGTGATTTACCGCGGAAGAACTGGACATGTTCTTTTTGTAAGTCTCGCGCTGTCACGTCATTGACGATGCTATAGCCAAACACATGATCAAGTGCATTCTCTGTTGTTAAATCACGACCCGTCGTACCGATGATGATAGCGAGTTCCCCTTCGTAATCAAGTTGCTCTGTTAGATCCGCATGCCGTTCAATCGGTTCGAACGGTCCAACGATCGATGTCGGGGCTTTTGTGAATAAAACGAATTTCCCTGCTCCCGCTGTATCCATCTCTTTGATGTGATCGGCGTAGTTCTTGCCGACACAGATGACATTTCGTGCCGGAACATACGGAGCTAGCTTACGAACATCCCCTTTTAGTACTGGTGCGATATCCAGATCGAGATCAACATCGAACTCGCGTGAGATCACTTCGAGTAGCGAATCCGTATAGACTTGTGCCGTTACATCATATGTAGAGCCATCCTGTTCAACCCCGATACCTACTTTTCCCTCTTGCTCAAATCGAAACCATTTCATCCTAAATGCCCCCCTTTTGTTTCAGTATAGCGAAACTAACGGCAAGTCGCACTTATCATCAGAATCTGAAGATTTTTCTATATATTAGAATGAAAAAAACAAGCGACAGACAAATTGCCTGCCGCTTGTTGATTCTTCTATTATACAGTGAGCATGATTACGCAATCCGCTGAGCTAGTCGATCGACGAGCGCTTGCGACTCTTCATTTAATCCAGTGAGTTCGACTTTTTTTCCGAGTCGTTCGTATTTCAAGACGACGTTTTCGATCGCTTCGATGGCTGAATCATCAAATAAGTGACACGCAGAGAAATCGAGCGTGATGACGGACGATGGATCAGCTTCGAGCTGGAACTGTTCTGCAAATGCCGTCGTCGACGCAAAGAATAACGGTCCACGAATCGTATAATGCACACGTTCCGCTTGCTCTTCTCGTTCTACTTGAATACGAGAAATTTTAGAAGCGAACAATAGTGCAGCGAGCAAGATTCCGACAAGAACGCCCATTGATAAGTCGTTCGTCAATACGGTGACGAGAACGGTTGCGAGCATGACCGCAGAATCACTCTTCGGTGACGTCTTGAGCATCTTGAATGAACCCCAGTCAAATGTCGCATACGAGACGAAGAACATAACACCGACGAGTGCTCCCATCGGAATCGTCATCAATAGATCGTTCATCGTAAACATCAACAGCATCAGGAACACACCTGCTGTCAACGTCGACAATCGACCACGCCCACCGGACGTGACATTGATGACCGATTGACCAATCATCGCACAGCCCGGCATACCACCGAACATACCAGCGATGATGTTCGCAATGCCTTGTCCGCGTGATTCCATTGCTTTGTTTGACGTTGTCTCCGTCATCTCATCGACGATTCGTGCCGTCAGCAACGATTCGATCAATCCAACGAAAGCAAGGGATAAGGCATACGGGAAGATGATTTGGAGCGTCTCAAGTGAGAACGGAACATCCGGCAAGAAGAAGCTTGGTAACGCCGCTTCGATTTGTCCCATGTCTCCAATGACTCGTGTATCGAGTGAGAAGACGACCGTCAACACCGTCATGATCGTGATCGCAACGAGTGGTGCCGGAATGGCTTTCGTCACGCGTGGGAATAACAAGATGATGGCAAGAGATGCGGCAACCATTGCGTACATGATCCAGTTTTGCCCTTCGAATTGAGGGAGTTGCGCCGAGAAGATCAAAATTGCCAGAGCGTTGACGAATCCAACCATGACTGCTCGGGGAATGAAGCGTAATAATTTGGCGATTCCTAAAAAGCCGAATGTGATTTGCAAAAGCCCGGCAAGAATACCGGCAGCAAGTAAATAATCGACGCCATGATCCTTAACGAGTTGCACGACGACAAGTGCCATCGCACCGGTTGCAGCCGAAATCATTCCGGGGCGACCACCAGCAATCGAGATGACGATTGCAATGATGACGGAAGCATATAAACCGACCATCGGATTGACACCAGCAATCAACGAAAACGCAATCGCTTCTGGAACAAGTGCCAAGGCAACGACGATGCCGGACAATAGATCCGCTTTTGGTTGCAGGAACCACTCTTTTTTCCACTGAGTAAACATATGATGATTGAGACCTCTTTTCTAACATGAATGGTCTCAGTGTAATCGTCCCAGTTTCAAAAAGCAACCCTTTTAGGAATTTTTAGTCCGTACGCGGGCAATCTCATCGACCATTGCCTTATAGGTTGCCATGATTTCTTGACCCGCAAAGACTGGATCTTCATCCATCGTCTCAAGCGCACGGCGAAGAAGATGGATTTTCGGTTTCTTCCGTTCAAGCAGTTCCTCGTAAATGAAATCGAGCACCTCTTCATGGGCTTCCTTCGATTCATCGGAAATCGAAGACAAAGTGATCAACCGCTTCATATGCGCACTCGTCTTTTCAAATAAATCCTTCCGAATGACGACTTCATCTTGCGGACGATCGAGCCAGACCGATAGGAATCGTGGTGGAATCAATTGTTCTTCCGTTCGACTGACATCTTCAACGAGGTGCGTCAATCGATTAAATACATAACGGACGACCCGCTCCGGTTGCGTATTCGGTTCGGATTGACGGAAGAAATACATTGCATACTGCAACATCCCGGTATAGATGACAGCTAGATCAAGAAGATACGGTTCCTTCGTCTGACCGAATAGATCCTTTAATCGCTCGAACGTCCACTCGATTTCAAGGAGACGATTGTTCTCCATGAACGCTTTGAGTTCTTTTTCGTTCGACGCAATCGCCTCTTCGAATAGCGTGTATAATTTATATTTTTGCATCAGTTCCAAATAACAGTTCCCCTGTTGGATGAACGTCTCATAGTCCGAGACATCTCGTCCAACTAAGATTTCTTTACGTGCCGTCCGCATTTTTTCGAAAACGGTATTGAAAACATCGATAAACAGTTCGTTTTTAGATGAAAAATAGTTATAGAATGTTCCTTTTGAGACATTACTGTGCTCAAGAATGTCCTGGATGGACGTCGATTGATAGCCTTTTTCGACGAATAGCTGATAGGCAGCATCTAGTAGTTGTTTCTTTTTTGGATTCATGGTCTTGTCCTTTTCTGTTCAAATGATGAGAATGGTTTAGCAAACACTTATTTTAGTGTATGAAGCAAATAATTTGAAATCATTCGACTTCGGCTGGTAAGATAGCCAAGTCAGTCATAGAATTCAAGTCTAACATTTTAGACTCGTAGTACAAAAGGAGCATAACGAAATGCAATCAAGCAAGCAATCATCACGACTTTATTTAATTTTAACTGTCCTCATGGCAGGTGCGTTCGTTGCGGTCCTGAACTCAACGTTACTTAATATTGCCTTACCGTCGATCATGGGATCATTTGGTATTCAAGCAAGCACCGCCCAATGGTTAACGACGGGTTATATGCTCGTCAACGGAATCATGATTCCGACGTCGGCGTTTCTCGTTCAAAAGTTCTCGACTCGTCAACTGTTCTTGACGGCGATGACGTTGTTCTCACTCGGTACGATCATTGCCGGTCAAGCACACGTCTTCCCGCTTCTACTTGGCGCTCGCATGATGCAGGCATCCGGTTCTGCAATCATGATGCCGCTTTTAATGAACGTTCTCTTGACCGGTTTTCCGATTGAAAAACGCGGACAAGCAATGGGGATCTTCGGACTCGTCATCACGTTCGCCCCAGCCATCGGACCGACATTGTCTGGTTGGATTCTCGAGCATTATGAATGGCGGATGTTGTTCCATCTCGTCACACCCATCGCGTTACTCGTACTGTTCACAGGTGCTTTCTTATTGAAGAAAGAAACAGTCCGCAGCACACTCAAACTCGATTTGTTCTCACTCGTCCTCTCAAGCTTCGGTTTCGGTGGTTTGCTGTATGGGTTTAGTTCTGCTGGTTCAGCTGGATGGGGTTCATGGACGGTCATTGGTTCATTGATCATTGGTGTGATCAGTTTGACTTCTTTCATTATACGTCAATTCCTGCTTGAAGAACCGATGCTTGAGTTCGGAATCTTCCGTTACCCGATGTTTGCCTTATCACAAGGGATTTCGATGGTCCTGAACATGTCGATGTTCTCGGCAATGATTCTGATGCCGATCTACATCCAGACAATTCGCGGTATCTCGCCGTTCCACTCTGGTCTGTTGATGTTACCAGGTGCGATCGTCATGGCGATCATGTCACCGATCACTGGTCGTCTCTTTGACCGGTTCGGTGCCCGAATCCTTGCTATCATCGGCTTGTCGCTGACGGTCTTGACGACATTCTCGTTCAGTCAGTTAACTGCGGATACATCGTATGCCTACCTCGTCATCATGTATACGTTGCGTTTCCTTGGGATCTCGATGGTCATGATGCCGGTCATGACGAACGGCTTGAACCATATCCCGCAACACTTAACGCCACACGGTACGGCATTGAATAATACGTTGTCACAAGTATCCGGTGCCATCGGATCAGGTCTGCTCGTGACGATCATGACATCGCGGACGAAACAACACGTCCCGGAACTCGCTTCACAACCAGAAGCTGCAAATCCGGAATGGTTGCAAATGCAGGCGATGATTGAAGGGATCAATGATACGTTCTTTATTGCGACGTTACTTGCACTCGCAGCATTGATCTTATCGTTCTTCATCAAAAAACGACGGACGACGACACTTGCAGTCGTTGAGTCCGTCGATCAAGAACAAAAATACGCATGATTTGGTTCTCCCCTGTCTGATGAGACGGGGGAGTTTTTTGTCTAGTCCAAACGTTTGTTTAGCTGTAGTCGATTATAGATTCTTTGATTCGTACTCCCTCGAAAGCTCGTCGTTCGGTCAAGTTTCGACAGAATGAACGGACCATCGATCAATCCGTCCAGTCGGCGCAACAAAGAATACCATTTTCGATGCTTGATGATATCTTCCAACACATAGCCCGTATATAAGATTACCTCATAGTCTGATCCAAGTTGTTCGAGAAGCTGCACGAGTGCTGCTGCTTGCAGCATCGGCTCCCCACCAGACAATGTCAAACGACGATTTCCGATCGCCTGAATCCGTTCCACTGTTTCTCCGATTGTCCATTCCACTCCCCCTGCCGGATCCCAAGAAGTTGGATTATGGCAACCGACACAGTGATGCGGACAACCAGCGAGAAACAGCACTGTTCGTAATCCTGGTCCATCGACGACAGAATCAGGTAGAAGGGATAGGACGCGTAACATCATGCTTCACCCGATTCTGCTCTTCTGCTCGTTTTGCTTCATTCCAACGATCTAGCGTACCGACGAGATAGCCCGTGATGCGGCGAATTCGCTCGATCGATGTACTTCCGCAAACCGGACATTGTTCTTCGATCGTCTGCTCCGTTCTACAATCGAGACAGCGGTCAACCGGATGATTGATTGATCCATAACCAATTCCAGCTTCCACCATCATCCGAACGATATCTTCAATCGCTTGTGGATTCCCGGCAAGGGCACCGTCCGTCTCGACATAGGTGATATGTCCACCATTACATAGTGCATGAAACGGAGCTTCAAGCTGAATCTTCTCGCGAATCGTGACGGGGGCATCGACGGGAATATGAAAGGAATTCGTATAATACGGCTGATCCGTCACGCCTTCAATCTCACCAAAATCACTGATATCCTGACGCGTGAATTTTCCCGATAATCCTTCAGCTGGAGTTGCGAGCAAACTAAAGTTCAACCCTGTCCGTGCGCCATAATTGTCAATGACCGTCCGCATCGCTTGAATCAAGGCAATACCAATTCGGTGTGCAAGTTCGGAATGACCATGGTGGTTTCCCGTTAAGACGGTCAAACATTCAGCAAGACCGATGAACCCGACTGCTAGCGTCCCGTGCCGAAGGACAGAACCGACGTTATCCTCACCACGCAATGTTTCTCCCTCTTTCCAGACATGCTGATATAAAAATGGAAACTCGTCAGCGGTTCGACTTGCCTGTAACTCATAACGAGTGAGTAACTGTCTGCAGGCAAGTTTTGTCGTCTCTTGGACAGCTTCAAACATTTGATCGACCGTTTGACTTTGTAGTGCCAAGCGGACAAGATTGATGCTCGTAAACGATAAATTTCCTCGACCCGTAACGGAAGGTGTACCCCCACGATCCTCGAACACGCGTGTCCGGCATCCCATATACGCAACTTCCGGTCCTCCAACTTCCGTTTGTCGATTGAATGGTGCATCGAGAAAGGCAAAGTTCGGAAACAATCGTTTTCCCGTCACGCGCGTTGCTAGTTGAAACAGGTCGTAGTTCGGATCGTTTAATGATTGATTGATCCCCTGTTTGACTTTAAAAATCTGAATCGGAAAAATTGGTGTTTCTCCCTTGCCGAGTCCTCGCTCTGTCGCTATCAGCAAAGCCCGCTGGAAGAGGCGTCCCGCTCGCGTTGTATTCGTTCCGTAATTGACAGACAAAAACGGAACTTGTCCACCGCCACGCGAATGCATCGAGTTCGTATTATGGATGAATGCCTCACATGCCTGAAATGTCTTTTCATACGTCTCCTGCCACGCACGTTGTTCCCGCTTTTGTCGCTTCCAATGAGGTACGAGTTCTTCTAGTTTCATGAATTCTCGATGATAGGTTTTTTCAACGAAGGGTGCTAGATCATCATCAAACGTCGCAAAGGCTTGTCCGCCATGCTGCATGTTTTGATTCGCTTGGACGATGATTGCCGCGAGGGCAAGGGCAGAGCGGATATCTTGCGCGGGACGAATCGATCCGTGTGTCGTCTGAAACCCGTTCGAAAGAAGTTGTCCAAGTGGAATTTGAGCACAAGTCGTTGTTCCAGTCACGTAATAATCCGCGTCATGAATATATAAGATGTTATCATCAAGCGCCTGTAAAACATCCGGTTCAAGTTGCCGTCGCATCATCTGCCTTGCTGCTTCTCCAGCAATTCGTTGTAATTTCGCAAGTGGCGTTTTACCATCAATATTTGCATTCTCCTGTTCGATATCCCGAGTTGGTGTCAGTAACGCTTCTAAGCTCTCCATGATACTTCTCCCTCTCACACTTTTTTGTATTCACTATAGCGAGAGTCCAGAAACGTTCGCAATCCCTGCATACATTTCGATATTTTCAACTGTTTTAGCCATTCTGTCATCAATCTGTCTGATTTATTTCGTAAAAGTCCGACCCTACCACCATTTCTGCGATCTCGTTTCTTTGGACGAATCTCACACGAAACACGACAAAAAGAAGAGGCGCCTGATACCGCCTCTTCTTCGTCTTTTCATTCCGCTTCGAGTAACGCGTCTGCTGCACTTGGTAATTTAACTCGGAAAACCGTTCCTTCTCCGAGAATCGACTCGACTTCGATGTTTCCATCATGAGCGCGAACGATTTCTTTACAGATTGATAAACCGAGACCTGTTCCACCAATCTTTCGGCTATCTGAGTTATCGACGCGGTAAAACTTACTGAACAAATGTGGCATCGAATGACTTGGAATTCCGATACCAAAATCCCGAACACTCAGCTCGATTTGGTTATGCTGATGGGTCATCGTGACGACGACATCGCCACCGTCTGGTGAATATTTGACCGCGTTGTTCAACAGGTTGCCCAGTAATTGTTTCATGCTGTTCGCATCTGCTTCGACCATGAAGTCCTGTTCGTCATTTAAATCAAGTTGCAGACTGTGTTGCTCCGTTGCTGCTTGATAAAATTGAATTTGTTCTTTAACGACTTCTTTGAGATCAAAAATCTGTTTGTCGTACTCTTGTTTTCCTGATTCCATTCGCTGGACGTTTAAGAAATCACTGACGAGATCCGTCAGACGTTTTGATTCATCATGAATCGTCTGCAAGTACCGTTTGTTTCGCTCCGGGTCCAGATCACGTTTCAACATCAGCTCCGTAAAGCCATAGATGGATGAAAGTGGTGTTCTGAGTTCGTGCGAGACAGTCGAGACGAGTTCTAACTTCACACGGTCGACCTCTGTCTCAGCCGTGACATCACGGAAGACAAGAATCGTTCCTTTTGAATGTTCCCCGTGAGCAATGGCTTCTGCATAGACTTGAATAAAATACTCGCCTTGATCAATCGACAAAGAGAACATCCCCTCAGGAATCTCACCCGATAAGACTTCTTCAAAGTATGCTTCAAAGGCTTCCTTCTGATCCATCTGCTCAAACATCGTCTCCGGTCGAACTTCAAGGAAGGTCATTGAATCATTGTCTTCTTCGACTTGTAACGACTGGAAGATATCAAACAGAGCTTGGTTTCCTAAAATCGTCTTCTCTTCATGTTTGATATAAAGAATCGCTTCCCGAACGGAATTCAACAGTTGTGCCGTCTCTTTTCGTTCATATTCCATCTGTTCATAAAGGGACATCCGCATTAACGAAATCGCAATTTGTTTTGAGAACGATTCGAGTTCTGCTAAATCTTTTTGATCGAATGGTGCGTCAAAACGAGCTAGATAAAGACAAGCAATCAGTTCTTCCTTCGCAGGGTCCATGATCGGAATGACGCCTTCGTAGACGTGATACGGATACTTGATCAGATCGTCGTTCGCAACTTTTTTCGAGGAATGAGCCGTTTCTTTTGAGATCATGACACGTTTTAAAAGTAACGATTCGGTCTTCAAACTCTCTTGTTGCTCTTCCGTCATCTCTTTTGGAACGACTTGAGCGATTTCATTATTCTTAATCAGTAAGAGCGCTCCGAACTCCGTCTTCGTCAGACGGACGATCGTACTAATGACGGACGAATAATCGAACAAACTCTCTTTTGACGCGAGTGTCTCGATTAGTTCATTGCGATCCTGTAAATGAAGCTCATTCGTCCGCGTCACTTCGAGCGCTTGTTCAAGCTCCTCTTGTTTTTGTTGTAGGACCTCTTGATTGTGTTCCATCTCTTGATTCTTCGCTGAAAGTTCTGCATGTTGGGAAGAGATCGAACGTGCCATCCGGTAAAACGATGCCGTCAATTGACCGACTTCATTATGGCTATCGACGTCATGCTCGAGCGAAATTGACTTGCCTTCCGCGAGACGACCACTCTTGACGTTCAGTTCGCGTAGCTGTGACGTCACCCGATGAATCAATGGGCGAACGATGAACAGTAGACAAAATAAAAAAATCATCAAGTTCAAGAACCAGAACCATTGTGTCTTTTGCAACTGGTCGAGCACTTGTTCCTTCGTTCGTCCTGCAGCGTTATCCACATATAAATAACTGGCAACCGATGTGACGACACTTAGTGCAAAGACACTATAAAAAATCGCCATCAACTGTCTGCCTAATTTCTCAGTCATCCAGTGTTTCATATTCGTAAATCCTCCTAGCAATAAGTTGCCCTTCGTTCAAGATTGTTTCCTCCTCTTTCTCTATCACCTAATGATTCCCGGAAACCTCCATCTTGAATCCTGTCTGCTCAGGCAGGCGAGAGTTCAATGCCAGTTACAAGGGCAATGGCATCAACGATTTGTCCTTTTGTCAGATCGTCCGTCTTAATCTGCTGGCTGAACAGTGGATCAGACAGTTGACGCAAACGTTGCTTCGCTTGTTTTCCACCCCATGAATTCGGACTTTCAAGACGGCTGACGAGTCGACGTTTGACGGTCGCCTCCTTTGCCATCAGTGCAATATGACGGACATCATGCCCACTGTCGCGTAACGTTCCGATGATTTCCTGAAAGTATTCCGGGTTCGTCAAAGTCATCGGCACGATGATTCGGGCATCTTCTGTATTGAGCTGTTCGAGTAGTTGTCGATTAAACGTGCGCCAAAGCGGTTCATCCTGAAAATCGTCTTTGTTTTCCGGCAGTTGCGCCCGTAAAAAATAACCTGTCTCTTCTGGGTCAAAGATATATGAGCCACTCCAGCGTTGTTGTAATCCAGTTGCTGCTGTCGTTTTACCGACGCCAAACGTACCGTTAATCCAGATGATCATTTTAGTTTCCTCCACTCTGTTTTCTGTTTTACTATACTGAAAAACAAGAAGACAAGTTTCAATCGGCTATAAAAAAATCACTCTGCTTTTAAACAGAGTGATCAACCATATAACCATGTAATTAAAAACGGTGCGAGCACGCTGGCACAAACTGCCGTTAAGACCATTGTCAACAGTCCGACCGCCCCCTCGCGTTGATCGAGACTCATCGATTTCGTCGCACCCATGACGTGAGCAATCGATGCGAGTCCAACTCCGCGACTGACGAAATGCCGAATCTTTAAGCCCGTCATTAATTTGGGACCAACGATCGATCCCGTCAATCCGGTTAGTAAAACGAATGCTGCCGTCAGCGTCGTCGTACCACCTGCTTTTTGTGAAATCGCTAAAGCGACGGGTAACGTGACCGATTTCGGTAACAAGGCGAGATTCGTCGTTCGCTCGAGATGAAGCAATAGACCAAGTAACAAATCAGAGGTCATGGCGATACATGTTCCAAGGAGAACACCAAGTCCGATTTCCGGTAAAAAGCGCCGAACATGATGACGAACCCGGTAGAGCGGAATCGCAAATGCCGTAATCGCTGGTCCAAGCATCTTCGACAGATACTGACCACCTTGCATGTATTCTGCGTGCGAGACCCCAGAGTAGACGAGAATTAAGATCAGAACTGCCGTCACCGTCAGGATCGGTAACGTCCAGACACGAGGATAACGTTGATAGATGAACATCGCGATGCTAAACAATACAATCGATAGGATGATCCAAAATAGTGCCTCATTCATGTCGTGTCACCGCCTCTTTTCGATGTGCTAGCCGATCAACGATATACGCTGACCCAACCAACGTCAGCAGACTACTGACGACGACGATCAATACGACCTGTAAACCGGACGTCCGGAGAAATGTTGTATAATCCATGATTCCGGACAATGCTGGAACAAAGAACAATGGCATGACGAACAGAAGGAATGTTCCGCCCCGTTCAACGGCAAAGAGCGGAATTAGGCGACTTTTTAACGCGACATATAAAAGAATCAAGCCGATGATGTTGCCGGGTAATGGTAACTCGAAGGTTTCGCTCACCCAGTCCCCACTGAGTGAAAAACAAAAAATGAGTGCGATTTGAGCAATGATTTGAATGATACGCGTAACGCGTGAAAGCATGATAAAGGTCCCCTTGTTAACAGTTTCGGGTTTTATTATCCGCCTCTTTTCCTCAACAATCAATGAAATCTAGTTAATCAAGTGAAGTAAACGTTCTCATGAAAATCTATTCCTTTTTTGTATTAGCACAAACAAAAACTAGTCAGTCGTGTATCAGTACAAAAAATGATTCGAGATGAACGAAAAGGAGAAAGATGCTGACTCAAAAAAAAGAATGAAGCGTCTTTTCACGCACTTTCCTCAGGCGAGACACAAGCCAGTTTTCCTGCTTTATTCAAGCAGGAAAGCGGGTCTTATTTGTCTCTGAAGCGCATAAATGCGCTTTTCCTGTAGGAGTTGCGTGTGACGCGTCATTCTTTGTAGAAACTGACTTTTGAGTCAGCTCTCTTTTCTATAATCTGAGACACCTGAACGGTATCGTCTATTTCTCTTACATGACTCGTTTGAATAGCTTCTCAAGTTCATACGTCGTCCATTCGATGATGACCGGACGTCCGTGCGGGCACGTGAACGGCATTTCTGTTTTCGCTAGATCATCAATCAATCGGCGCATCATTTCGTCGTTCAGTGGATGATTCGCTTTAATCGATTTCTTACACGCCATCATGATCGCTGCATCTTCCCGGTACGTCTCGAGATCGATTTTTCGTTTCATCAACGCTTCGTCAAGTAACTCCTGAATCGTCTCTTCCTGACGATGGGACGGGAACCATGTCGGAACTTCTCGGACGATAAAACTTTGTGGACCAAACGCTTCGAACTCGATGCCGACATCTTCCAGTAACGGAAGGACTTCATCCATTCGTTTCATGTCGTCCGATGAAATTTCAAACGTATAAGGGAGCAATAATTGCTGACGTTGCTCCGGTGGTCGACCGAACATGACCTTGTACGTCTCGTATTTAATACGCTCCTGCGCCGCATGTTGATCAATCATATACATACCGTCTTCCCCGGCACAGACGATATACGACGAATGAAGTTGACCGATGACGTCAAGATGCGGAAAACGTGGACGCGCAGGTCGTTCCTCGATTGGTGCGACAACTTCCTGTTTGATCGATTCGCTTGGCTCGAACAGATTGTCCTCATTGCCAAATGGCAATGGATTTTCTACAGCTGGTCGATCATCTTCCTGTGGTTTTTTCGGAATCGGATAATTCCAGACTGCTCGTGAAGACGTCTCTTCAACTGGCTCCGCGACATAAGAGAAGTCGAGCTTTTCTTGACTGCTCGGATCCTTTTTCGGTTTTGGTGGTGTCACTTTCGGAATCAACGTTTCTCGGCTGAGCGTCATCTTGATCGTCTCCTGGATCAATTGACAAAGTTCCATCTCTTTTGAGAGACGGACTTCCCGTTTCGCCGGGTGGACATTGACGTCAATCAATAGTGGATCCATCTCCACCTCGATGACAGCAATCGGATAACGCCCGATCGGCAACAACGTATGATAACCGTTCAAGACGGCTTGTGTCAGCGCAAAGTTTTTAACCGAACGTCCATTGAGAATCAACGTGATGTAATTCTTCGAGGCACGGGTCACTTCTGGTTTGACCAGATGGCAGGTCAATTGATAGTCAGCGTTTGATCCTTTCGCAATCAGTGTTCCTTGGATCGTTTGATGACCATAGACACTCGCCAGTGCTTGCCGGACGTCTCCTGATCCATTCGTCTGGATTAGTGTTTTCCCTTCATGGGTTGCCCGGAGTTTAACCTCTGGGTGGGCAAACGCCATTCGATTCAAGACGTCCGTAATCGCGGCAAGCTCCGTATGTGTCGTCTTCAAGTATTTCAAACGAGCCGGTGTATTGAAGAATAGATTTTCAACCGTCAGTTCCGTTCCGCGGTTCATCGCAGCTGGTGTCCGCTGAACGACCGTACCGTACTCAAGCGTCACTTGAATTCCTTCTGCATCCTCGCGTTTCGTCTTCAACGTCACTTTACTGACAGATGCGATCGAGGCAAGTGCCTCTCCGCGAAAACCAAGTGTCTTGATCCGGAACAAATCATGCTCGTCCTTGATCTTACTCGTCGCGTGACGGACAAAAGCCAGTTCGGCGTCATCCGGATAAAATCCATGTCCGTTGTCGCGAATCGTCATCCGTTTCATTCCCGCTTCTTCAAGCTCGACATCAATTTGTGTCGCACCAGCATCAAGCGCGTTCTCAACCAATTCCTTAACGACCGATGCGGGACGTTCAACAACTTCTCCTGCCGCGATCCGGTTCGCTAAACTGTCGGATAATTCACGAATGATTCCCACTGCATTCTCCTCACTTTCTCGCTTCAGCTTGTAGACGATATAGCGTATTCAGTGCTTCAAGTGGCGTCATGTTGATCAAATCAAGACTAGCCATCGTCTCACGTAATGGATCTGCTTCTGAGAACAGGCTGAGTTGATCGATTTGCTCCTCCTGAACAGGAGCTTTGACAGGTGCCGTGACCGGAACAGGTTCTGCCTGCTCGAACTCAGACAAGAGGACTTGCGCTCGCTCAATCAAACTGTCTGGTAAATCAGCTAGACGCGCGACGTGAATCCCGTACGATTGATCGGCTTTTCCATCGCGTACTTCGTGCAAGAAAACGACGCGTCCGTCTTGTTCGACAGCACGGACGTGAACGTTTGCTAGTCGATCAATCGATTCCTCGAGCACCGTCAATTCATGGTAATGGGTCGAGAACAACGTCTTCGCTCCGACATGACGGGCAATGTGTTCAACGATTGCTTGCGCCAGTGCCATTCCGTCGTACGTCGACGTCCCGCGCCCGATTTCATCAAGCAAGATCAACGACCGATCCGTTGCACGCGTCAACGCTTCTTGTGTTTCGACCATCTCGACCATGAATGTCGACTGTCCGCTGACCAGGTCATCCGCTGCCCCGATCCGGGTGAAGATTTGATCGAAGATCGGGAGTTCCGCTTGAGCGGCTGGTACGAACGAGCCGATTTGATGCAATAAGGCAATCAACGCGAATTGTCGCATGTATGTGGATTTACCGGACATGTTCGGTCCAGTGATCAACAACATCTCGCGTCCTTCGTTTAACGTGATTCCGTTCGCGACGTATTCACCGCGCGGTAAGACTGTCTCAATGACCGGGTGACGTCCTTGCTGAATATCAACCGTTCGTCCCGTCGTCGTGATCGGTCGGACGTAGTCGTGCGTCTCAGCGATTTCCGCGAGTGCAACGAGGACGTCGAGTTCTGCGATCCGGCGACTAACCCGTTGTAAGCTTTCGATGTGTCCTTTAACTTCGTCACGTACCCCGCAGAAGAGATCGTACTCGAGCGTGACACTTTTTTCTTCCGCACCAAGAATCAACGCTTCTTTTTCCTTTAATTCCGGTGTGATATAACGTTCAGCATTGGCGAGTGTTTGCTTCCGTTCATACCGTCCTTCTGGTAAGAGTTTCGCATTGGCACGCGATACCTCGATGTAATAGCCGAAGACGCGGTTGTAGCCAATCTTCAACGTCTTGATCCCTGTCGCTGCCCGTTCGCTTGCTTCAAGCGTCGCAAGCCACGTCTTCCCGTCTTTTGAAGCGACGAGTAACTCGTCGAGATCTGCTGAATAACCAGCTTTGATCATCCCACCCTCTTTTGTTGAGATTGGTGGTGCTTCAACGAAGGCACGATCGAGCAAATCGCTTAACTCGTCGTGCGGATCGAGTCCAAGGCTGAGTTGACCAAGACGTTCGCTCATCATCTCTTCAAGCGCCGACTGGATACGCGGAATCAGCCGTAACGTCGACTTCAATTGCACGAGATCGCGAGCGGACGCTGTTCCGTAACCGACTTTTGCGACGAGTCGCTCGAGATCATACACCTCGCGTAATGTATCTTTTAATTGCTGACGTTCAAAATAGTGTTGCAACAGTTCCTCAACGGCGTCGAGTCGTTCCGTGATGACGCGTTCCGATAACAACGGTTTTTCGAGCCAACGTTTTAGCATTCGTCCACCCATCGCTGTTCCTGTCACGTCAAGTAAACCAAGCAACGATCCTTTTTTGTCCCCGGTCCGTGCTGAACGGACGAGTTCAAGGTTCTTGACCGTATTTGGCTCAAGTTGCATGAAGTCACTTGCTTCATAAACGACGGCTGGTTGTAGATGCGTCAACGCCCGTTTTTGTGTATCGTGCATGTAGGCATAGAGGACGGCAAAGGCTTCCGCTTGTGCCGTATCAATGGCGCGATCGCCGTGTGGATGCGATTCACGCCGCGAACTATGCGTTAGCGGAATCCGTAAGTGCGCAAGCGCCGTCTCGTGTTCCTCTGTCGTGATGATGATCTCTCGTGGCAGAATGATACTCAGTTCCTTAACTACACCGTCTAGCGTCGCAACGCTTGTCAAGGCGCTCTCACCTGTTGAGACATCTCCGCGGGCAATCCCAAAACGACCGTCCTGTTCGACGACCGCGACTAAGTACCGATTCTCTTTTTCCGTCAAAGCAGACATCAACGTTCCTGGTGTGATGACTTGGATGACCTCACGTTTGACAAGCCCTTTCGTCAACTTCGGGTCTTCCACTTGATCGCATAGTGCTACTTTATAGCCGCGTTCGATCAACTGTTCGATATAGCCGTTTGCTGCGTGATGCGGTACACCACACATCGGAATCGGATGCTCGGCGTTCTTCCCGTTTTTCGCTGTCAGCGTCAATTCCAGCTCATGAGCAACCTTTTTTGCGTCTTCAAAGAATAATTCATAAAAATCTCCGAGCCGATAAAACAGAAAGGCGTCCGGATAATCCGCCTTGATCGAGAAGTATTGTTTCATCATCGGAGTGTTGTGTACTGCTTCCATTCTTCCACCTCATTCGTAGAAAAAGCCGACGGATGTCCGTCGGCTTTTCGTTCATTTCGTGATTAGTAGCCGCAACCGCCGCTTTTGTTTTCTGCTTCCATGCCGCTACCTGTCTTACCAGCGAGAACATCTCCGTCCGTCGCTTCGATGATTTGATCCGTAATCCCGTTCGAGATCGTCACCGTGATGTATTGGAGAAGTCCGTTGACTTCTTCTTGCGTTTCTTGGAACTGTTGGACGACAGGCATCTCATCGAGCTCAGCGAACAATTTATCGAGTTTCGCTTCGACACGTGCGAGTGCTTCTGTTTTGCCGTAATGTTGGCAGTTGACTGCCTCTTTTTGAAGGAACTTGATTTGTTTCATCATCTTTTGGACTTTTTCATTTCCATTGATGTTAGCTTCTGCCGCTTTGAACCGTTCTACTTCCTGTGTCTCTGAAATCATTTTAGCGATTTCATTAGCTTTTTCGATGATTTGTTCATCTGTATACATCCACATTCGTCCCCTCTATCGTTAGCGAACACGTCGCTTCCCTTAGCATTCTGAACGATTCCTCGTTCTGTCGCATTCATTATACCGTTCTCGCGATAGAGTGACAAGAATAGTTCCTTATTCAATCGAACGCCATAACAGATAGGCGGCGTGACTGCGAACAGGAGCAAATTCTTCGGCTAGTCGTGTTGCTTCTTCCACTGATGGTCGGTACCCAAGTAATCGTTCGAAAGCGCGTAAAATCCCGATATCTGATGCCGGAAATAGATCCGGACGACCGTACCCGAACATTAAGACATTTTGAACCGTCCATGGTCCGACGCCTTTTAAAGCAATCAGTGTCTCGGCGATTTCTGCATCGGTCGCTGCCGCTAAGGCCTCGTAATCAATGTCTGCCTTTGCTACACCAAGCAGATAATCGACTTTACGTCCTGATAGTTGTAAGGCAAGCAAATCTTCTCGATTTGCTACTGCTAGTTGGCGTGGTATCGGTGGTAGGATGATTCCGTCCTGGACCGTCCCAAATGTTCGAAAGACCCGTTCCGTCAACGTATGCGCAAACGATAAGTTGATCTGTTGATGAATGATCGAACGGATCAGCGCCGTGAACGGCGAATGGTCAAGAACGAGTCGTTCGTCACCAAATCGTTCAACGATCGCGTGTAACGATGTCGCCTTGAGACGTTTCGCGGGATTCGGCTCACTGAGACGAAAACGTCGCTTTAATTGTGCTAGTATCGTTTCTTTCGGTCCTGTCCCGTCGACCCGCAGCGTCCAGGCGTCCATCGCTTCGATCGTTGCAAGGTACGCCTGTTCATTGATGAACACCGGAACGACGAGACGCCCTGCACGCTCGACTTGTAACGGGTCTTCTGTCAAACGAGAGACGATTCCTTTGAAATCAAATGCTTCCGACAAGGCCAGGTCATACGTCCACCGGCTCATCCGACGAACAACTTGATTGCACCGAGGATCAAACCGATGATGAATCCGCACAATGCCCCGTTGACCCGGATCCACTGCAAGTCACTGCCGACCTTATCCTCGATCATATGAATCAATGTTTCCGTATCGAAGCGGTTCAAGTTCTCACGAACGAGTCCACCGATTTTTTGGTGATTTTGCTCGACGAAGCGAACGAGTTGTTCCTTCATCCACTGATCACTGCTATCCTTGAATGTCGGATGCTGTTCCCAGTCGTCTAACGCACGGGAAAGCATTGGCATCGCCCGTTCCGTCCAAAAGGCATCTGACGTCAAATAGCGTTCGAGTTCAAGTAATCCAGCGTCATAAGCACGTTCAATGACTGGAGTAAAGTCAAACCGGTCGACTTCGCTTGCCTTCCAGGCATCGATTTTCGCGAGACGGTCTTCATCGATTGATAACTGTGCCAGATTACGACGCAGATGATCAAGAATCGCTAAACGATTTGGGTGATGGACTTGTCGCATATCTTGAATGACTGTCAACAAGACGCCTTGAATGACCAGACTGAGTTTCTCTTCTGAGTAGACTTTTTGCACGGTTCGTGCCGTCACTCGTAAGAACGTGTTCTTTTCTTGGTCGATCATCGCTGTATAGGCGAGCCGTCCGATTTGGTCGCGAATGATCGGATCTTCAAGCAGGCGTTGTCCATAACCGAGTAACTGATCCATCAACCACTCATCAAGTCGACGTTCCTCATTCAATTCCATCGCACGGACAGCCAGCCGTCTTGACGGATACGCTTTAATCGTTTCCGTTAATCGTGTATCCGCGAATTCAAGAATCGCGTCTTTCGGCAACTTTCGAATCAGACCAATCATCAGTTCGGTAACGGTCGCTCGAAAAGCAGGCAAAACAAGAATCGAGCGTAAGATTTTGATGACACGGTCCGCAAGCGTCATATGCTGCAGTTTCGCGACGATACTTTCTTTATTCAGTAAGTCCGTCTCGAGCATATGAACGATCGACTCGATGACCCGTTCCCGATTTTTTGGCAACAGGTTCGTGTGGGGAATCTTTAAGCCGAGTGGGTGCCGAAACAGCGCCGTGATGGCGAACCAGTCGGCAATCCCACCAACGAGCCCTGCTTCAAACCCACTCTGGAGCCAAAAGACCCAGGCATTTTCTTTAAATGGCAATGAGACGACGAATCCGACCGCCATGAAAATCAACGAGACGGTCGCAAGCCGCCGTGTCGATGTTTTAGGTTGTTCAAGTGATGACACATCGTTTCCTCCTTCAACTGAGTCACTTATCTACCTTACGAATCGAAATCCAATTAGGTTTCGACACGAAAGAGCCCCAGTCATCGACTGGGACTCTCTATGTACTTAAAACGTGTATTCACCAAAACGGTCGCCATCCCATGTCGCGGTTGCCGTTGAGACGAAATAGACCAGTCCGTTGCCGAATGTGTTTTCCATTAAAGAAACGAGTTGATGTCCGTTCGTCTGCTCAACGAACGCTAATCGTACTTCTTCTTTCCCTTGATAAATCCGTTCATAGACACTTAACCCGCGTGCATTGAGGAATGTCCGCGCTGACTCGAATTGAATCGGACCGACTTCAGGTCGTCGTTCCTGAATGAACGACTGACATTTTTGCTCGAACGTCTCCATGGTCTTTCACTCCTTCTCTCTTTCTCTTCATGGATATCATGTTCCCGACTCTTCCTCATCATAATCCTCAAATGTGAAAAAAGCGACAGATGCGTCGCTTCTTTCATCATTTTACAACGATTTCTCATATTCTGACGCCAAACTGTCGGGCAACATGAATCGCTGACGTCGTCGCGCCGATCGTCCCAGCACCAGGGAAGATCGTATCACCAATCGCAAAGAACCCGTTGATGCCTGTTCGAAACGGTGCCGCAAACAACAGGCTCGTGCTCGGACGTTGCGGATATCCGCCGACTCCACCATCCGGACGAAACGTATAGCGAACCCACGCACCCGGTCCACCCGGATGCCGTTCGATTGCCTGTTGCTTAAAACCAGGAAACTGTTGTTCAAGAATCGCTTCGAAGATCGCTGACATCGTCTCGACTTGTTCGTCGTAACGTTCCCGGTCCGTCTTATCAAACGCACCAATCGGAACATGGCACGACATCGTCAGTGTCCGTTGACCGACTGGTGCGCGTAACCGGTCATCCGTTCGGGAGAGAGAGATGAACGCGTGACCGGAAGGCAAGGACGGATCGTGAACTTGTCGGAACGCTTCGTCTGAGACGATGACTGACTCCGGAATCGCCGCGTAATACGTAAAGGTCGCCCACTGCTGTAATTTTTCTTGTCGACGATACGTCCTCCGTAGCGTTTTTTGCATATTTGCACTGACGACTTCCCGAATGCTTTCAAGTGGAACCGCACAGATGATGTCGTCTGCGATCGTCAGCCGTCCTCGACGGTCTTCAATCAAAAAACCATCCGGTGTCGTTCGAATCGACGTGACTTTTCGTCCAAGTAGACACGTCGCACCGTTTGCCTCTGCATTCTCTTTTAATTGTTCAGCAAGTCGGTATAACCCCCCAGGGACGTAATAAGCACCCTCATGATAAATCGATAAGGCGACAGCTCCAAGTAATGCCGACGCTTCTTGCCCTGTCTGCATGCTGTCGAGCAAGATTCCATCAATCACTTGTGCGAACAATGTATCTGCTAGCTGATGCTTCCGTAATAGATGACCAATCGTCAGCGGGAAATACGGTAAGAGAACCGCGCTTTTCGCGTGACGGATTAATCGTTTTACGTCAGATAAATCTTGGAGTGGTAACGCTGGCAGTTCTGCCATTAAGGGGCGAATGGCCTCATGAATTTGCTCGATTTCAGCGAAGAAGGCATGAATGGACGATGCCTGCTCTGGAAAATGTGACGTCAACTCGGACAGAAAAGCATGACGATCTTGATAATAATGAATCGTATGTCCTTCGATGCGAATCGTCATGACGACGGCAAGCGATTCGACACGATGCGTCACCCCGAGATGGTCGAGAACGCGGGCATGAATCCCGCCTGGCTCAAATCCCATCCCGAGCGTCGCCCCCACTGGGTAGGTCAGCTCTCGGCGTGTGAACTTTCCAGCAGATCCTCCCCATTCGCGACTCCCCTCAAGCACGGTAACGGCATGTCCTTCTTGTGCGATCAGTGCTGCAGCCGTTAGACCGGCGATTCCTCCGCCGACGATAGCGACGTGTTTCATGATGGCTCCTCCTCCGTGACCTGATTTTCTTTAAACAAGAAATTGCGGATTTCGCGGAAGACTGGCTCCCGGCGATGAATTGTAAAGTGATCATACTTATAGGATTTCGTTTGAATGTTATCGGTGTAGTTCTCAAGTGCAAACGAACTAGTTAAAGAAATCAGATTGAAGTCACCGCCCTTTGCACCGAACGAATAGACAAGCACGTCACGGGGCCACGTCTCAAGCCGTTGTGTTAAATTGTTCATCGCCGCCGAACCTTTTGCAAGATCACGGATTGCAGGACTGTTCGTGTTCGTTCCGAGTGGCGCGAGCGTCAATCCGAGCTTCGCATAATCCGACCCAGCAATCGGTGAGTCGAGCGTCACGACTTTTCGGACATGATACGGCATCTCTTCTTGCACCGTATAGGCGACGACATCGACACCACCCATACTATGTCCAACAAGTTGGATATCAGCAAAGGTCGCTTTTTGTTTCGCATCATAAGCGGCAATTGCCGCATTTAACCACTTTTGTTGGTCGGCAAGACTTGCCTCATCATCCGCGAAGACGATTCGGACGAGCGGGTAACCGGTCGATGAAGGTTTGACGATACAGGTCGCCTTACCTGAACGTGTCACGTCACATCGTCCTCCGTCATCGGCGACTTTCTTATTCGTGAAGTTCTGAATCATCGGAACGAACGTCCGCTCCGTCCCGAACAATCCATGAACGAGGAACGTCGGCACGATTTCGCTTTTTCCTTGCGTGACGATCTGACGTGTTGGCGGTGGAGCACTCGACGTATCTTCTGCAAACAGCCACCACGCCCCGCCTCCAACAATCAAGCACACGAGAAGTGAGATGCTGATCGTCTTCAATTGTTGTCGCCGTAGTTTACGGACACGATGGAACACCCAGTAGAGGAATAATCCGACACCAATCAACAATACGATGCCGGTAATGATCCAACCTGTCGGGTTCGGCACGTAAGCAATTAATTGTAGCTGGTTCGCTTTCGTCCCGTATAATTTCCACGACACATCATGATAATTCGACCAGTCGATTTTTTCACCGTTTTGAAGACCAATCACTTTCGGACCGTGGAGCTTGATTTCGATATCGGCCTGACGAATATAACGATCGGCGAGTTTCTTGACCTGTCCTGTCGGTTGATAACCTTTGATATTCAACCGATCGATGCTGAGATCAATATTCGTATCGAGTCGGTACGTATCAAACCAAAAACCATCTGATTTTTTCATGTCGAACTTCGTATCAGGGGGAATGAGAATTCCACCGATCCCCGTCTTCCATTCGTCCTTGATCGACGTCATATCCTTGAAGTTTGCGAACGTCTTCTGCATCCGGATACCTTCGTAGTCATCCTTCGTCTTGAACGTCTTCGCCGCATAGCCATTTTTTTCTGCCTGTTTGACATAACTATTCCAATTCGGATTCAGATTCAATAAACGCGCAACCGGATGTTCCTTCGCGGCATATGTCGTCTTTAAGGTGACACTCTGATCGGTATGAATCGTCGCATCGTACTGGATGCGAATACAACCCCCAAGGAGCAGTGTCAGCATCAAAAATGAGAGCAATATCCCTTTTTTCTTCGTACTCATCAGGTCACATCCTTTCCTCATTCGTATTCCCTATCTCGCAAAAGTAAAAACGGTCAACTTTGATTCTGCTGTCAGGACGCACAGCAGGCAGCGGGTCGATGACCCACTGCCTGAGAGTATGCGGACGACGTTCGTCCGTGATCAGCATCAACCGATCAAGTTTAATTCACGACCAACTTTTTCGAATGCTGCAAGCGCCGTCGTTAAATCTTCACGCGTATGTTCCGCCGTCACGATCGTCCGGACACGTGCTTTTCCTTTTGCAACCGTCGGGAAGGCGATGCCTTGAGCAAAGACACCTTCTTGACGTAAGCGGTCCGACAACTCGTGGCAACGTGCTTCATCCCCGACGATGACAGGTGTGATTGGTGTTGTTGACGTACCGATATCGAATCCAAGATCGCGTAATCCTTGTTTGAAGAATTCCGTGTTTTCCCAGAGGCGATCAAAGAGAACCGATTCTTCTTCCATGACGCGGAGCGCTTCGCGGTTCGCTTCAACGACTGCTGGTGGATGTGATGTCGAGAATAGGAACGGACGTCCTTTATGGATCAGGTAATCTTTGACGTGCTGCTCACACGCAACGTATCCGCCGAGAACACCGATGGCTTTTGAGAGCGTACCGACTTGCAAGGCAACGCGTCCGTCAAGACCGAAGTGATTGACCGTACCGCGTCCCGCTTTCCCAAGCACACCTGAAGCATGCGCATCATCGACCATGACGAGCGCATCATATCGCTCAGCTAATTCCACGATTTCCGGAAGTGGTGCAATGTTCCCGTCCATCGAGAAGACACCGTCCGTGACGACGAGACGCGTCCGTGCATCTTGCGTTTCTTGTAATGCTGCTTCGAGATCCGCTAAGTCGACGTGGTTGTAAATCCGACGTTTCGCTTTCGTCAGACGGATTCCGTCGATGATCGACGCATGGTTCAACGCGTCCGAGATGACGACGTCTTCAGGACCGAGCAGTGCCGATAAAACACCGAGATTCGTTGCAAAACCTGACTGGAAGACGAGTGCTGCTTCCGTATGTTTAAATGTCGCAAGTTCCCGCTCAAACGCTTGGTGCATCTCGAGCGTTCCGGCAATCGTCCGAACCGATCCTGTTCCGGCACCGAACGTCCGCGCTGCTTCTGCAGCTTTTTCTGCGAGACGCGGATGTGCTGCTAGTCCGAGGTAGTTATTAGACGAGAGTTGAATCAGTTCCTTCCCGTCGATTGTTACGCGATTATGCTGTGCGCTTTCGAGTGCCACGAGGTTGCGGAACGTGCCCGCTTGTTTCATCTCTTCTAATTCTGTCCGTAAGTGTTCAAATCCCATTAATTCGTCCCCCTTGGTTGTAATACGACTTTCCCGCATTTCCCTTGACGCATCAATTCAAATCCTTCTTCGAACCGCTCAAGCGGCAACGTGTGTGTGATCAATGGTCGGACATCGACTTTCCCGCTCGACAAGAAAGCAGAGACTTGACTCCATGTCTCGTACATCTTCCGACCCGTGATCCCTTGCACACGGACTCCTTTAAAGACGACGTGATTCGTCAAATCGATTTCGACCGGTTTGACCGGCAGACTGAGGATGTTGACGTCCCCACCTGCCGTCACCATCTCGAACGCTTGGCGGATTGCAACAGGATGACCACTCATCTCACAGACGACATCAATCCCGTCGCCGTCGGTCATGCGTTCGATTCGCTCTAAGACATCATCATGACGTGAATCAATGACAACATCCGCTCCCATCGTCCGTGCGAGCTCAAGACGATATGGGTTAACGTCGATTGCGACGACTTCCGCAGCACCAGCTGCTTTCGCGACCGAAACCGCCATCAGACCAATCGGACCACAACCGACGATCGCGACCGTTTTGGCACTGACATCACTTGCGAGGACAGTATGAACGGCATTACCCATCGGCTCTTGAATCGAGGCGATTCCTGCTGGCATGTCTTCCGGGTTGACCCAGAGGTTTTCTTCCGGCATGACGACGTATTCCGCAAAACAGCCTTGCGTGTCGACACCGATGATCTTCGTGTTCTTACAGATATGGTATTGACCACGTAGACACTGTTTACATTGATGGCAGACGATATGCGTCTCAGCCGAGACACGGTCACCGAGTTTCAAACGTTTTGTGCCTTCTCCGAGCTCGACGACTTCGCCTGAGAACTCATGACCGAAAACATACGGTGGATTGACACGTGAAGCTGCCCACGCATCCCACTCATAGATATGCACGTCCGTCCCACAAATCGATGTTGCCTCGACACGAATCAAGACTTCCCCACGACTCGGTACGGGCACCGGTACTTCTTTCAATGTTGCACCAAATCCACGCTCTTCTTTGACGAGCGCACGCATCGTTTTCGTCGTTGCTGTCTCTTCTACCGTCGTTACTAATTTCGTCATCTTTCCCCGACTCCTTCTCGGAAGTTCACGTTTATTTATATGTTGCGAACTCCCAAATGTTTAGCATCCCCAAAAAACCAAACACATCTTTCCTCTATCTTACATGAATTCTGCTGCCAGTTTACCGAATGTTTCTTCGTTTAGCTCAAGATCCGCATAGGCGAGACCGGATTCTTGATAACCATCGATTTGTGACTGGTAATCAGGACGTGTCTCATCCTGATAGATCAATCCCATGACGAGACCATCGTGTGCATGAACCGTTTGTTTCGCAAGATCCAGGTTCGACGGGTCATATCCTTCGATATCAGACAGCTTCGTCAAGTTCTGTTTGAACCAATCGTACGTATTGACTTTATTGAACGTGACACACGGACTGAAGACGTTGATGAACGCAAATCCTTTATGTGCTGTCGCTTGCTCGATCAATTGCGTCAATCCTTTTAAGTCATTCGAGAAGCTTTGGGCAACAAATGTCGCGCCTGCCGTCAAAGCAAGTTCAACCGGTGAAACACTTTTTTCGATTGATCCTTTTGGTGTCGACTTCGTTTTGAATCCAGGTGCAGAGGTTGGTGACGTCTGCCCTTTCGTCAAGCCGTAGATCTGATTGTCCATGACGATATACGTCATGTCGACATTACGTTTGAACGCATGAATCGTATGCCCCATACCGATCGCAAATCCATCACCGTCGCCACCAGACGCGATGACGGTCAATTCGCGGTTCGCCATCTTAACACCTTGGGCGATCGGAAGGGAACGTCCATGAACGCCGTGGAAGCCATACGTATTGATATAACCGGAAATCCGACCAGAACAGCCGATCCCGGAAATCAGTGCTAATTCTTCTGGTTCAAGACCAACGTTCGCGACAGCACGCTGAATCGCTGCTTGGATCGAGAAGTCACCACATCCCGGACACCAGTTTGGTTTGACATCATTTCTAAAATCTTTAAAGGTTGCCATGATATACCCCTCCTACGACCTGCTCGACGACCTCTGCTGGGTAGAACGGATCGCCATTGAATTTCAGGATATGCTCGATCTTCGACGCATGTCCACAGTTCATCTGGATCAGTTTCGCCAATTGTCCCGTTGCGTTGTACTCGACGACGATGACACGTTTTGCTCGTTCTAAATGCGGCGTGACGAGTTCGCTTGGGAATGGATGAACTTGACGGATGTGCAGGTGATCAACCTTTAATCCTTGTGCTTCAAGACGTGGCATGATCTCTTCGATCGTTCCACGCGTCGAATTGAAACCGACGAATAAGATATCCGGTTCTGCGTGATGTTCTGTTACGAGAACAGCATCGGGTAGACGGAATGTATTCAGCTTACGGAGTCGTTTCGTCATCTGATCGACACGGTTCTTCGTCGCTTCCGATGGACGACCTTCCTCATTATGCTCGACACCTGTCACGTGATGGATTCCGTGCTTCATACCAGGAATGACACGTGGGCTAATTCCGTCTTCTGTCACTTCATAGCGTTTGAAATAGGCTTTTCCTTCAAGTTCTGGCAAGTTCTCTTGAATCAACTTTCCACGACGAATCTCAACCCGAGACATGTCTGGCGGTTCGACGGATTGTTTACCGAGCGACAACATTAAATCCGTCAATAGAATGACGGGACATTGATACTCTTCCGCAATGTTGAAGGCTTCTGCTGCATCGTAGAACGCTTCTTCGACCGTTGACGGTGCAAGAACGACTTTCGGAATCTCTCCGTGCGTGCTGTAGATCATCGCCATCAAGTCCGACTGCTCCTGTTTCGTTGGTAGCCCTGTTGACGGACCACCTCGTTGTGTATCAACGATGACGAGCGGCGTTTCCGTCATTCCAGATAGTCCGATTGCTTCCGCCATCAGCGATAGTCCTGGACCAGCAGAGGCCGTCAAGGCACGAACACCAGCGTAGTTGGCACCGATTGCCATCGTCACCGCTGCCAGTTCATCTTCTGTCTGAACGACGGTTCCACCGAACTGCGGTAATTTCTTAATTAAGTACTCCATGATCTCAGATGATGGTGTGATCGGGTAAGCCGCCATCAGACGTGCTCCACCAGCAATCGCACCAAGCGCGATCGCATCGTTTCCGATCATGAACATCCGCTGTTTTCCGTCTGCTGGATCTAAGACGAATCGCTCACCATCTCCTGCTAATGCTTCAAATGCCGCTGCACCTTCACGGATTGCCGCTAAGTTTTTCTCAACCATGTCTGGACCTTTTCGTCCAAAAATCTGTTCGACGACTGCTTGGAAACGCTCCGGTGCAATCCCAAGAATCGCACTCGATGCACCAATCGCAACCATGTTCTTCATCAATGCCGTACCGAGATCAGCCGCGATCTCCGTAAATGGGATCGCATACAACGAGGCACGTGCTTCGTCTGGATTCGTTGGATTGAATTTCGCATCCGCGATGATGATGGCACCTTGACGTAACTCATGGAAGTTGACGTCGATCGTCTCTTGGTCGAACGCGACCAAAATATCGAGATCATCGGAAATCGTTCGGACTTCCTGTGTTGCGACACGAATTTTGTTATTCGTGTGCCCTCCCTTGATACGTGACGAAAAGTGACGGTAGCCGTATAAGTAATAGCCGAGTCGATTCAAGGCAATCGCAAAGATTTCGCCTGTTGATTCGATCCCTTCTCCTTGCTGACCGCCAACTTTCCATGATAACTGATTATACATCGACGTTCGCTCCTTCTCTGTCCCCTGAAATGATAGTTCTCTCTATCCTCCCTCATGATACCGATTTACCGGAAGTAGTACAATGCTCCCTCGGTGGAAAGGTAAGAAAATTTCGTAGACGTAGCAAAAAGACCATCTACTCCAGTCGAGTAAATGGTCTACTTGCAATAGGACCTATGTCCAATTCGTCATCGTGGTTCAATGATGAGTTTGATGGCGGTTCTCTCTTCTCCATCAATCAAAATGTCTGTGAAGGCTGGGATACAAATCAAGTCGATGCCAGAAGGAGCCACGAATCCACGTGCGATGGCGACGGCTTTGACAGACTGATTGAGCGCTCCCGCACCAATGGCCTGAATCTCGACGGAACCTCTCTCTCGAATGACACCCGCGAGTGCACCTGCTACCGCGTTTGGATTCGACTTAGCTGATACTTTCAGGACGTCCATGCGTGTACCTCCCCATCCAGAAGTGGCAATCAGTCGAAGAATACTGACTGATCCGTCAGATGAATCCGTTCAATCTTCGTTGCTTTTTTTGTTGTGTCATCGATATGAATCAAGACTCCATTAAGTTGTTCCCGTCCTTCGGCAACTTCAAACCGTGTTGGGAGCTGTGTTTTAAATTTTCGTAAAACATCTTCTTGACGCATACCGAGGACACCATTCAATGGACCTGTCATTCCAACATCGGTGATGTAGGCTGTTCCCCCGTCAAGGACACGTTCATCCGCTGTTTGGACGTGTGTATGTGTGCCGACGACAGCTTGAACGCGACCGTCAAGGTGATAACCCATTGCGATTTTCTCACTCGTTGCTTCTGCGTGGACATCAACAAAGATCGCATCGACCTTCCCTTCGACTTCTGCAATCAATGCGTCGACCGTCCGGAACGGGTCGCCGAGCGGTGGTAAGAACACGGTCCCTTGCACGTTGATGACGGCAATCTTTTTATTGCCTGCCTTGACGATCATCATCCCGCGTCCTGGCGTTCCTTCTGGATAGTTTGCCGGACGAACGATCCGGTCCGCGTCGTCAATCCAGTCAAAAATATCACGGTTATCAAACGTATGGTTTCCCATCGTGATGCCGTGGAATCCGAGTTCGAGGAATTGATGATAGATCGACTTCGTGATCCCGCGTCCATGTGCTGCGTTTTCACCATTGACGAGCATGACGTTCGGGTTATATTTTGCTTTTAAGCGTGCTGTGAATTGTTGCAGGATATGTCGACCGGGTGCACCGACGACGTCTCCGATGAATAAAATCTTCATTTGTTGTTCCTCCGTTCATTAAAAAAAGTGGCGGTCGCCCGCCACTCCACTTATTTCGCGTATTCGACTGCTCGTGTTTCCCGAATGACCGTGACCTTGATATGTCCCGGATAATCGAGTTCTTCTTCGATTTTTTTCCGGATGTCACTCGCCATCTTGTGAGCCAGCACATCATCGACGACGTCAGGTCGAACGATGATACGGACTTCACGACCCGCTTGGATCGCAAATGATTTTTCGACACCGTCGAACGATTCCGAGATTTCCTCGAGGCGTTCGAGACGGCGGATATAACTTTCGAGTGTCTCTTGACGTGCACCTGGACGAGCGGCAGATAAGGCATCCGCTGCTGCAACCAAGACGGAAATGACAGATGTCGCTTCCGTATCCCCGTGGTGGGATGCGATCGCGTTGATGACCGTCGGATGCTCTTTGTACTTCGTACCGAGCTCAACACCAATCTCAACGTGACTGCCTTCGACTTCGTGGTCGATCGCTTTCCCAATATCATGTAGAAGACCCGCACGCTTCGCAAGCGTGACATCTTCTCCAAGTTCAGCTGCCATCATACCCGCAAGGTGGGCAACCTCAAGTGAGTGATACAGGACGTTCTGTCCGTAACTCGTACGGTACTTCAAGCGACCGAGAATTTTGACAAGGTCCGGATGAATGCCATGAATCCCGACATCATACGTCGCTTCTTCTCCGATTTCTCGAATCCGCTCGTCGACTTCACGACGGGACTTATCGACCATCTCTTCAATACGGGCCGGGTGAATCCGACCATCCTGAACCAATTTCTCGAGCGCCATTTTAGCGACTTCGCGACGAATTGGGTCAAAACCAGACAAAATGACGGCTTCCGGCGTATCATCGATGATCAAGTCGATCCCCGTTAAGGTTTCGAGCGTACGGATGTTGCGGCCTTCCCGTCCGATGATCCGACCTTTCATCTCATCGTTCGGTAAGTTGACGACCGATACAGTCGTCTCTGCGATATGTTCAGCGGCGAACCGTTGAATCGCAAGTGACAAGATGTTACGTGCTTTCTTGTCGGCTTCTTCTTTTGCTTTTTGTTCGATTTCTTTTTGAAGAATGGCTGCATCATGTAAAGCAGCCTGTTTCGTCTCATCCATGATGATCGTTCTTGCCTCGTCTTGCGATAAATTCGCGACGCGGACAAGCTCTTGACGTCCCTGTTCATACAGGTCCTCTACTTTGCGCTCTAGTTCTTCAGCTTGATGCTTCCGTTTCGCGATCTCTGCATCACGTGTATTGATTTGATCTTCCTTACGGTCGATGGCATCAACACGGCGATCGAGTGTCTCTTCTTTCTGGAGCAACCGGGCTTCTTGTTTCGCTAGCTCTTGGCGACGTTCACGCAATTCTTTTTCCACTTCGTTACGAAGTTTGAATGCTTCATCTTTCGCTTCGAGTACTGCTTCTTTTTTCGTTGCCTCAGCTGATTCACGCGCACGTTCGACGATTTTATTCGCTTCCGTTTCTGCGCCTTGAATTTTCGCTTCTGCAATCGACTTTCGCAAGAAGTAGCCTACGATGAATGCGATCAGCAAAGTGAGGAGAAGTATGACAATCCAAGTCAGTGTACTCATGGGTTCACCTCCCCTTTGCAAGGTGTTTCTTAGTTCATTTCGGTATTTCATCGAAGCTGTCTAAAAAACGTACATCTATATTGTAAGGATAGCACTCGTTCATTGTCAACGAACGGACGGGAAAGAATTCCACTGTTTTCCTCTTTTACACTAAAAAAGAGAGGATTCGCATGCGAATCCTCTCTAAAACGGCTTATTCAGCAAATAAATCTTCTGGTTGTTCCGCTTCGAAATCAACCGGCTCTGCGCGATCGACGAGACCGTGATGTTCACGAATCAAACGTTCAACCTCTGCTGCGACTTCCGGATGCTCGACCATATATTGTTTCGCATTCTCACGTCCTTGACCGAGACGCTCTGAGTTATACGAGTACCATGCACCACTCTTTTGAACGATATCAAGATCTGTTCCGATGTCGATCAACTCACCGACTTTTGAAATCCCGAGACCATACATGATGTCAACTTCCGCTTGTTTGAACGGAGGTGCAATCTTGTTCTTGACGACCTTGATCTTCGTTTTGTTACCGACGACGTCCGTAC